>NZ_CP119421.1:1516250-1832500 GCF_030506305.1 Porifericola rhodea | reverse complement strand
AGTGCACCTGCAACGATTTCAGAGGCGGAAGCGCTACCTTCATCAATTAATACAATCACAGGATTCTTTTCAAATATTCCTTCTTTGTAAGCACGGGCTTCAGAGTTATAGCGGGGCTGCTTACCTTCGGTATACACGATTAATTTATTATCTGAAAGAAGTTCATCTACCATATTGATAGCTCTATCCATGTAACCACCAGGATTGTGCTGAAGGTCAAGGATCAATTTTTTCATACCTTTGCCTTTCAGTTCCTGTAATGCTTCTTTGAACTCATCGTAAGTGGTAGCAGCAAAACGGCTTACCTTAATGTAGCCAACTTCTTCATTCACCATATAGCTAGCATCTACCGACTCCTGTGGTATTTTATCACGGATAATAGTAAAGTCTTTAAGTTCTTTTGCTCCTCTACGCTTTATGCTAACTTCTACTTTGCTACCCTTTGGTCCGCGAAGCAGCTCAAAAACATCCTGATTATCTATGCCAATACCAGCTACAGTTTCTCCATCAACCTTTACTATTTTATCTCCACTAATCAGCCCTACTTCTTCTGAAGGACCTCCACTAAGAGGCGCTACTACATATATAGTATCTTTAATAATATTGAACTCTATACCTATACCTTCAAACTCACCTTCTAACTGCGATTTGGCAATCTCCAACTCTTCGGCTGGTATGTATACCGAGTGAGGATCCAGTTCCTCCAGCATTTTTGTAATGGCCGTTTCTACCAGTTCATCTGTATCAACCTCATCTACATAATCGCGTTGGATGTACGTAAGAATATCTTTAAATTTTAGATAACTACTTATAAGATTGTTAGAAGAATTATCGCCTCCTGCCATGGTTGCCCCGATAAGTATACCTGCTGCTACTGCCAGGGTGATAAAAATAGGAAGGCGTATCTGAAAGTCAGAGTTTTTATTTTTACTCACTGTATTGAGATTTAAAAGTATTCAAGACTAAGTTAAGGAGCCGCTAGAGCAATGCAATATTTAAGCGCCTAAACTACCAATTTATCAATTATATACTAAATAAACATAAATATCATTCATTCGTTCTCTTAAGTTGTATATAAAATTACAAAGCGTTAATTTTATTTAATATGCTATTTTTGATTTCTCTTTTGGCTTTATACAAATATTGAAGGAGAAAGCGTTTCCTATGCAGACTAGAAGACCAATGAATATTGATACCAATAAACGTATTACTGATATAGTAGATGAGAACTATGCCTATGCATCTGTGCTCTACTACTTTGGTATCAAATTTTATGATTATGATGAGAAAACCCTAGAGCAGGTGTGTTCAGAAAAAGGCCTAGATGTAAAGCAGGTGATCCATAGTCTGGAGTCTGTTAGCAGTTCAGATGTAGATACTCATCCGGCCTTATCTGCTTACCCGATAGATGTAATTATTGAGTATCTGAAGCATACTCATTTTATCTTTATAAAAGATAGACTTCCGTACCTAAGCAAGCTTATAAAAAACTTGCAGCCTACGGAATACAAGCCTATAGTAGAAGACTTGCAGTTTATATTTCCTCTCTTTGTAGAAGACCTGATTTACCACATCTATCAGGAGGAGGATGAGTTTTTCTCATATATCAGTTCTCTCCAAGATGCTCTAATGACTCCCCAGTCAGCTAATAAGCTTTATTTTGATATGGAAAAATATTCTATTCAGGATTTTGCTATTAGCCACGATGTAGACGATGATGAGATGAAGGGGATTCGCAATATTACTAATGACTACAATACTAAAAATATTAATAGCCTTCATTTAAGGGTTGTCTTTGCCGAGTTGCAGCATTTTGAGAAAGAACTTAAAACCCATGCCAGCATAGAAAATGAAATCCTTTTTCCTAAAGCTTTAATGTTAGAGAAACAGGTACGCAAATTTTTTAGGGACAAATCCCGTATGAACTAAGGCATGAGCAGAGTTATTGGAATTGATTTTGGGACTAAAAGGGTAGGGCTAGCAACTACAGACCCACTACAAATTATTGCATCTCCTCTGGAAACTGTGCGTACCCATTTAATTTTTCAGTTTTTACAGGAATACTGCCAGGCAGAAGAAGTAGAGGCTTTTGTTGTAGGCATGCCTAAAAATCTGGACAATTCAAATACTGATGCAACCAAACCGGTGCAGGGCTTTGTTAAAAAACTGAAAAAAACTTTTCCGGCACAATCTGTACATTTGCAGGACGAAAGATTTACCTCTAAGCAGGCTTTAGATGCTATGATAGAAGGAGGTACTTCCAGAAAATATCGTAGAGAAAAAGGCAATGTGGATAAGGTAAGTGCTACTATTATTTTACAATCTTATTTAGAAAAGAAGCAGTTTTAAGAATGATTTATCCGATCGTATTATATGGCGACCCCGTATTAAAAAAGCCCGCAGAAGATATTGAGCCCCATTCAATTGATGTAAAAAAGCTGAGCGAAGACATGTTTGAGACTATGTACCAGGCTAGTGGTGTTGGCCTTGCTGCTCCACAAATTGGTAAAAGTCTTCGTATGTTCGTCGTAGACAGTGGGCCTATGGAAGATGATGAAGAAGATGAGGGTTTTAAGCGTGTTTTCATTAATCCGGAGATTTTGTCTTACGAAGGAGAAGAGTGGGCCTTTGAGGAAGGTTGCTTAAGCATACCTGGTGTTCGGGCCGATGTTTCTCGTTCTGAAACTATTACTATACGCTATTTTGATGAAAACTGGGAGGAGCATACAGAAACTCTTGATGATATGCCCGCCCGTATTGTGCTGCATGAGTTTGATCATATAGAAGGGGTTTTGTTTACCGATCATATCAAAGGGCTTAAAAAGCGCCTGATAAAAGGAAAACTAAATAATATTACCCAGGGTAAAGTTGACGCCAACTATAAGGTGAAGCTTCCTCCCAAATTAGCCAAAAGATAATATTTTGCTCAATTCTGATATTGCCGGTTTTAGTTCTAAACTTCCTGATACCGGCACTACCATTTTTTCTGTCATGTCTAAAATGGCATCCGATTACGATGCCATTAACCTCTCCCAGGGGTTTCCCGACTTTTCGGTACCTTCAAGACTCTTAGCACTGGTAAATGAACATATGCAAAGCGGAAACAACCAGTATGCTCCCATGGCTGGTATGCTGATGCTTCGCCAACAAATTGCAGAAAAAATATATCGTCTTTACAGTAAATATGTAGAGCCTGAAACTGAAGTAACTGTAACAGCAGGTGCTACTGAAGCCCTGCATGCAAGCATAAGTGCTTTTGTGCAAAAAGGTGATGAAGTTATACTCTTTGAGCCAGCCTACGATAGCTATATTCCTTCTGTTAAGCTTAATGGAGGAATAGCTATACCTATAGCTTTAAGTGCCAAAGATTTTTCAATAGACTGGAATAAGGTTGAAGATAAAATCTCTTCTAAGACAAGGATGATTATTATCAATACACCCCACAATCCGAGCGGTAATATTCTTACGGAAGAAGACATACAGATTTTGGCCAACTTGACTCGCAATACTAACATTATTGTACTAAGCGATGAGGTTTATGAGCACATTATATTTGACGGCGCGCTTCACCAAAGTGTCCTTAGGCACCAGGAGCTAGCCCAAAGGAGTATAGCGGTATTTTCTTTTGGCAAAACTTTTCATGCTACGGGCTGGAAGGTAGGCTACTTTGTCGCCCCGGCATATTTAAGTACCGAAGTTAGAAAGGTTCACCAGTATATACAGTTTAGCGTGCACACGCCTACTCAATTGGCTCTGGCAGATTATATGCGTTCACTTAATAGCTATCAGCCTCTGGCGGATTTTTATCAAAACAAGAGAGACCTCTTTTTAAGATTGACGCAGTCCACGCCTTTTACTCCTCTGCCTTCCAAAGGCACCTATTTTCAATTGTTTTCTTATCAGCCATATTCGGATATGCCTGATAGAAAGCTGGCTGAATACTTGACTCAAAAGAAAAAACTGGCTAGCATACCCATCAGCGTTTTTTATCAGAATCAAACTGATCATCATTATTTACGGTTCTGCTTTGCAAAGGACGACGAAACTTTAACACAAGCCGCTGAAATACTTTGTAACTTATGACTAGCTTTTCAGATACATTAAAAATAAGTCTGATACAATCGCCTTTGCATTGGCATAAGATAGATGCTAACCTGGCGATGTTTGAAGAAAAAATATGGCAGATTGAAGGAGATACTGACCTTATTATTTTGCCTGAGATGTTTAGCACAGGCTTTACCAATGCAGCCCCTGATCTGGCTGAGCCTATGAATAGCAAGACCTTCCGCTGGATGAAGCAACAGGCTACCCAAACTAAAGCTGTAGTATGCGGTAGCTTTATCGCCAGAGAGGGTAAACATATGTATAACCGCTTGCTGTGGATGCAGCCCAATGGGGAGTATAGCTATTATGATAAGAAGCACCTTTTTAGAATGTCCGAAGAGCATGAAATTTATAGTGCAGGAACTACCCACCTCACTGTTGAGCTAAAAGGTTGGAAAATAAAACCTTTAGTGTGTTATGATTTGCGCTTTCCAGTATGGAGTCGGAACGAAACTATAGATGATAATACCCTGGCATACGACTTATTACTCTATGTAGCAAACTGGCCTGCAAGTAGAGTACACGTGTGGCAAACTTTATTAAAGGCTCGTGCCATAGAAAATTTGTCTTACTGTGTTGGTCTCAATCGGGTAGGGGAGGATGGAATGCAAATATCTTACAATGGTCATTCCTGTATTTACAATTACAAAGGAGAAAGCGTTACAGACCTGGGAGACCATGAGAAAATAAGCAGTGTAGAACTTTCTAAAGCAGAACTTATAGCTTTTCGTAAAAAGTTTCCTGCTTATCTGGATGCTGACTCTTTTAGCTTAAACAAATAAGCAATCAGCAATAGTGTTTCTTGCCTCCTTATCAGGCTGTAGGTAAAAATTGTCTTTAATACCTTTTGCCATTTTCTCTAGCATTTTATGCTTGCCTAATAATATTACCTTTGCGTTAGGTTGTTTTCTAATGAGTATATTAAAGAACCTGAGCAATTTATGGAGGTCTGCGTGCTCATGGTGACTTTCTACGAGCACAAGGAGCCTTTCTGATTTATTCATCATTTCTAATGCATAATCGAGCATATCAGCTGATGAAAAATTATCCAGACTAAAGGTGTTCAGAAAGGGATACCTCAACTTTAAGCTCTCTTCTGCTTCGGACATAAAAGTTACCTCTTCCCACTGTTTTGCTAATTGAATACTGATTAGAACTTTCATCTTAACGAACCAAAAGCTTCTGAGTACTGATTGTTCCTTTGGTATCTAAAACCCTGATTAAATACATACCAGTGGCTAATCCGCCTACATCTATTTGCATTTCATTCATTTGTTGCGAAGGAGTGATATTTGCTACCAGTGCGCCTGCTGAGGTAATTATCTGTAAACTACTAATTTTTTCCTCTGCTTTGACCTGTACTGCTGCATCATTTAAAAGGCTGGGATTAGGATAGACAAGTAGCCGGTTGCTAGGAGTAGACCGCTCTCTCACGTAAGTAAACAAATTAACTCCACCAGCAGGGCTACCTACCAAAACCTGTACAGAAGAAGCAGCCCCCAGCGCTGCTGCCGAAAAATGGAGATTAGCACCTCCTTGTAGTTTTCTGCTTTGCTCACCTACTTCCACACTTACTGTATCTCCCTGTGCCTCACTATCAATGTTTTGCAAAAAATCTTTATAAAATAAAACTGTCTTGCTATCATCTGTACGCAGCAGGTCGGCCACGCCGTTCTGGTCAAAATCATACAGCAAAACACCAAGATTTCTATTGAAAACGCTACTGCTTATACCTCCTGCATTTTCTATTGTTAGTTGCCAGTTTGGTAGAGGGCTTGCATCCTGATTCTCATACAACTCCAGATTACCTTCTCTTTTAGCTACAAAGACATCCTGCAGATTATCCCCATTAGCATCTATAAAATGAAGCTGTTCGTCGGGGTGGAATTTAAGACTGAGATTTTTTCGGTCTTCAAGTTCAAACGTCCAGCTTTGCTGAGCTTCTGTAGCACGGTTTGGCACCCAATAAAGGACCGCCTGGCCAGCATACGCACTTTCCGCCCCACTAAGTAGCAGATCTTGCTTTCCATCCTGATCTATATCCTGAAAATAAATTTTAAGCTGCTGTAGCTTGAGCTCACTTAAGTTTAAGTAATTATCGTTCTTGAGTGAAAACTCTGCCTGTGTCTCACTACCAGTATTTTCATAAAGCACTATTGTAGCATAAAACTTCCCTTCAAAGCTTCGCCCCCTATGCCCAATAAACAAATCCAGATCGCCATCATTATCGTAATCTGCCAGGGTCGGAGCACTATATTCTCCTACATCTATCATTTCTGACTGCAAAAAAGCTTTGCTCTGCAAACTGAACTTGGGTTTACTGTTTGTACCAGTGTTTGTGTATACATAGCTGGAAGCCTGTAAATCATCCGGATTATTGAGGTCGTTTACTGCCAGATTGGGAGCCAACAGTAGGTCATATAGTCCATCCTGGTTTACATCTGCCCAGTAAGGGGCAGGAAAACTCATAGCTACATTTTCCGGATATATTGAGAAAGATGTAAAAACCGCTTCATCAGTATTACCTACATTCTCCAGATAATTAATAGCTCCGCAGCCTTCATCACTACTTAAAAGATCTTTATCACCGTCTCCATCCATATCCACTGCCAAAAGTGCCTTTCCACCTACATGCAGTAGCTTTTGCTGTGTTAACTTGCGTTCGTTTATTTCGGCACAGGCTCCTCCATTAAAAACAAAGGTCTGGCATCCGCATTCTCTTACTCTTCCCCAATTCTCGTTTTTAGCTTCATATCGCAGGTAAGTATCATCCTGATTTTCAATACTCATATTCTGATAATACTCTAAATTTCCTCTACCATTTACATTGTAGACCACAATGTCCAAATCTCCATCACTATCAATATCACTAATAGCAGGTATATCTGAAGGGTTAAGCTGAATGGCTATCTGAAAGCCGGAAAAGCCCAGCGTACTCAAAGGGTCAGCTATCAGTTCCCATTGCAAATCATTATCACTAAGGTTACGGTATACTATAATACCGCGCTTGCCAGAAGCGGTAAAGAGGTCTTGTTTGCCGTCATTATCATAATCTGCAAAAACCACCCAACTTTGAATATTTTGTGGAAAACTTAAGCGATACTCTGGAGCATAAACAAGTTGCTGATCTTTAGACAGAAAAGGCTGAAACTGCTCAGTAGCACGGTCAAAGACTACTACATCCATTGTTCCATTTCTATCCAGATCTACATTATAGTACTGCCCAGCATTGAGTCCTCCAGCCCATGGAAACGAAAGTTCTTTTCCGTTTTCCACAACTTTTATATCCTGCTCAGCGCTTAAACCCCATTGAGCATAGGCAAAATTTGCGGAGATAAGAAGGTAAGTAATAAAAATGAATCTGTACACTCTACGAACAAATAGCTAAGTTGAGAAAAAAGCCATACTGGCAACCGACATAAATATACAACTCTATAATCTGCTTACTTATTTTGTTGAATTTTGCAACCTGATCGTTAAGAAATTTAGTTTCTCGGCTAAAGGCAGTCAGATATAAAAAAAGCCGACTGAAATATCAATCGGCTCTAGATTTTAATAGAAATAAAGCTTAACTATCTCCTTTTAGTAGGGCTTCGTATTTTTTCTCGTCATCCAAAACTTCAATAGCAGCCTGCATCACCTTGTCATCATCAAAAGAAGCTTCAATTTTACCATCACTTAGATAGTAGCGAGATACTATCTCTTCTTCTAACAGTTCTTTGATCTCTTCCTTAAAGTTTTGAAGATCCTGATCTTTGTTATGCTGTACTTTTTTACGAAGCGAGGTAATCTGGTCTTCAATATCCTGATAGTATTTTTCGTCTTTTGCGCTTTCTATCAGTTCATCTATTGTCTGTTCTACCTCAGTAGTATAGTCATAATCTTTACCTTTTAGCCAGCTAACAAACTCTGCATACTCAGCATCAGAAAGCTGAAATTCTTTAGCATCACTTATATTCGGATGAGAATAGTAATATTCAGTTGCATAGTCAAAAATATGGCTCTTAGTATACAGGCTGATAGAAATAGGGGTAAGCCTTTCCTGCTTCACTGGAATATCGGGGTTAATGCCACCACCATCGTATACCAGGCGCCCGTTGCGGGTTTCAAAAGCTGTTTTCAAAGAATCAGCTATTTTGCCAACGCTTCCGTCATCATTACGGTGGCTATAGTCAATAGCCTGTATGCATCGTCCGCTAGGTGTATAGTATTTTGCAGTAGTTACTTTAAGTTGAGAGTTGTAAGTTAAAGGACGAGTAGCTTGTACTAATCCTTTACCAAAAGTTCTTTCCCCTACCAATACACCACGATCATAATCCTGAATTACTCCAGAAACAATTTCTGCCGCAGAAGCGCTTCTGCTACTT
Organism: Porifericola rhodea; assembly: GCF_030506305.1. Taxonomy (GTDB): domain Bacteria; phylum Bacteroidota; class Bacteroidia; order Cytophagales; family Cyclobacteriaceae; genus Catalinimonas; species Catalinimonas rhodea. The sequence goes on along the minus strand of NZ_CP119421.1, from coordinate 1,824,029 downwards.
GTAAGCACTGCAACTGGTATATCCGTATCTACAGGGTTGTTAATTGCTTTGTAGGTTTTGTTCCAGTCTGTTACTTTTCCTTTAGTACTTACTACCTCTGAACCCTTAGGGATAAAAGCGTTTGAAACATTGACAGACTCACTCAATAATCCGCCTGGATTATCTCTCAGGTCAAAAACTAATTTTTCTGCACCTTCTGACTTTAGCTTTTTAATCGCATTCTCTACCTCTCTTCCGGCACCGGTAGTAAAGTTGCTTAGTTTTATATATCCTATATTTTCTGTAACCATGCCAAAGTAAGGCACATTATCTACTGTAATTCTTTCTCTTTTGATGGTTACGTCAATATCTTTTTCTTCACCGTAGCGCTTAACAGTAACGGTAAGATCAGTGTTGGCCTGCCCTTTTAGAAGTTTGCTGATGTCCTCAACCGTTTTATCTTCTACATCTATACCATCAACTGATAGTATTTCGTCACCAATTTTAAGACCTCCTTTTTCGGCAGGAAAACCTTTGTAAGGCATCAATACCATATTTTTACCATTGCGTTTGCCAATGATAGCCCCTATTCCACCATATTGACCAGTAGTCATAGTACGATAATCTTCTATATCGTCTTCAGGAATGTAATTAGTGTAAGGGTCTAAAGACCTAAGCATAGCATCTATACCGGTCTTAATGAGGGAGTTGGGGTTTACCTCATCTACGTAATAAGTATTAACTTCTTTGAAAAGGGTAGCGAAGATGTCTAAGTTTTTAGCAATCGCGAAATAATTGTCACCCGGACCTCTGAAGGCTAGCGTTCCTACTACTATAGCGAAGGCCATCACGATCAGGGAGCTTCTCCCCACTTTTTTAGCACTCATGAGCAAAGGATTTTTTCTGATGGTTTGTCTCTTACTTCTTTAAACGATACAGCGTTTCAAGTATTTTAGTTTCAATACGTTGATACGTGCATTTCTCTCTAGCAATATAAATATACCCCAGCAAAAAGTGAACTTCTTCTGTAGACCTGTAAGTAATTAGATGTTTATGCTGACGATAAGCTTCGCGCATTCTTCGCTTGAGCAGATTGCGATCTACGGCTTTTTTGAAGTTTCTTTTGGGAACACTGAAGAGCACCTGATCTTCTTCCAAGCCCTCTACAGGCAAGTAAATCAGACGAATAGGGTAGTGGGTGTACGCTTTTCCTTTTTTAAACAAGCTACCAATGAGCTTCTTGCTACTAAGCCTTTCTTGCTTGGATAAGGTGTGGCGCAACTAAAGAGAATTTTAGACAGAGGAGTAGAAGTGCTGGCAAACGCCAGAGAATGAAAGAAGAACTAAAAAAAGTAATAGTAAGGTTGGCAAAAAAAGTAAAGCTGCCAACCATGGTCAGCTTTACTTCCTAAGCTTTATGTTTTCTTTCGCTAGACACAGAAAGTTTCTTTCTTCCTTTAGCTCTTCTTCTGGCTAATACAGCGCGGCCGTTAGCACTAGCTGATCTTGAACGGAATCCGTGCTTGTTTCTTCTTTTTCTTTGCGAAGGTTGAAAAGTTCTTTTCATAATTCGTAAATTTTTAAGGGTGCAAATATACTTGGATAGATTCTGAATTTCAAACTTTTGTGTTCTTAAAAAGTTCCGAACTACCTACCTCTTCTCAAAAAACTTATTTATTTCTATCAAAAAGGGTGATTTATGCCCAAAATAATATTCTGTATCCGCTGGGATTTTATAACTTGCGCCCTCTCAAGATTACTAAAACAAATATGAAATTACTGAAGTTTGGAGGTACATCGGTCGGCTCTGCCGAAAGCATAAAAACTGTAGCTGAGATTGTAGCCACTTATCATCGCGAGCAGATAAAGTGCGCGGTGGTAGTATCTGCCATGAGCGGTATTACTGATAAGCTTATTGCTATCAGCGAAAAAGCTGCCAGTGGGGATGAGAGCTATCTGGAACTACTAAAAGAGCTGGAAAAGCATCATTTTGATACAGCCCGAACGCTAATTAATGTGCATGCCCAGAGCAGAGTTTTTGCTTACCTCAAAACCCTCATTAACGAACTAGACGACCTATTACACGGGGCCTTTTTGCTTAAAGAGCGCTCTCCTCGCACCTTAGACCTTGTACTAAGCTTTGGCGAGCGCTTATCAGCTTACCTGATAAGCCAGTACATGAAAGAACTGGGCATTGATGCCGACTTTTTAGATGCTCGCAAAGTTATACGTACTGATGCTAACTTTAATGCAGCTAAAGTAGACTTTGAGTCTACAAATCAGAATATCAATGAATACTTTACCGCTAACAAGGCACTACAAATTATTACAGGTTTTGTAGCCTCTACTGCCGACAATGAAACTACCACTATGGGTAGAGGAGGCTCTGACTATACCGCCTCTATTTTTGGCGCTGCGCTTAATGCGGAAGAAGTTGAAATCTGGACGGATGTTGATGGTGTAATGACGGCAGATCCCCGTCAGGTGAAAAATGCTTTCTCTCTTGAGGCTATATCTTACCTGGAAGCTATGGAAATGTCTCACTTTGGTGCCAAAGTGATATACCCGCCTACTATACAGCCTCTGCTTAATAAAAATATTCCTTTAAGAATCCGGAATACTTTTAACAGGGAGTTTCCTGGTACTGTAATTAGCCGAAACCCTTATGCCACCCAAAACACTCCTGAGGGTAACGAAAAGCTTATGGCGGTTAAGGGAATTTCTTCAATTAAAGAAGTAGCCCTCCTGAGTCTGCAAGGTAGTGGCATGATAGGCATCCCGGGTATTTCTTCACGTTTGTTTGGAGCATTAGCCAGAAGGAAAATAAATATTATCATTATTACACAGGCTTCTTCTGAACATTCTATCAGCTTTGCCGTGAGCCCCACAGATGCGAAACTGGCCCAGGAAGCCATGGATGAAGAGTTTGCTATTGAGATAAGTACCGGTAAAATTGATAAAGCTATTGTAGAGCAACACCTGTCTATTGTGGCAATTATTGGCGAAAATATGCGCCAGACACCTGGTATATCGGGTAAGCTTTTTAGCGCTTTAGGCAGAAACGGCATCAACGTTCGTGCCGTAGCACAGGGGTCCTCTGAGGTAAACCTTACAGTAGTTATTTCTCAGCGCAACCTTTCCAAGGCGCTAAATACTGTGCACGAAGCCTTCTTCCTTTCTGAGACCAAAACCCTTAATGTGTTTATGGCAGGCTTAGGCTTAATTGGTAGCACCTTGCTTAAGCAGATCGCTCAGCAAGGGAGTACACTCTTTGAAAACCGCCTCCTCCGCATTAACTTTATTGGTATTATCAACAGCCGCAAAATGCTTATTAACGAAGCAGGCATTGATACCAACCACTGGCAGGCTCTACTCGAGCAAGATGGTTCTGCCAGCGATATGGGTACTTTTGTGCATCGTCTTAAGGAGCTTAACCTTCCTAATAGTGTATTTATAGATTGTACTTCCAGTGACTATGTGATTAAATACTACCAGGAGGTACTTCAGTCTGCTGTTTCTATTATTACGCCTAATAAGCTAGCCAATTCAGGCACTTACAAAACTTATCAGCAGCTCAAGCAAACCGCCATGCGTGCAGGAGTTAAGTTTTTGTATGAAACCAATGTGGGTGCGGGTTTACCAGTAATACGGGTTCTACAGGACCTCAAAGATAGCGGTGATAAAATTTACAAAATAGAGGGGGTACTCTCCGGTACATTGTCTTATATATTCAATTCTTTTCAGGAAGGGCGTAAGTTTAGCGAGGTAGTAAAAGAAGCTCAGCAGAAAGGCTATACCGAACCAGACCCTCGTGAAGACCTGAACGGTATGGATGTAGCCAGAAAGATTCTCATACTTTCGCGCGAAGTGGGTCTTACTCTAGAGCCAGAGGACGTAGAAATTCAGAATATTCTTCCTCAACAATGTCTTGAAGCTCCAGATGTAGAGTCATTCTTTCAAACCCTGGAGAGCATTGACGATGAGATGGAAGCTAAAAGGAAGAAAGCAGCTGAAGAAGGCTGTAAACTACGCTTTATAGCCATACTGGAAGATGGTAAAGCTTCTGTCCAGTTGCAGGAAGTGGGTGAAACACATCCTTTCTATTCTCTCTCTGGCAGCGATAATATCATTTCATATCACACCGCCCGATATAAAGAAAGGCCTTTGGTTGTAAAAGGACCAGGAGCCGGTGCAGAAGTTACGGCAGCAGGTGTTTTCGCAGAGGTAATCAGCATCAGCAACTTCCTTTACCAACAATAATTAACGCAAAGCAGGTAATTATTTGCCTGCTTTTTTCGCTTAAAAATAGTATGCATGACGAATATTTTTTGTATATATTGCGTTAAAGAGATTGATTAATAAAACACTAATCATATGAATGCATACATAGTAGGTGGATACCGTACCGCGGTAGGCAAGTCTAAAAAAGGAGGGTTTCGCTTTACCCGCCCTGACGACTTGGCGGTAGAAGTAATCAAGAAGCTTACCTCTGAGGTGGAAGGGCTGGCTCCTGAAATGGTAGATGACATTATAGTAGGTAATGCCGTACCAGAAGCTGAACAAGGCATGCAAATGGGCCGTCTTATTTCTTTAATGGCTTTAGGCCAGGATGTGCCAGGTATGATCATTAATCGTTACTGCGGCTCGGGAGTAGAAGCAATTAATATTGCATCTGCCAGAATACACGCAGGCATGGCCGACTGTATTATTGCCGGAGGTACTGAATCTATGTCTTTAGTGCCTATGATGGGACACAAAACAGCCTTAAACTTTAAGATTGCCGCCGAGCATCCTGAATACTATACTAGTATGGGGCTTACCGCGGAAGAAGTTGCTAAAGACTACAGTATTTCTCGGGAAGATATGGATGAGTTTGCGTACAACTCCCATATGAAAGCTATTAACGCAATAAAAGAAGGTTATTTTAAAGATCAGATTTTACCTATCACTGTTCCTGAAACCTACATTGGAGAAGATGGAAAGCCTAAGCAAAGAGAGTTTGTAGTAGATACTGACGAAGGCCCTCGTGTAGATACAAACATGGAGGCTTTAGCTAAGTTAAAACCTGCTTTTAGAATGGGAGGGAACGTAACTGCTGGTAACTCTTCTCAAACTTCTGATGGAGCTGCTTTTGTACTGGTAATGTCTGAACGCTTAGTAAACCAGCTTAAGCTTACGCCTCACGCACGTATGATGAGCTACGCGGTAGCTGGGGTAGATCCTCGCATTATGGGTATAGGACCAGTAAGAGCTATCCCTAAAGCTTTGGAAAGAGCAGGATTAAAGCTCAGTGACATTGATCAGATAGAACTAAATGAGGCTTTTGCTGCTCAATCTATAGCTGTGGCAAGAGAAATGGACATTGATCCTGAGAAACTGAATGTTAATGGTGGTGCAATTGCTTTAGGACACCCTCTAGGTTGTACCGGAGCCAAACTTACCATACAGTTGATTCATGAGATGCGCCGCCGCAAACAAAAATACGGAATGGTTACTGCCTGTGTAGGCGGTGGTCAGGGAGTTGCGGGCATATTCGAGTTTCTTAACTAACTGCTAATAAGTTTTTATAAAAAAGAAGCCGTGACCAATAATAGTCACGGCTTTTTGCTTTTAGTGGAGGACTAGCTTTACAGCTATGCCTTTATAATAATCTTTCATCCACGTTAACCACCTTCAGGCTGGTTTTCGCACTTGCAAGAATAAACTGTTTTTCTGGATAAGGCACTTCGTGAAGTTTTTCCATCAGCATGTTCATATGCTCCTCGTATGTACTACGGTGGTCATCAGAAATAGGTTCTGAGGGTGGCATTTCTATTTTTAGTGCGTCTACTGCTTTGCCATTTTTCCAGACACGATAATCCAGGTGAGGACCAGTAGATATACCTGTACTACCTACATAACCAATTATATCACCTTGCTTTACGTATTTGCCCACTCTAATGTCTTTTCCATATTTAGAAAGGTGCATGTAGCCTGTTGTATATGTATTATTGTGTCGGATCTTCACATAGTTACCTGCTCCACCACTATAGTTGGCTTTAGTAATCACTCCATCACCTACTGCTCTTACAGGAGTACCACGAGGGGCCGCGTAATCTACACCATGGTGCGGTCGACGTACTTTTAGTACTGGGTGTAAACGGTTATGAGAAAAGCGAGAGCTGATTCTGGAATACTTTAGAGGAGCTTTTAAAAAAGCTTTTCTCAGACTATTCCCTTTTTCATCAAAATAATCTTCTTTACCTCCCTGATCATAATAGAAGGCATAAAATTCTTCTTCCCCTCTTTCAAACTGTGCCGCTTTAATACGACCTACACCTACGCGCTCTCCTTGTATCTGTATTTCTTCGTAAATCATTTTAAACTTATCGCCTTTTTGCACCTTAAAAAGGTCAATTTGCCAGGCATACACATCCGAAAGCTCATTTACCAATTCGGTAGGAGCATCTGCTTCGCTCAAAGTCTGATAGATAGAGTAGTCTATTACACCAGCAAAAGTTTTAGTAACCGTATCTACCGGATGTTGCCCCATAGATATTTTGATGGAATCAGATAACTCGTAAATCACATAATCTACACGAGAGGGCTCATAAATAAAATAGCGGGCAGTGCTGAGGGAGTCGTTACTACAAAGCACGGTGTAGTTTTTGTTCGCGCGAATCTTTCTTACATCAAAAACTTCGCGTGAGGCTTTAGCAAGTTTATCTATTACTCCTAAAGAAACATTGTACTGCCTCAAAATTTGGGATAAAAACTGATTGGGCTCTACAGTAGCCTCTACCACTTGTAACGTATCGATATTGAGACCGAACAATAGTTGAGGTTCGGGAGGTGTAGCTTCTACAGTATCATTTTGAAGGGAGTCTACTTGCTGACTTACAGCTGGAGAGGGAGTGTACTTAGGGTTTGTGCTGAACAGTTGATACACAGCAATAACTGCTATCATAGGTATAATCAGCGCGCCTAGCTTGGTTAGACTTAATTTACTTTTCAAAATGCTTCAGTTTTTACTATTGTTTATTGAATTAATACTAAAAAATTGCAGCCATACGTAACAAATTTATATCCTAAATACGAAATTTTCGAGGAGAATAGTATTTTTCTATGCATACTATCTTTAATTATTTCGTACATAGTAAAAATTAAGCGTTTCCTACGGTAAATAGGCTTTAATTAAACGAATAAAGCTTATTGTAAAATGGTAATCTAACACTTTGGTTAATAACTTACAATACTTATCGCGCAGCATACAATCTACTCATTGCAAAAGTATAACTATTTTTTTATATAATTAAACTTTTCTAATAAACTTATCTTTTTGAACAAGTTTCTTTCATTAGTATTTTATCGTAGACATAGTCCTTTTCAACAAAGCTCATTTAAAAATGTTCGCTTCTTTTTAAATTTTAATACATTGAAATTCAACAACATTTGCTTAAACGAATATACGGTTTTACTATTTTATATTGTCTTTCTATATTTGTTTTAAATGAATGTAACTTCTATGAAGAATGGATAAATACTCGTATATCTCTAATGCCGACGTAGGGTATATAGACGAACTCTATAAATCTTATCAGCAGGATCCTTCCTCTGTAGATGAGAGCTGGCAGAAATTTTTTGAAGGCTACAATTTTTCGCGTGAACGATTTAACGGTAGCGCCGAAGATGATGCAGCATTAGACGCTGCTGTAAACGATGGTGAAATAGATGCCAGAGAGGCAAAAACCCTCCGCTTAATTCGTAACTACCGCCGTAGAGGCCACCTGGAATCTACTACCAACCCGGTACGAAAGAGAAGAGACCGCAATGCACAGTTAGGCATAGAACACTTTGGGCTTACGGAAGCTGACCTGGATGCTGAGTTTGAGGCAGGTAAGGAAATAGGAATCGGAAAAGCTTCTCTTAGAAAAATAATTGAGACCCTCCGCAACGTATATCTGGGTAATGTAGGTTTTGAGTATACCTACATTCGCGACAGAGAAATGATGGAGTGGATTAAAACAAAAGCTGAAACCACATTTCTCACTCATACCCCTACCGAAAACGAGAAAAAGCGTATTCTTAGTAAGCTGAACGAGGCAGTAGTATTTGAAAACTTTCTTCATACCAAATATTTAGGTCAGAAGCGCTTCTCTCTGGAAGGAGGGGAGACTACTATTCCTGCACTGGATGGCATTATCACCCATGCTTCTGAGCATGGCACTCAGGAGGTGATGATAGGCATGGCACATCGTGGCCGCCTGAATGTACTGGCTAATATCATGGGTAAAACCTATGAGCAGATATTTAATGAATTTGAAGGTACGGCAGAGCCGGAATTAGCGCACGGTGATGGTGATGTAAAGTACCACCTCGGTTACTCTAGTGAAATTACTACTGCTTCTGGCAACAAGGTAAACGTTAAGCTTTCGCCTAACCCTTCTCACCTAGAGGCTGTAGACCCGGTAGTAGAAGGTTTTGTACGTGCTAAGGCAGACCGCCAATACGAAAACGATTACGACAAAGTTCTACCTATCCTTATTCATGGAGATGCGGCACTTGCCGGCCAGGGAGTAGTGTATGAAGTAGCACAGATGTCTCAGCTGGATGGATACCACACCGGAGGAACCATCCACTTTATTATTAATAATCAGGTGGGTTTTACCACTGACTTTGATGATGCACGCTCTTCTATCTATTCATCAGATGTGGCTAAGGTCATTGACTCTCCTGTACTGCATGTTAATGGTGATGACCCTGAAGCGGTACTATACTGCGTAAAGCTTGCTGTGGAGTTTCGCCAGAAGTTTCATAAGGATATATTTATTGATATGGTGTGCTACCGCCGCCATGGCCATAACGAGAGTGATGAGCCTAAGTTTACTCAGCCTTCACTTTACAATATTATCTCTAAACACCCTAACCCCAGAGAGGTATACAACAAAAAGCTTATAGAACGTGGTGATGTGGATGCTAAGCTGGCTCAAAACATGGACAAGGAGTTCAGAGGGCTGCTGCAGGATCGTCTCAACATGGTAAAGCAGAATCCTCTACCTTACGAATACCAACCCCTGGAGCTGGAGTGGAAAGATATGCGTAAGTCTAAACCAGAAGATTTTGATCAATCTCCTGAAACAGGCATACAACAGGAAGCTATTGACAAAATAGCGAAAGCTTTAACTACTCTACCTAAAGGCTTTAAGCCGATCAAACAGATAGAAAAGCAGTTTAAGCTACGCAAAGATATGTTCTTTAAGCAGAAACAGCTTAACTGGGCTGCCGCGGAGCTTATGGCTTACGGATCTATCCTCTTAGAAAATAAAATTGTTCGTATTGCCGGACAGGATACTGAAAGAGGAACTTTTTCTCACCGCCATGCGGTAATACACGATGCGGAGAGCAACGAGCCTTACACCAACCTTAACCATATAGATAAGGAACAGGAGCAGTTTAGAATTTATAACTCTCTTCTATCTGAGTATGGAGCCCTGGGTTTTGAGTTTGGGTATGCTATGGCTAACCCTAATGCGCTGGTAATTTGGGAGGCTCAGTTTGGAGACTTTGCTAACGGAGCACAGGTAATGATAGATCAGTTTATCACTACCTCAGAAACAAAATGGAGAAGAATGAGCGGCGTAGTTTTATTGCTGCCTCATGGTTACGAAGGACAGGGGCCTGAGCACTCTAACGCTCGTCCGGAGAGGTTTCTTCAGCTTAGTGCAGACTACAATATTATAGTTGCCAACATTACCGAGCCTTCTAACTTCTTCCATGCACTACGCCGACAACTTGCCTGGCCCTTTAGAAAGCCCTTAGTGGTTATGTCGCCTAAGTCATTGTTGCGTCACCCTAAAGTGGTATCTCCGGTAGAAGAATTTACTTCTGGCAGGTTTCAGGAGGTATTACCCGACAAGGTAGCTTCTCCTCAAAAATCTGTTAAAAAGGTATTACTCTGCTCTGGTAAAATTTACTACGACCTGGCTGAGAAAAGAGAGAAAGACAAGCGTAAAGATGTGGCTATCATCCGTATAGAACAGCTTCACCCCTTCCCTGAAAAGCAGGTAACCAAGGAGCTGATGAAGTACAAGGAGGCTAAAATTTACTGGGTACAGGAAGAACCCGAAAATATGGGCTACTGGACTTATATTCTCAGAACTTACCGTCAGGTAGAGATGGAAATCATTTCGCGTAAGGCTGCGGCTTCTCCGGCTACCGGCTATGGTAAGATGCATGCCAAAGAACAAGAAGAAATCCTAAATAAAGCGTTTGCGTAAATAAGGTTGTCCGCCATAAAAAACATAACCAACAGTTTATATGAGCTTAGAAATTAAAGTTCCTACCGTCGGCGAATCTATCACAGAGGTTACCATCGCCGAATGGACCAAAAAAGAAGGTGATTACGTCGAGATGGACGAAGTTATAGCTGAACTAGAGTCTGATAAGGCTACTTTTGAATTAAATGCTGAACAAGCAGGCATTCTCCACATCAAAACTGAAGCGGGAGAAACCGTAGAGATAGGAACAGTAATTTGTGAGATTGATACTTCTGCTAACGAAAACGGACAAGAAAGCGCTGAGAGTACTTCAGCTCCTGCCGATAAAGAAGAGAGCACGGAGCAGAAAGGAAGCGGAGAGGCGCAGAATATCGAGATGAAAATTCCTGCTGTTGGTGAATCTATTACAGAAGTTACTATCTCCGAATGGCTCAAAGAAGATGGCGATGAGGTAGAAATGGATGAAGTAATTGCTGAAATTGAATCTGATAAGGCTACTTTTGAACTTACTGCAGAGGCTACAGGGGTGCTGCGTATTAAGGCTCCTGCTGGCGAGACATTAGAGATAGGAGCTTTGGCATGTGTAATCGAAAGTGATGGATCAGCAGCTCCCTCTAAAAGTTCATCTTCTAGCTCTCCATCTGATAGTAGCTCTGAGAGTACTCCCACTAGCAATGGCCGCGAAACCTATGCTACCGGGCATGCTTCTCCAGCTGCCGCAAAAATTTTGAGCGAAAAAGGTATAGAACCTAAGCAAGTAAAAGGTACGGGCATAGACGGACGCATTACTAAAGAAGATGCTGAAAAAGCTCAAAAAACTGCCCCTGCTGAAAGTAAATCTACCCCTGCTAAAGAGCAGGCTAAACCTGCCGGAGCAGAGCAAAATGATCCTGCCGAAAGTGCTCCTAAGCAGTCTGACAATCGTCAGCAGCGTCGTGAAAAAATGAGTAGCCTGCGCAAAACTATCAGCCGTAGACTGGTAGCTGCTAAAAACGAAACCGCTATGCTTACTACCTTTAATGAGGTAGACATGAAGCCGGTGATGGATTTGCGTAAAAAATACAAAGAAGCATTCAAAGAAAAGTATGAAGTCAATCTTGGCTTTATGTCTTTCTTTACCAAAGCTGCTTGCCTTGCCCTTCAGGAGTGGCCTGCAGTAAATGCTTTTATAGATGGGGAAGAGCTAGTTTATAATGACTACTGCGATGTGTCAATTGCGGTATCCAGCCCTAAAGGTTTGGTAGTACCAGTAATTCGTAATGCAGAAGAATTAAGCTTTGATAACATTGAAAAAGAAGTAGTAAGACTAGCAAAAAAAGCTCGTGACGGTAAGCTTAGCATAGACGAAATGACAGGTGGTACTTTTACCATTACTAATGGAGGGATATTCGGCTCTATGCTTTCTACACCTATCATTAATCAGCCTCAGTCAGCTATATTAGGAATGCATAATATAGTAGAGCGCCCAGTTGCGGTTAATGGCCAGGTAGAAATCCGCCCGGTAATGTACGTAGCCCTGTCTTATGATCACCGTGTAATTGATGGTCGTGAGTCTGTTAGCTTCCTATATAGAATTAAGGAACTTATTGAAGACCCTTCTCGCCTGCTGTTAGGTATCTAATAGAAGAGAAAATGTTCTTTATATATAAGGAGCCGGCAGTCATAAACTGTCGGCTTTTTTTTTAGTTAGCATATAGACTCTAGCATGTTTTACATTTTAACAGATATAAAGATGGTTCGTAAATTTGCTAACTACCCATTATACGCCAAAGGCATCATTTTTTTCTATACTGCCGGTTTTCTTACCATGCTCATTTATCATATAGCAGAAGTTTTTCAGATGGGTTTCTTCTCCAGAGATGTGCCTTTTATAATTAACATCTGGTACGATGCATTAGGCTTCATTATAGTACCAGCCGTGCTCATTTTGCTATATACCCGCCCCAAAGCAGGCTTACTCTCTGCACTGGCAGTAATGGCAATTACCTTTGTACTGGATGCTTTGGTGCGCTACATCATTCAGGATGAAAGCTACGTAGAGTGGTTTTACTTTTTTGAAATTACCTTTGCCATTTTAGTCATCACAACTTTTCCTGTTATGCGGTTTTTGGTTAAGCCAAAAACATCAGAGAAACATTATGCTTAATAGATGGTAGGTATGCAATAGCAGGACAGATCGGGAGAGAATAAATGAACCCCTTCTTTTTTGTCCGATAAGCCTATTTTCCCCACTACCACCTTGCAAATCTTTCTAATCACACTAACTTTACGCAGTTTAAAATAATCATCTAAACCACTCATTTTTATAAATAATATTCACATATGGATTTTGATGTAACGGTCATAGGCTCGGGCCCCGGAGGTTATGTAGCAGCCATCCGCTGTGCACAACTGGGCATGAAAACCGCTATTGTAGAAAAATACGAAGCACTAGGTGGGACCTGCCTGAACGTAGGTTGCATTCCTTCCAAAGCATTACTGGATTCATCAGAACATTTTCATAATGCTAAAAATACCTTCAAAGATCATGGCGTAAAGCTAACCAACCTGAAGGTAGACCTACCTCAGATGATCAAAAGAAAAGGAGAGGTAGTACAGCAAACAGTTGACGGTGTGTCTTTTCTGATGAAGAAGAACAAAATTACTGTTCATACCGGGCTGGGCTCTTTTAAGGATAAAAATACTATTGTAGTAAAAAGTAAAGATGACAAAACCACTGAGTTTACAACTAAAAATGTCATCGTAGCTACCGGTTCTAAACCTTCTACTCTGCCGTTTATAGAAATAGACAAAAAAAGAGTAATTACCAGCACCGAAGCCCTGGAACTGAAGCAGGTTCCTAAGCACCTTATCATTATTGGTGGTGGATACATTGGTCTTGAGCTAGGTTCTGTATACGCTCGTATTGGTGCAAAAGTAACTGTAGTAGAGTACGAAAAACGTATTGCTCCGCTTATTGACAGTACAATGTCTAAAGAACTTATGAGAAGTCTTAAAAAACTGGACTTTGACTTCAAGCTAAGCCACAAAGTAACCGCGGTAGAAAATAAAGGTAAAGAGGTAATAGTAAAGGCAGAAAGTAGCAAAGGAGAGGAAGTAGAGATTAAGGGGGACATCTGCCTGGTATGTGTAGGCCGTCGTCCGTATACCGAAGGTTTAGGGCTAGAGAATGTTGGAATTGAAGCTAACAAGCAAGGTAAGCTTAGTGTAGATGAGCACCTGCGCACCAATGTGGATAATATATTTGCTATCGGTGATGTAATAGACAAAGGACCTATGCTGGCTCATAAAGCTGAAGAAGAAGGGGTGTATGTAGCAGAATATCTTGCCGGACAAAAGCCTCATATCAACTACAAGCTTATTCCTAGTGTTATATACACCTGGCCAGAAGTTGCCAGCGTAGGATATACAGAAGAAGAGCTGAAAGAAGAAGGCAAAAAGTATAAATCTGGTAGTTTCCCTTTCCGCGCGCTTGGCCGTGCCCGTGCCAGTATGGACATAGAAGGTACTGTAAAAGTACTCGCGGATGAAGCTACCGACGAAATTTTAGGCATGCATATTATTGGTCCGCGAGCAGCAGATATGATTGCCGAAGGAGTAGTAGCTATGGAGTACCGTGCATCTGCCGAAGATGTAGCCCGTATGTCTCATGCTCACCCTACTTATACAGAAGCAGTAAAAGAAGCATGTCTGGCAGCCACCGAAAACAGAGCTCTGCATACTTAGTAGGGATCTGACAACAAATTTTTATAAACGCTCTTTTATTACAAAAGGGCGTTTATTTTTTAGTGCATATATTTTTTCCCATGAAGATACTCATCTACCCTCTTCAGCTACTGCTGCTGTTACTCTTGTTTTTTTCCTGTAACTCTCAGCAGCAGAAAACTACTGATAAAGAAGTAGCCACAAGCGATAATCTTATCGCAGAGATTTTGCGTTCTCGTGAGTCTGAAGTGATAGATACAGTACTGAGCAAGCCCAAAGATTTTAAGTTGCAAATTCTCTATACTCAGATTAACAGAGATGAGAATAATAAGCCAAGTTTTACCGAATATGCGTATGGGGTAAACCGTGACACATATTTTTATCCGGCAAGTGCGGTAAAGTTTCCAATTGCAGTATTAGCACTACAGAAACTTAATGAGCTGGGCGCTGAAGGTTTAGACAAGTACAGCACTATGCTCACAGATAGTGCTGCCGCTGGGCAGACCAGGGTTACGCTCGATTCTACCGCTGAAAGTGGCATGCCTTCTGTGGCGCACTACATCAAAAAAATATTTGTAGTTAGCGATAATGATGCCTACAACCGTCTGTACGAATTTCTAGGGCAGGATTACATCAACAACGAACTACACAATAAAGGGCTGGAAGACGTACGTATTGTTCATCGCCTTTCTGTGTTCAACACGCCTGAGCAAAACCGGACTACCAATCCGGTATCTTTTTACGACAATGCCAAAGTACTTTACCAGCAGGATATGGTTAGCAGCAGAAAAAACTGGGTAGGAGATCAGTCTATTCCTTTAGGCAAGGGTTTTATGCAGAACGGCTCACTGGTAAATCAACCTAAAGATTTTGGGCAGAATAATTTTATCTCTGTCGCTAACCTACAGGATGTACTCAAGGCAGTTATATTTCCAGAAGCAATTCCTGAAGACAGAAGATTTAATCTGAACGATGAAGATTACCGGTTTCTTTACCAATATATGTCTCAATTGCCTAAAGAAACTACCTATCCAAATTATATGGCAGATACCAGTAGCCACTATTACGACAGCTATTCTAAGTTTTTTATCTTTGGAGATACTAAAGACACTATCCCTGGTCATATCAGAATATTTAATAAAATTGGTATGGCATATGGCTTTTTAATAGATAATGCCTACGTGGTAGATTTTGAAAATAACATAGAATTTATGCTTACCGCTGCCATTTATGTAAATGAGAACCAGGTTTTTAACGATAACGTTTACGAGTACGACGAAATCGGGCTACCATTTATGGCCGAATTAGGACGAGCGATATTTGAGTATGAACTAGCCCGCAAAAAAGAACACCAAGCTGATCTAAGTAAATTTAAAGTAAGCTATGACAAATAAAACCTTCGCCATTGCTTTATCCTTTCTGGCTGCCCTGGCGTCATGTACTACGCCGGAAGAGAGCCAGCCAGATAACGAAAAGCTCAATACCGCTATAGAAGAGGTTAAAAGCCGCTATGCACCTGATAAAAGAGTTGCAGTATTTGATATAGAAACCAAAGTTAAAGGTGATATCCTTATTCTGAACGGAGAAACAGATAAGCCTGCAGCTAAAAAAGAGCTATTAGCACAACTTTCTGCTCTTAACTATCAGCTAGTAGACAGTATTAATACTTTACCTGACGCAGCTTTGGGAGAAGATACCCTGGGAGTAGTCTACCTTTCTGCCGCTAATATGCGTTCTCAGCCTCGTCATTCCGCAGAGCTGGCTACACAGGCTACCATGGGCATGCCTTTGAGAGTATTAAAAAAGCAGGGTAGTTGGCATCTGGTACAGTCGCCAGACAAATACATCAGTTGGATGCAGGGCAGCTTTGTGCCTATGAACAAAACTGAGTATGACGAATGGCAGAATAAAGAGAAAGTCATATTTACTGAAATGTATGGTTTTGCGTATGAGAGACCTGTAAAAAACACTCAAACCGTAGCAGATCTGGTAGCCGGCAATGTAATGGAACTGGTTGGAGAGACTCCTTTTAGCTACGAAGTGCGTCTCCCGGATGGTCGGGAGGCTTTCGTCAGGAAAAACGAATCTGAGATTTTTGAGGACTGGGTGGCTGATGCCGAAGCTACTGAAACTACAGTAGTAAAGACCGCTATGCAGCTTATGGGCGTGCCTTATTTGTGGGGTGGCACATCGTCTAAAGGGGTAGATTGCAGTGGGTTTACTAAAACCATTTATTTTATGAATGGGCATATCCTCCCCCGCGATGCCTCTCAGCAGGTATTTGCTGGCGAACTGATTGATGAAGAAAAAAATTATGACAAACTGCGCCCTGGTGACTTATTATTCTTTGGCAGTGCGGCTACCGATAGTACACGTGAGAGAGTAACACATGTAGGCATGTGGATAGGGGACGGACAGTTTATTCACTCTACGGGCTCAGAGGCTAGAGTCAGAATTAGCAGCGTTGACTCTGAATCTGAATACTATGACCCTGATAATTTAGCGCGTTACCTGCGTACCAAACGTATGATCAATAGTCAGCAGGATATAATAGCTCTGAAAGACGTAGAGTTGTTTTAGAAAAGAAATTTACTGAGACCAAACGAAGCACTGGCAATTATTTGTCAGTGCTTTTTTGTTTGCCAGCTTTAGAGGGTAGGGGCTTTGTTTAAGAAGTAGCGGTAGCCTTCCTAAAGGTTTACATTTATATATTAACCCAACAGTTTTTCTAGCTTAGGAAGTGCGTAATAAAAAGCAGCGACATGCATAGTTTGTATCAGCTCCTGCCGGGCCAGCATTTCCTTTACTTCCTCCAGGGGCACAAGCAGTACTTCTATTTCTTCTGTAGCATCTAGTTGCTGGTGAGCTACCTTTTTAACTCCTGTAGCCAAAAATGATACAGAAAAATTATTATGGTTAGAGGGGTTGGGCGAAAGTTTACACAACTGCTCAATGTGAGTGGCCTCATAGCCTGTTTCTTCCAATAGTTCGCGTCGTGCTCCTTCCACCATATCCTCACCAGGATCAATTGCTCCTCCTGGTAGCTCCAGATCTATTTCACCCAGCGCATGACGATACTGTCTAATCAGCACCACTTCCATCTCATCAGTAATAGCGATTACATTGGCCCAGTTAGGATACTCAAATACGTAGTAAGGTTCCACGATGGTGCCATCTTCCATACGACACGTATCGGCTCGTACACGAACCCATTCATCATTAATAAGATATTTTTGGTCTAAAGTCTCCCAGGGACGCATGCTATAAACTAAAATAGTGATAAAATTCTGATGCAAATGTAGAGGTAAGAAGCAATGAAAAGCCTCTGGAAGGTCCAGAGGCTCTATTTTTTATTTTTTTAAGGCAGCGTAATGCTTATAGAAAAGAGTTATGGTTTCTATACCTTTTAGATAATTGTAAATACCATAGCTCTCGTTAGGCGAATGTATAGCATCTTCGCCCAGTCCAAAGCCCATAAGCACAGACTCAAGCTTCAGTTCTTTTTGAAAAAGCTCTACTATAGGAATACTACCTCCTTCGCGAGTAAGTACTGGTTCTTTTCCCCAGGCTTCGGTAAAGGCTTGTTTCGCTGCTTCTATTTCTGTAGAATTAGTAGGCACAACTGCGGGCTGCCCCCCGTGGTGAGAACTTACTTTTACCTCTACAGATTCCGGTGCCAGAGATTTAAAATAGTCGGCAAAAAGCTTATCAATTTCTTTGTGGTTTTGGTTAGGTACCAGACGCATAGAAATTTTAGCATAGGCCTTTGATGGGAGCACTGTTTTAGCCCCTTCTCCTGTATAGCCTCCCCAGATACCGTTAACATCTAGAGTAGGGCGTATTCCTATTCGTTCTAATGTGGTATAGCCATCTTCTCCTTCCAGAGCTTTTACGCCAAGCTCTTTCTTGTATTTTTCATCATCATGAGGAGCTTTGTTCATTTCTTCTCTTTCCTCCTGGCTAAGCTCCAGTACCTTATCATAAAAGCCCGGAATCATGATGCGCCCCTTATCATCTTTAAGAGCGGCAATCATTTCGCAGAGTGTATTGATAGGGTTAGCTACTGTACCCCCGTACATTCCAGAGTGCAAGTCACGATTGGGGCCGGTTACTTCTACCTGCATATAGCTAAGGCCACGTAAACCTACTGTAATAGATGGGTTATCGTTATCTATAATATCTGTATCAGAAATAAGGATGACATCGGCGCTTAGCTTGTCTTTGTTATCTTTTACAAAGTCTGCCAAATGTTCTGAGCCTACTTCTTCTTCTCCTTCCAGCATAAATTTAATGTTGCAAGGTAGCTCACCAGCTTCCTGCATCACTTCCAGCGCCTTAATGTGCATATACATCTGCCCTTTATCATCGCAGGCACCGCGAGCATAAATTTTACCATTTCGTACTTCTGGCTCAAAAGGTGGAGAGTCCCAAAGCTCGTAAGGGTCGGCGGGCTGAACGTCGTAGTGCCCATATACCAATACAGTTGGTAGTTTTTCGTCTACTATTTTTTCAGCAAATACAATGGGGTAGCCAGGCGTTTCACAAATTTCTACCTTGTCTACACCTAAGCTATTTAGTTTATCTTTGAGGAAGTCAGCAGCCTTAAGTACATCGTCTTTGAACTTCTTATCGGTACTTACCGAAGGAATTCTCAACAGTTCAAAAAGCTCTTCAATAAAGCGGGCTTTGTTACTTTCTATATATTCTTTTACCATTATGAGTGGGCTTAATGTTTAAAAAAATTGCTAGAGCAAAGGTAAAAATTATCAAGCCAATGTACTTAACACCTTTAATCTTTCTTTGCCCAGAGGTAAGTGCGGTTTTCGTCGCCGTTAAGCAGCCTGATAATATTTTTTTTGTGAGTAATGGCTAATGTCAGAAACATAAAAAAGCCAAAGAAGATCAGGATAGGCTCATCCGTTTTAAAGGGGGGCAACATTAAAAGTATAGGAAAAGCCAATGTAGCCAAGAGTGAGCTAAGAGAAACGTATTTGGAGAAAGTTAGCGTAAGTAAAAACACTATTATACACAACAATGCTACCAACGGCTGTATAGAAACCACCATACCCAGAAGGGTAGCAACGCCTTTGCCTCCTTTAAAGTTAGTGTATAAAGGAAAAACGTGGCCTATTACGGCGGTTACCCCTAACAATAGTTTATACTCCACCAGTTGACCTTTGGTAATGGCTGCTAGCGAGATGAGCGCAAAAGCCAGCATAGTGGCAGACAAGCCTTTTAAAATATCTACCAGCATTACAATTGTACCAGCTCTTTTGCCGAGTACTCTAAAGGTGTTAGTAGCACCTGCATTTCCACTTCCGTGCTTTCTTACGTCTACTCCATGAAAGCGCTTACCGTACCAGACAGCCGTGGGAATGGAACCTAAGAGATAGGCAATAATGACAGCAAAAAGTATCCAAATAGTATTCATAATCTAGTTTATAACAGTCACAAACAGGGTAAAGTTAGATATCTTACCCAGATATGCAAGTTTGCGATTGAGAGAGAGAAAAAAATTAAGGGCCAGCGATACTGCTGCCCCATGTAATATCAGAAGCCATCGCGTTCCGCTTCCGGTTCTTTTTCTTCCGTATCATCTCCCGCTATTACTGGTACTGCCGTATTAAAGTTATACTGCTCGTCTATTCCAAGGTAATCTTTGCGGAAGCGGTTTATAAAAGTTGCTGTTTCGGCAATATCGCTTAAGAAGTAGGCATACTCTCCACCATCTACTTTTCCGATTTTAGATTTGGCACCTACCACATCGCAAAACTCTTCGTTATATGCCCAAACAGCCAGCCTGTTGTTCTGGAAACTAAAGTAGTACCAGGAGTCGGGAGTAGCCTGCATAAAGAGATTAATGAGCATGCCACCCATTTCCAGCGGTTTTATCTCTAAAAACCCCGTCATGCTTCCGTTTACATCCTGTTCTCTTACGTTGCTTAGTCCCAGAGGAGAGGTGCTATACCATGCTTTATACTCATCAGACCAGGCCAGGTCCACATCTGCAAACACCAATGTTTTTTCCAGACGACCAGACATTGACACAAGCGAAGTATACTCACTAACTGAGCTTTTATCCCAGTCGCGGGTAGCCTGATCGCCAATAATTTCTGCCAGTTTATAAAGTAAAGTTGTACGGTCGCTGGTGGCCGACTGAGCTCCTACCTTATTCAAGGCTTCATTCAGGTCTGCTCCCATAATATCAATAGCCTGAGAGGGTAAATCTATGTCAAAAGCCAAGAAAGCATCCAGATCAAACTCATTGGTTTCTAAATTACCTTCGCCCAATACTGCTGCTTCCAGGGTAAAGGACTCACTCTGTAAAGGCATAAATTGCACTGGTCCTTCAAAACTTATAGTCTGTTTACTTTCGTTATAGGTAAAGACCTCTCCGGATAGTGCTCCTCTCTCATCTTTCTTCGGCGACCTGATTGTATATTCGTCTTTTTCTTCGTCGTAGGAGAGTAGCCCTCGGGGTTTAAAGAAATCCAGGTCGTCGGGTGAACGCCTATCCATTACAAAGGTGCTATACAGACTGTTATCAGTGCTGCTAAAATGCAGTCCGGCAGTAAGTGGCTCTCCATCTATAGTGAGTGATTCGTTAAAGTTAAAGACCAGCTTTTTCTGTCCGGCATCGCTAGCATAGGCGATCCAGGTATCATAATCTGGTTTAAGCTTGTAGTCTAATTTTACTTCTCCATCCAGCTCCAGAGCTTCTTTAGCTGCATGCATTCGCACATCTCCACGGAAAAGCATACCAGGGGAAATAATAATATTTCTATCTGCCTCAGCTCTACCAGTAGCTACCGTATGGTAAAGTGTCTGCCGGCGTGCCTGTACTGTATCTTTGCGGAAGTTGTTCATCTCAATGGAGAAAGTATCAGTAGCCGCGACCAGCTCGTAGAAGGCCTTTCCTGTAAACTCATGTCGGGAGAGAATATCTATCGTTCCGTTAGTTAGCCTATGGTATTCGTTTAGGGTATCAATTACCAGCACCGCATTATGGAAGGTTTCAAATTTAGCATTCTCCATTACCTGCAACTGGTTATTTTCCGGTATAACTTTAGCATCTGCCGATGCTATAAAAGGCACACCAAAAATATCCATTTGCTGTAGCGGAATTTTGTATATCGCTTCCTCAGCGTTGAACCAGAGAGAGTCCAGCTCTTTACGAGTAGCGTAGAAGTAGGAGTTTTCTATAGCTACATCTTCTGGTTTACTCATTTTTACAGTCTCTTCTTCCAGGTTCCATACCGCATTGGTAATAGAAGTTTTAAACTGGGCATAAGGGAACTCTATCGCTGCCACACCTTCTACCTCGGGGCTAATGTTGGCAATGTTTTGTTTGAGGTCAAAGTCCAAAAACACATCATTACCAGCCAGGGCAGGCTTCTCGGGGTTATCGGATTTAATCTCAAAGTTGGCATTGCGGGCATCAAAGCGAGTTTGCTCAAATTGCATCTTTTTAGAGGTAGCTTCAGACCCTCGGGTAAATAAGGTACCACTTCCTAATAAACCACCCTGCTCGGTAAGTATAGCTGAACCATCCATAGACGCTGTCTGATTGTAAAATTCAAACGGCTCCGCATTATTAGAAATATACATACTATCTACTTCGGGCAACCAAAGCATAGTATAGTCTTCTACATAAGCCTGCGGAAAACTGGTACTACCCAACATGCCTTCGCGTATTTCCGCAGCCGTACCTATGGTGGTTACAGAGTCCATATAAAACACAAAGTCTTCAGACTCCAGGGTAGAAGTGAGGAAATCAATAGTTCCGCTTCCTCTAAGTCCTTCAGCATTTAGAGTTAGCTCGTTTTTATAGGTTGCCGAGCCATTGTACAGTTGGTAGCCTTCGGCACTCACTTTATGCTCAAACCCCATAGAGTTGTCTTTCATTACCCTGAGGGTTTCGTCTATAGGGGGGAGAATGTCGCTATACAAGGTGCCTGAAAATCCAATAGATGAGGGGTCTGCGTTACTCAAACTATCAATAGCGAAAGGCGGAATAACAAAGTACATGGACTTATCATAAGCTCCGTTCAGAATCTTTTCATGATCAAAATAAACAATAGCTCCGTTTTCAGCATCAAACTTGGGGTAGTCTGGCAGGGATTTGCGCGCAGATTTGTTTTTGGGGTCATTAATATAGAGCGTACCGGAGGTTTGCTTAAACCCATCACCCATTTTGTCTATAAAACTCTGATCCTGAGTAGCACTTTGCAGGGTGTTGTCAACTTTTTTACGGTTGCCTTTCTCCGTAGGTAGATAAAAGCTAATGGAGTCAATCTTGGGTAAATCAATCTTAAAGCTATCGTAGTTGAATGTGAAGCCTTCTCCTACAAACTCAAAGTTACCCGACTGTAGTTTACCGTTAAACTTAAAGTTACGTCCACCTAGCATAGTTACTTCATTATTCGTAGGCTCGATAGACACCCCTAGCTCCTCACTAATGTTAAACTGTTGTATTCCCCTCATGGTTAGCTCTTTGCTATTTAGGTCTATAGTAGCATTAGGGCCATCATCTTCGTAAGAGGGCATCATCAGGTTATCATAGTCTACCCGTCTTGCTTTTGAGAGGGTATAATGTATTCCTTTTTTCTTGAGGGTTACTAATCCGGTGGCGGGTTCGTAATCAATAAATCCCCTGGTCATAAGATCCAGCATGGCCGCTTTAAGCGTTTTTTCATTCTGCTTCATATCACGTGCCATATCATAGGTGTAGAAAGATAGGGTATTGTTCTTTCTTCCGTAACCCACTGCCATTATCAGTGGATGAAAGCCATACATCTGGCTTAGCTTATCAAAAGCCTGTTCATTAAAATACTGATGTGATTCAAAGATAACGGGTACCTTGTCTCGGGCCGTAAGGGTAGAAATATTAAGGCTGTCTGTTCTTAAATCCCAGCGCATAATATCTGCCTGAATGTCCATCTTAAGGTGAGTAGCTACAAATGGAGTATGCTTAAAATGACCGCTGTTGGATAGCACCGTAAGCATAGAAGAGTCCAGTGCATATTTGAACTCTATGGCCGGATGAAAAATAGAGTCTTCTCGCTGATAAATCGTAATCGTAGATCGTGGACTAGTAATTAGCGAATCCCCTATAGTAAACTTTTTAGAGATTGCTTTAAACTTTCTTCTTCCTTTAGACTGTACCTCTATAGTAGCCTCGCCTTCCATCAGTGAGGTACTGGTAATGTTTCTTCCTCTTACAGAAAACCCTCCAATATAAGCTACTACGTTTTCGTTTATCGCTTTTTTATCGTAGACATTTACCGCTATGTCGCTATTATAAGACATAAAGCGAGGGTACTTGGCAGTCTCAGGACGTAGATGCTTTTGGCTGGCAAACTGAAAAGCTCCTTTTACAGGTTCTTTCACCTTCCCTTTATAAATCATATGTCCGTTTTCAGCACTTAGTCTGGGTAGCCTTATATCAAAATTATATTTGTCAAATGTATAGTAAACAGAGTCCGGGCTCAGGCCGGCTGTTACCCAGTCAAACTTGCCTCCTTCACCCAGCAAAATATGCTTGTGCAGCATCAGGTCCGCTTTGGTTTTGTTAATATTGGCTGAGTCGAAAGTGGTATGAATGGTAAGATCTGCATTTTCCAGATGCATTACCGGCCCAATAAGTTCAGGCTGTATGGTTTCTTCTACGATATACTCTGTTACCTGTACTTCCTCTTCCTGGGCGGGCTCTTCCGTGTCTTCACCAGCAGCATCGCTTTCATTGTCCCAACCCCAGCCGTCATTCCACTCACTATCTTCTTCAGTGGTATCCCACTCGTCGCTTGTTTCGGGGCTCCCCCAGGCTCCATCGCCCCAGCCATCGTCAGAGGCCCATTCGTCAGCGGCCTGCTCGTTTTCTGCTGGTAGTTCAGGCTCATACACTACTTCCTTAGGAGGAGCTATAAACTCAAATGAATAAGTAGCATTGCGAGCGTATAGCTTATTGTAATTGGCAAAATATAGCGCGCCACGCTGAAAGAAGTCACGAAGCGTAGCAGTGGTATAGGCAAATTCTTTACGGTTAAACTCCCGGCTGGTCTGGTGCAGCATACTCAGCATCGCGTCCAGATTGGTAGCAGAGATATTTGCAGAATCTATCGCAGCATTAATAGCAGCATAGTAGTTGACAAAAAAAGGAGAAAGCTGAAAATTTTTAGCCATCATCTGCGAGCTAGTAGCCATGATGGTGTCTTGTTGTGTAGAGGAGAGATTCTGCCACAGGCTGGCAAACTGATCTCCTGTTTTAATAGCAGTACTGTCGTTAGCTCTAGAAAGCAGGCGCTTAACATCGTCTCCATAAACTTCAACACTATCAGTAAGCTGATAGCGTTGGGCGCATACGATCTGAGCTACCAACAGCAGGGTGCTGAGGATAGTAAATACCTTCATACTTTTGCTTTTATTCATCACCTATTAAGTGCATAACGTTTTTAGCCCAAAAAAATTAGCTAACCGCAAAAATATATCCAGTAAAAAAGGGCTTAGAAGAAGGAATTGTAAGGTTTTAGGCCAATTAGAAGAGAGGGCACTCCAAATGTAAGTGCCCTTGGTATAATCAGAAGCTGAGTTTTAAAGCTACCCAGTCGTTTCTTTCTTTTTGCCCATCTACTTTTAGGCCCTGAGCTTTGGCCTCAGCCTCAATTAAAGCTGCATCGTAGTGGTAAAAGCCGCTAAGCAGAAGCGTACCGTCAGGTTTTAGTCGTGACGCATACAACGACATCTCCTCAAGCAGCACATTCCGATTAATATTAGCCAGAATGATATCAAACTTCTCCTCTTCAGGAATATCGGCTACAGTGCCCAAAAACATATTGATATGGGTACAGTGGTTTAGCTCAAAGCTCTCTCGGCTATTGTCTACTGCCCACTCATTATTATCAAAGGCCGTAATTTCGCTAGCTCCTTTTAAGTGAGCCAGAATGGCCAGAATGCCTGTACCACAACCCGCATCCATTACCTTTTTTTGAGTATGGTCTATTTCCAGCTGCCAGCTCAGCATCAGGTAAGTAGTAGCATGATGCCCTGTACCGAACGACATTTTCGGGTTAATGACTATCTCATAAGGGACCTGTTTGCCCAGCTTATGAAAATCTGCCCTTACCAGGCAACGATCTTCTACTATTATAGGCTCAAAATTACTTTCCCACTCTACGTTCCAGTTTTTCTCTTCTACCCTATGTGTAGTATAAGTAGCTGAACCGATAGCTTTATACTTTTCCAGAACCTGGCTCAGCTGAGCTTCATCATAATCAGAAGACAGAATGTAAGCTTCAAACCCATTTTCCTGCTCCCAAAATGAATCGTACCCCAGCTCAGCCAGCTCCGCTATCAGTATTTCGCTCAGTTCTTCACTACAATGAAACTGTAGAGACAGATATTCCCTCTTCCCCATTAGAATGATTTAGCAATATCTATAAAGTCACGAGACTTCAATGAGGCACCACCAATCAGGCCACCATCTACATCTTCACCTGCAAAAATTTCTTTGGCATTGGCAGGCTTTACACTACCGCCATAAAGTATAGAAATGCTATCGGCTACTTCTTTACCATATTTACCTTCCAGCTGTTTACGGATGACAGCATGCATTTCCTGCGCCTGCTCAGCACTGGCTGTTTTTCCTGTGCCAATAGCCCAGATAGGTTCGTAAGCAATTACTACTTTGCTCACTTCTTCGGCAGAAAGGTGAAACAAACTTTCTTCTATCTGCTGTTGTACGTATTTGTTTTGCTCTTCCTTTTCGCGAATTTCCAGAGGCTCACCGCAGCAAAAAATAGGAGTAAGCTGACTTTTAAGGGTGGTGTCTAATTTTTTAGCCAAAAGCTCATTGCTTTCATTAAAGTACTCTCTTCTTTCGCTATGCCCTAAAATTACGTATTCTACGCCTACAGATTTTAGCATGTCTACTGAGGTTTCTCCAGTATACGCCCCAGATTCGTGTTCGCTGCAATTTTGCGCGCCTAGCCCAATAGCTGAACCCTTGAGCAGACCTTTAAGTGTAGAAAGGTGAATAAAAGGTGTACACATAATTAATTGTACATCTCCAGAGAGTTCGTCCTCTGCCATATGTTTAACCTCAGAAGCCAAAGCCTGGCCTTCTTCAAGGTTTTTGTTCATTTTCCAGTTACCGGCAACTATTTTTTTTCTCATGTCAGTTGGTTTGGATCAAAAAATCTATACTGTTTTACAGTCTGTAAAGTTAAAAGAATAGTATCACAGTTGTGGTAATACAGGTATTCATTTTTAATAAGCTTGCTAAATTTGCAGCTACAACGCTATATATATGAGAATTGACGTAATTACATGCCTTCCTTCTTTATTAGAAAGCCCTTTTGGCCATTCTATACTGAAGCGTGCTCAGGATAAGGGACTAGTTGAAGTAGTGGTGCACGATCTACGCGAGTTTGCAGTTAATAAACATAAGCAGGTAGATGACTATGCTTATGGAGGCGGCGCCGGTATGGTGTTAATGATAGAGCCTATTGCCCAATGTATAGAAGGTTTGCAGGCAGAACGTTCTTATGACGAAATTATTTATATGAGCCCAGACGGGGAAAGACTTGAGCAGTCTATTGCCAATCAGCTCTCGCTTAAACAAAATTTGATTTTACTTTGCGGGCATTACAAAGGTGTTGATGAGCGTGTGCGTGAGCACTTTGTTACCCGCGAAATCAGTATAGGAGATTATGTGCTTTCTGGAGGCGAACTGGCCGCAGCAGTTTTAGCAGACTCTATTATACGCCTTCTACCTGGAGTACTCTCTGATGAAACCTCCGCACTCTCTGACTCTTTTCAGGATAAGCTGATTGCCCCCCCGGTATATACTCGTCCGGCAGAGTTTAAAGGAATGAAGGTGCCTGATGTATTATTGTCCGGAAATGAAAAGCTGATAGATGACTGGAGGTATGAACAATCTGTACAGCGTACCCGAATCCGTCGTCCTGGTTTGCTGGATGAATAAACTAGTTAAAAGAAAAACTTTTAAGGTAGTGGCAAAGTCTGTCATACTTTTCCAGCAAAGGCGGGGCTGTTTTGCTTATTACTAATGCTCTACGGTAGATGGCTACCAGCCCGATAAAGTCTTTGCGTTCAGCAAGCCTGGCCAGCACAATGCCTCTTAAACATCGGTTTAGTGGGTGAGTAGCATAAGGCAGCTTTTGGGTTGGCTGATCGTTAAACAGCTTATCCAGGCTTTGTACACTACTATGTTGCACGATAAAATCCAGCCCTTTGCTTAGCATAAAACCTTTGATAGCCTCGCTCACCGTTACTGCTTCCTGTTTATCTGAGATCTCATATTTAAAGTAGGATTGTCCTATAATCTCACCCAAAGATGCGATAAAAGTATTACTATGCTCCTGATATCCCAATAAGCCCGTAGTAAATTGATAGACCAGATCTTCTACCATATCTATTCTGCACCCTAGTTTAATATCTACCAGCTGGGGCTTATCACCTTTAATGTTAATCAGCAGGTTGTGGAAACCATTACTCGTAAGTCTACGAAACTGTTGATAATGTGGCATCCAACTATAATCATATGCCATAAAAAATGGTCTAAGCTCATTTATGACTACTTGCTCAGCCTCTGATGCTTTCATATGAAATTATTTAGTATGAAATACTTTTATAAATTATAAAAAAAATATAATTTTAACTAAATAAAGTAAAATGTTACATAAGGTATGTTTCTTGCTGTTTGTAACAATTACGGAAGCCTTGACGTTTATGAACAAGACTTTTCAGTACTTTACAGTTAGTATATTGTAAAATTTTGCTAACGTTAGCTAAATTAGGCGTATTTTTGCCGACTTATATTCAGTTTTTAATATGCCTTCTGATAACTAACACTAAAATATTTTAGAGTCTATTACATGCCAGGTATAGCCTTACATGTGATTGGAATCTTTAAATAGAGTATAGTGACAAAAGCAAAAAATAATATATCGTCCATTATAGATCCACGTCTGCTACTTACTTTTGTATTCGTATTCGCGTTTTCGTGCAGCGAACAAAGTAGCCAGTCGGATCAGTTTGAATTTGAGAGCCGCTTATCGGAACCGGTATCTCTTGACCTGGATAAAATCCGTGAAAGGGGTAGTCTGGTAGCAATTCTCAATAATAGTTCAACGGGTTATTTTATCTATCGCGGTCAACCTATGGGTTATGAGTATGAATTACTTACTCGCCTGGCATCTGAGCTTGACCTGAGGCTGGAAATTAAGTTAACCAGCGACATAGATGAGGCAGTGTATATGCTAAACCAGGGTGAGGGAGACATCATTGCCTTTAATATGGCAGTTACCTCTAATCGACAGCAACAGGTAGCATTTACTGAGCATCACAATGAAGTAAAGCAGGTGCTGGTACAGCGCAAACCTGAGAACTGGCATATCATGAAACGCCACGAAATTGATGATATTCTAATTAGAAACCCCCTTGAGCTAGATGGTAAGACCATACATGTACAGCGAAACTCTGCCTTTGTAACACGCCTGGAAAACCTTTCCGAAGAAATCGGAGGCAATATTAATATTGTACAGGCCGAGCCTGGCGAAGACCCGGAAGCACTCATTCAAAAAGTAGCTGAAGGAGAAATTGAGTATACAGTGGCCGATGAAGATGTAGCAATGGTTAACGCTACTTATTATTCTAATATAGATGTGAGTACGCCGGTAAGCTTCCCACAAAAAATCGCCTGGGCTACCCGCAGCAATGCTTCAGACTTGCTTAAAACTGTAAACTCATGGATACAGAGCATGAAGAAAGAAGCTGATTACTATGTCATTTATAACAAATATTATAAAAGCCCTAAAGCCTCTTTACGCCGAGTTAAGAGTACTTACTCTTCTTTAAGCAGCGACAAAATCTCACCATTTGATGATATTTTCAAACAAGCGGCTGATAGCCTGGGCTGGGATTGGAGATTACTAGCTGCACAGGCTTATCAGGAGTCTAAATTTAATGTGAATGCAGAATCCTGGGCAGGCGCTATTGGTCTTATGCAGCTACTACCAGAAACAGGAGAACTGTATGGCGTGTCTGATATGTATGATCCTGTTCAAAGTTTACAAGCTGGTACCTCTTATCTAAGCTGGCTGGACGGTATCTGGACCAAGTACGTACCTGATAGCGATGAACGTATCAAATTTGTACTGGCCTCTTACAATGCAGGACAAGGTCACGTATTAGATGCTCGCCGTTTAGCTCAGAAGTTTGGCAAAAATCCTTCTAACTGGGAGGACGTATCTTATTTTCTGGAAAGAAAGTCTGAGCCGGACTATTACAATGATCCTGTTGTAGAAGCTGGATATTGCCGTGGTAGCGAGCCGGTAAATTATGTAGAAGATATTTTGAGCCGCTACGAACGTTATAAGCAGTTGGTTAATCCTGAAGTTATTATGGCTTCAGCGGAGGCTTCTATTTAAGTTCCTCTACCTGCTCAATAGCTATCTTAGCGGATAAAAGACTAAGTGGTATACCCCCGCCGGGGTGTACACTTCCCCCACAAAAGAACAACCCCTTGTACTTCTTACTAAAATTTGCGTGTCTTAAAAAAGCGGCATATTTATTATTAGAGCTGTTACCATACAACGCACCTAAAGAGGAAGAGGTCTTTTGCTCAATCAGTCTGGGGTCAAGTATATTTTCAGTAACAATAATCGGCTCTATATCCTGACCAAGCATTCTGCCAAGTTTACTAATAATATTACGTTTGGAGCGTTGAATTAGCTCATCCCAGTTCTGTCCCGAATTATTGGGCACATTAATCATAGTAAACCAGTTTTCGCATCCTTTTGGGGCATCATCTTTTTTGTACTTACTGGTAATATTGACATAAACAGTGGGGTCGTAGAACACATCTGCTTTTTTAAAGATATACTCAAACTCCTGTCGGTAGTCCTCGCTAAAAAAGATATTGTGTAAACCTAGCTTATTAAATGTTTGCCTTATTCCCCAGTAAAAAATGAGAGCTGAGCTGGATTTGGGTTGCTCCAGCAAGAGTTTAGGCTGGGGCTGCTCACTTAACAGTTTTTGATAGGTGTTAACAATATCCATATTGCTTACCACCACATCGTAGTGCAGCTTTTCATTCTGCACCATAATACCTTTTGCCACTTTGTGCTCGATGATAATTTTGTCTACTGCGGTCTTCAGATAAAATGTAACACCTAAAGACTGAGCCAACTTTACCAGGCTATCTGTTATGGCGTGCATGCCCAATTTTGGAAAATACGCGCCTATGTTGAACTCCAGATGCGGTATAATATTTAATGTAGCAGGTGTTTGGTAAGGGTCTGAGCCATTATAAGTAGCATAACGATTAAACAACTGCACTACTCGTGCATCTTTAAAAAAGCTCTCGTTTGCCTGATTCATCGTCCTGAAAAAATCAAGCTGATGCAAACGGGTATAAGCTTTAAAAGCTTTTGGGTTGAAGAAGGTCTGCCAGCGATGCAGAGACTTTTTCATAAAGAGGTCAGCAAGCAGATCGTACAGCTTATGGCTGTTTTGTAATGCTTGTAGTACACGCTCTTTTGGCTCTCCAATCTTCTGATAAATTTCTTCTGCAAACTTAAGCTTGTCGGCATAGGCCTTTAGTTCGGTACCATCCTCATAAAAATAATGACAAGCTACCGGTAGCAGTATGTATTGAAAATGATCTTGTGGCTTTTGGCCAGATAGCAGAAACAGTTCTTCAACCAGCTCGGGAAGCGTAAAAAGAGAAGGGCCGGCATCAAAGCGATAGCCCTCCTGCAAAATTTCTGTGAGTTTTCCTCCGGGGTAGGGATTTGCCTCAAATACATCTACCTGATAGCCTTTGTTTGCCAGGCGGATAGAGGAAGCAATACCCGCAATACCGGCACCAATAACAGCGGCTTTTTTAGGCATTTTTTGCGCGAGTGGACTTTTTTCTGTTTACGAAATGGAATATTAAGGCTAGTAAGCCTATCAATAAACCTCCCGCTTCGCGCGTTTGTTCAATATACATTTTCTCTGCATCCATACGGTTCATAAGGTCTTCGCCGCTGCTTACAAATTCAAAAACGCTGGGGATGAGATATACAAAGTACACTACAAAAATAGCGATACCCGGCAATATCAGCGCCAGGTTGTATCTACCAAAAGCTGCCATCGCAGAAATAATAGCTACGTAAAGGTAAAGTACTACCCAACTTAAGCTGTCAGGATCGTTGAGCTGAAAAAATGCAAACAGGGCGAAAAGCACCGCTAATACGATGTTGATGATCTTCATGATAAAATCAACTTAAATGACTGTAATAATTTGATGGAAAAGAAAAGGCCTGCCTAGAAGCAGACCTGAGCTTTCTTTTATTATGATAACTGGCTGCCTACTTTTTCCAGTAGTTTTTTTGTTGCCATAATTCCTTCCTTCTCGCTGAGCTTACTACCTTCGTACTCTATGCCTACATAGCCGGTATAACCTGCATCTTTCACAATCTGTAGCATACGTTTAAAGTCAATCTCTACGCTATTGCCTTGCTCATCAAAATTGTATGCCTTGGCACTTACTCCTTTGGCGTAAGGCATCAGCTCTTTAACTCCTTTGTACATATCATAGCGCTCTGTCTTGTTGATACGGAAGTTACCAAAATCTGGTAGCGTACCACAACGAGCATGATCTACTCCTTCCATTACCTCTGCCAACCAGGTTCCGATAGATGAGTAGCCACCGTGGTTCTCCACAATTACATTAATATCATGCTTATCGGCAAACTCTGTAAGGCTACCTAACCCATCAATAGCTGCTTTTTTAACTTCTTCTGCCGTGCCATGTCCGGCGGCATTTACTCGTATAGAATGGCAACCTAATTCTTTAGCAGCTTCTACCCATTTGTAATGATTTTCTACTGCTTTTTTTCTTTCTTTCTTCTTAGTATCCCCCAGATTACCTTCGCGATCCACCATTATGAGAACACTCCTCACACCATGGTCGTCTGCTCTCTTTTTCAGCTCTTTGATGTAGGCAGCATCCGCTTTATCGGCAAACAACTGACTTACATACTCTATAGCCTGTATGCCATACTCTTCTTTAGCAATTTTAGCAAAATCAAGAGGGTCTAATTCTCCATTCCTGAAGCCTTTGTTGAGTGACCACTGTGCCAATGAGATATCAAAAAACAGGTCTTTAGAAAAAATACCCGCTTTAGTAGCAAATGGCAACATACTTAAACCTGCCACCGCTTTGGCACTACTTGATAAAAATGAACGTCTATTAATTTTGGACATAATGATTAGGTCAATAGCATGTACCCTATGCACATGCTAAATAGTTTGTATTAGTTTAATTCTCTGATCCAGATATTACGGAAGCTTACCTCATTGCTATGATCTTGCAAAGAGATTGGACCCTTACCATGAAGTTTAACTTTGGGTGGGCCAATGTATTCGGTAGTACCATGAATTGTTGTTGCATTCTGCACCACTATACCATTGTGTAGTACTGTTACCTGCGCTTTTTCCAGCATAGCACCATTTTTTTCGTCAAAACGAGGCGCAGTATAAATAATGTCGTAAACTTCCCACTCATCTACCGGACGCATAGCATTAACCAGGGGAGGAGACTGTTTGTAAATACTACCCGCTTGCCCATTACGATACGTACGATTGTCGTAAGAGTCCAGTACCTGTACCTCATACATACCTTGTAAAAAAATACCGCTATTTCCTCTGCCTTGTCCTTCCCCTTCTACTTTCTGTGGTGAACGCCATTCTATATGCAGCTGAAAATCTCCAAAATTTTCTTTAGTCTGAATACCGCCAGTGCCAGGCTTTACAGTAAAATAGCCATTCTCTACAGTCCAGGGAGCTTTACCACCGTCTTTTTGGCTTTTCCATTTAGAAAGGTCACTGCCATCAAATAGTACGATTGCATCAGAAGGTGCTTCTGAACCTTTACCAGGTGTTACTTTTTTAACCTCAGGATCCCAAAATTCTGTATCTTCTGGTTTCCAGTCTTCTTTTACTTTTTCTTGCGCCATACCAAATTGTACACACACAAGACTTAGCATCAAAGCCCCAAAGGTGGCTTTTAGTTGAGTTGTATTAAACATATCAGTCGGTTGTGTTTATGATAATTATCTGGAAAATTAATAAAATTCTACTGTGTTGTCGCCTACTGCATAAGATGATCTTGTCTGGTATGCTTCCACTTTATTAAATGGAGCACATATAGCTGTAGTTTTTATACTGCCAACGCACAAATGCGCCTGGCATTTTAGATGATTAAAAAACTGATTTTTAAAAAAAGATGCTCTCTAGAAGCTGCAAGCCTTAAAAAATATTGTCACTTTAGCTATTCTTTCACAAATTTATAACTTTGTGAATAACGCCCTATTTTTTAATAAGTTGATTTTCTCACCCAATACATTAACTGTATTATTAAAATATTTATAACCTAACTTATGGCTACAACACACAGAAAACTCAGAATGGGTATGGTTGGAGGCGGCATAGGCGCCTTTATTGGAGCAGTTCACCGTATGGCAGCTGTCCTGGATGGGCAAATAGAACTGGTATGCGGCGCTTTCAGTAGTAATCCTGAAAAATCCAAAGCTTCCGGAGCCGAGCTATATCTACCTGAGGACAGAGTTTATGGCAGCTTTGAGGAGATGATACAAAAGGAGAAAGAGCTACCCGAAGGTGAGCGTATGGATTTTGTGTCTATAGTTACGCCCAACCACCTGCATGTGCCTCCTGCCAAAATGGCCTTAGAAAATGGTTTTTCTGTAATTTGTGATAAGCCCCTTGCCTACAATCTTAAGGAAGCTAAAGAGCTGAAAGAAATTGTAGACAAAAGTGGTCTTACTTTCGCGCTCACTCATAATTATACCGGTTACCCTATGGTTAAAGAGGGGCGTGATATGATTAAAAGTGGTAAGCTAGGAAAAATAAGAAAAGTTGTAGTTGAGTATCCGCAAGGCTGGCTTTCTACCTTGCAGGAGAATTCGGACAACAAACAGGCCTCATGGCGTGTAGACCCTAAAAAGGCAGGTATTAGTAGCGCTATGGGCGATATTGGTACGCACGCAGAAAACCTGGCTGAATTTATGACTGGCCTTAAAATTTCTGAGCTTTGTGCTGACTTAACTGCATTTGGCGAAGGCCGACAACTGGATACCGATGGCAATATTCTGCTTCGTTTTGACAATGGAGCACGTGGGGTATTGCACGCGAGCCAGATTAGCGCAGGCGAAGAGAATAACCTCAAAATATTTGTTTATGGCGAAAAAGGAGGACTGGAATGGCATCAAATGGAGC
Source organism: Porifericola rhodea (assembly GCF_030506305.1). GTDB lineage: Bacteria > Bacteroidota > Bacteroidia > Cytophagales > Cyclobacteriaceae > Catalinimonas > Catalinimonas rhodea. The sequence continues at coordinate 1,789,785 of NZ_CP119421.1, read as the reverse complement.
CAAATTCGCTAATTGTACGTATGCTGGATCTGCCTATGCAGGTCTACCGCACTGGTGCTGATAGAGCTTATCTCGGAAAAAGTGCTATGGCACATACACGTATTCCGGCGGGTCACCCTGAAGGGTATCTGGAGGCTTTTGCCAACATTTATCGCAATTTTGCCATGACTTTGCGTGCACGTATGGAAGGTAAAGAACCGGACCCTCAGTACCTTGATTTTCCTACTGTAGATGATGGTATTAGAGGAATGGCATTTATTGAAAATGCTGTAGCCTCCAGCAAAAGCGATGAAAAATGGTATAAGTTTACCATCTAAAAAATTGAAAACTATATACAAGCCCGGTTGCACCTTATTTGCAGGCCGGGCTTTTTTTTGCTCTGGAGGGTAGGGTAAAGGCCACTAAAGCTGTATTGCTTTTAAAGTAAGTAAATTTATAAGCTATGAAAAGCCTTTTATACCACATTCTACCCACATTATTTATATTAACGAGCACAACAGCCTGCTACATCAACATTAATGATGATGACTTTGGCCCTAGCATTAAAGGCTCGGGCCACATTATAGTAGAAGAACGAGCTTTGTCTCAGTTTGACCATATTAGCCTGGAAGGTGCTATAGACCTAATCATTCGTCAGGGGGAAAACCAGAAACTTGAAATACAGGCAGATGATAATATAGTTTCTACCATTAGTACGAATGTACGGAGCAGAGAGCTAAAGATTAGAAGCACGCAGACTTACCGCAGCCGTGAGAATGTGGTAATTTTTATTACTCTTAATGATTTAGAAGGTCTGGAAATTCGTGGGTCAGGCGATGTTTATGGAGAAACTATATTTGAGGGGGACTATCTGGATTTGGAAGTTTCGGGTTCTGGTAACCTTGACCTGGAAATATATTATGATAAGCTTAGTTCTGAAATTAATGGCTCGGGTAACTTTAAACTAGAGGGCACTACTATTGAACAGGAGGTTAGCATTTATGGCTCTGGAGACTACCGTGCACAGAACCTGCTTACAAATGAGACTGAGGTAAGCATCTCTGGTAGTGGTAATAGTGTGGTAAGTGTAAGTGATTATTTGAGAGCAGAAATTAGGGGTAGTGGCGATGTTATTTTTTATGGCAACCCAGAAGTAAGTAGTACAATCAGAGGCTCAGGCAACTTGATTAAAAGGTAGGTCAGTAATGCAAAAGATCAGGTCAGCTTTCACTGCCTGATCTTTTTTATCAGTTTGAGCTACCACCGTAGCTTAGGTTATCAATATTCGTTTTGTCGGTATTGCGGTTAGGATTTTTTACCGTTACACCTTCTGGATCAGGGTTATTTTCTCCATCTGTGTACTTCTGACGAAGCTCCTCTTCTCTTTCCAGTGCATCTATGTCCTTTACAGTTTTAGTTTCTGCTTTAGTCTGTCCAGAATTTCCTGGTTTACCCTTGTTATCTTGTCCTGTATGTCTGCTATCTCTCTGTGCCATAATTTTCTGTTTAGATTAAAAAATTGATTTTATATTTATTTAACAGCTCAGGCACTAAATCGTTATAATTTATTTTAATTAATTATTACCAAAGTCAATATTTTTTATTAAAACCATTTTCGGCTCCGCATATAAATGTACATGCCTATGCCTAGTACAGACATAACACCCAGGCTAATATGATACCCCCATTTGTAATGTAGCTCAGGCATGTGGTCAAAGTTCATTCCGTAGATACCAGCTACAAAAGTAAGGGGTATAAATATGGTAGCGATGATGGTCAGGGTTTTCATCACATTGTTCATTCGGTTACTTATTGTAGACATGTATAGATCCATAAAGCCTGTTAGAACTTCTCTTTGCGACTCCATAGTACCAATTACATGGTCTATATGGCTATACACATCATCAAAATAGCGCATAGTATTGTGCTGTATCAGTTCTTCTTCGTTTTTCAGCTTTCTTAGGGCTTCTCTAAGAGGATATACAATTTTTCTTAGCTCTATAATCTGTCGCTTCTGATGAGTAATACGTTCTACCACATCGTGTTTGGGTTCATGAATAAGTTCATCTTCTAACGCGTTCATATGGTCGTTAATCTCTTCGGTAATGGTATAGTAGTTATCTACAATTACATCTATAAGCGCATAAAGCAAGTAATCAATCTTTCGTCTTCTGATTCTGCCCTTCTGAGCTTCCAGACGTTGGCGCACAGGCTCAAAAACATCGTGCTTGGTTTCCTGAAAAGAAATCAGGTAGTGGTCCCCTAAAATAAAGCTCACATGCTCCTGCTCAATTAGTTTGGTATCAGGGTTTACTTTCAGCATTTTAAGAGTAAGGAAAAGGTAATCTTCATAATCCTCAAACTGAGGAGAGAGTACCGTATTCATTATGTCTTCCATCACCAGGAGGTGCAGTTTGAAATGGTCGCCCAGCTGTTGTACCAGTTGTGCATTGTGCAAAGCACTAATATTAATCCAGTTATGCTTCTCCGGATTAATTTCCTCTACAATTTGACCGAGCTCGCCACTTTGTTTTTTTGTAAAGCTTTCTTCATCGTACTGATACATACTTACCTCTACCGGTTCGCTAGTATTAATACCGGTATAAATTAATGTTCCTGGTGCAGTACCCGCACTTTTACTTAGCTTGTAGGTATCGTGTTTTTTTCGGGTAAGAGAAAGCGCGCTCAAAGACATTTTCTTTACTGCCCGTGTCATTTTGCGCACATTTCTACCGGTCTGTTTTATAGATTTATCTATTGAGTTTTCCATAAATATTTTGTTTTCCTTAGCTCACTTTCAAAAATATATATGACTGTAAATTTAGATACATTATAAACTAGCTATGGTTCAAAACAAGATACTAGCCAAGCATTTTACTATGCTGTAATTGCTCAACACAAACTGCTATTACACACAATTAACACAAATAAAAAAGCTAGTTTCATGGAGAGAATGAGTCGTAAATCGTTTATCAAAAAAGCCGGTTTTTGGAGCTTGGGTGCAATGAGCGGATCGGTGCTGCTGAGCGGCTGCGGAGGTAGTACTAATAATGACAGTGGAGAGCCTACTAATGCTGAAGATGCAGATAGGCTATCTCCTGCTGAAGAAAGTACTATAGAAAACGCTCCCAATGCTCAGGCTGAGGTTGACTGTAGCGAATACAATCAGGACTTGACCGAAGCAGATATTAATATGCGCCAAAGCCTGGAGTATGTGCCCGAAACACCTAATGAAGAACAGAGATGCTCTAACTGTCGCTTCTGGCAGCCCGAGAAATTTGAGGGTGACTGTGGCGGATGCCAACTGCTGGCAAAAGGAGCAGTGAACCCTAATGGCTGGTGCCGCTCCTGGGTAACCCAGCAAACATAATTATGAACTGAAAAGGGCTGCGTAATCTGCAGCCTTTTTTAAATGGCACCCCTGGCTTTTAACTCCAGGTATTTATTGATAGTATCTACAGAAAGCTGTTTAGGCGTAGTTAGCACACTTTGAATACCATGTTTCTGTAGTGTATCTACCATAGCATTTTTCTCCAGAGCGAATTTTTCTGCTACTGTTTTTTGGTATACATCCTGAATATTATTGACCGGACGATGTAGCAACTGATACAGCTCTGTATTTTTAAAAAAGATAACGACCAGTACATGGATGGCTGCCAGACGGCGCAGATAGGGGAGTTGCCTCTCCAATGAAGATAGTGATTCGAAATTAGTAAATAGCAAAAGCAAACTCCTTTGCCTGATTTGTCGCTTTACATGCACGTACAAAGCCTCATAGTTAGCTTCTTTGTAAGCAGTTTTTTCCGCATAAAGAGCCTCCAATATCTGGTGCATCTGGTTACTTCTTTTTGCAGCCGGTACCAGCTTCTGCACTTTGTGCTGAAAAGTAAGTAAGCCCGCTTTGTCTTCTTTCCGGATAGCAATGTTACTAATGACCAAACTCGCATTTATGGCATAGTCCAGCAGGCTCATCTGCTCAAAAGGCATCTTCATGGTTCTGCCTTTATCTATCACGGCATATACCTGTTGTGATCTTTCATCCTGATACTTGTTTACCATTAGTCCTCCACGGCGGGCAGTAGCTTTCCAATTGATGGTACGAAAATCATCTCCTGCTACATATTCTTTAATCTGTTCAAACTCACGATTGTGCCCTAGTCTGCGCATGCGCTTAATGCCTAATTCGGTAAGCTTACTGGAAATTGCCATAAGCTCGTAGCGCCTCATTTGTATAAAAGAAGGGTAGACAGGAACACTTTTATCCTGAGAAAAACGAAAGCGGCGAGAAAGAAATCCTAGCTGAGTGGATACAAATACATTGAGCGCCCCAAAGCTATACTCTCCTCTTCTGGCAGGCCGCAACTTGTAGCTGATGGTTTCATGCTCTCCTGACTTTAGCTTTTTAGAAAGGCTAAAATCTCTCTTCTGAAACTGCTCAGGTATTTCATCGATAATGTCTAAATGAGCAGCATATGAATAATGATTTTTTAACTCAATTTTAATTGTGTTATCATCACCATTAGACAAACGATCAGGACAAAGCCTATGGCCGCCAATACCCTTTTTGGTATTGTATAGTAAAAGTGCATCAGCAAAAATTAGCAGCAACCATACCATAAAACAGACTTTGGCGATACCCAACAGCGATCCAAAGCTGAAAGCAAGCACAAAAAGCAGCACTAGTACTGCCAGGCTTAAAAATAAGCGTTGCTGAAGATATAGAGAACGGATAAACTTCACTATCTGGGTACTTCTACCTTATCGACCATTTGTTTAAGTACAGTATTGACCTTAAGTCCTTCCATTTCTGCCTCTGGAGTTAAGATAACCCTATGTACCATTACCGGTGCTGCCATTGACTTAATATCTTCGGGGGTAACAAAGTCTCGGCCATGAATAGCAGCATATGCTTTTGCGGTGGCCATAATGGCTAGAGATGCACGAGGAGAAGCACCAAGATACAAAGCTTTGGTCTGGCGGCTCTCATTAACGATAGCTGCTATATAACGAATAAGGTGGTCTTCTATATGGATATTACCAATCTTCTCACGATACTGCTTTAGCTGCTCCGCACTAATGACAGATGCTACTTCTGATAGATCCTGCCGATGATGCCTACGGTGAAACCTCTCCAGCATCATGGTTTCTTCTTCTAAAGAGGGGTAATCTACTTCTATCTTAAAAAGGAAGCGGTCTAGCTGGGCTTCTGGAAGGCGGTAGGTACCTTCCTGCTCAATGGGGTTCTGGGTAGCCAGTACCAGAAAGGGCTCCTCCATCTGAAAGGTCTGTAAATCGGTAGTAATCTGCCTTTCTTCCATCACCTCAAAAAGCGACGCCTGAGTTTTGGCTGGCGCACGGTTAATCTCATCTACCAGTATAATATTAGAAAAAACAGGTCCTTTTCTGTATTCAAACTCCGTTGTTTTAGCATTAAAAACAGAGGTACCCAATACATCTGAAGGCATAAGGTCGGGCGTAAACTGTATACGAGAAAAGCCTACAGATACAGTTTTGGCAACTAGCTTGGCCGTTAGGGTTTTGGCAACGCCCGGTACACCCTCTAACAGCACATGGCCGTCTGCTAATATTGCTGTAATAATCAGATCTACCATTCGCTCTTGCCCCACAATCCAGCTGCCAATGTTTTTTCGGATTTGTTCAACACTTTCCGCCAGCTGACTGAGGTCTACCCGGTTCTGAAATGACTGTTCTTCCTTAGCTTCCATATGCTTAAATAATTTCTTCCTGAGGATAAAAGGTATCTATTTGTTGGTTTAGCAGTATTAGCTCCTGCGTAGTAATTGTTTTGCGCTGTACCTGCAATATTAGGTCAAATATTTTATCTATCTCATCTCTGGGCTTCGCCGTTTTGTGCGCTACTTTTTCTCTAAACTTATCGTCTTGCCACTCACCCTCCAGCCGATAATGAGAGAGCAGGTACTGCCGAAAATATACGAGCTTTTTTCTGGCCATCTCTTCATGATCACTACTTCTAATAAAAAGATTGCTTACTGTCTGCACAAACTCAAGGGTGGTATTTCTGGGAGGCTCAATGACAGCTATCGCTCTTTGTCTACGTTTTGACTCAAAAAGGACAAATAACAGCAAACCTAGTACAGTAATATACACTGCCCATTTTAACGCGCTTGTGCTTAAGAAAAAACGTAGGGGAGAGGTAGACTGCATTCTTCCCCGGTGGTAATATTCGTTCCATACAAGGTCTCTCACGGGAAGAAATGCCAGCGACTGTACCGCCTCTTTATGCAGGCTATCCTGTACCATATAATAATTAGTATAGAGCTGAGGTACACTGCTTAGCATTAATCGTCCTTTACCATTACTTAGGCTTAACAATACTGCCTGCTCCTTTTTGTTAGTTGCTAGCACTTCAAACCTGCTGCTATCAAAATCAGAAAAGTAGTACAGGCTTTCGGGTATTCTCAGAGAATCTGCACTCTCACTTATTAGCTCTTTAAAAGCTACTTCTGTTTCTAGCTGTAAAGTATCTGCCAGTGGACCTCCAAACTGACGTGCAGAAGCTAGTATATGGCTACCTTCCTTCAGCATATTCCATATTACTTCCGTGTCCTGTTTGTCTGGGGCAAAACCTCCCGATAGTATCAGTATGTTTTTTCCTGCCAACCCACTGTCTTTTAGCTCATAAAGCGTACGGTACTCAATGTTTAGCTGCCTATCTGGAAATATATAAGGCATGCTTTCCTTTAAAATATAAGTGCCATAAGGTCCTTTGTGGGTATTGTGCAGACTAAAAGTCCAGTCGGTAGGTTTTGGAGCAAACAACTCAACGCCAAGTAGCAAGAGCAGTGCTGCTCCCAGTATCAGATAGTATTTTTGTTCTCTTCTCATACGCTTACTCCCAAATGCTGCTCTATCTGCTGATGGAGCTGTTGGACTTTCTGATACAGGGTAGCGTCTACCGGAAACTCACCATACCAGGCATATTCGTAATAGATGCTTAAACTTCGGAATTCAGAACTTAAAGAGTCAGCATTAATTTCTGACTGATAGTCTGCATTGGTTTTACCTGGGTGCCAATTGATAACATCCTGATCGGACAGTTTTTTTAGAGTATAAATATATAGCAGGCGAATGGCCAGGCGAAAATCTTGTTTCTGAGTTGCTTCTGAAATTTCCGCCTCAAAATTGATATCATGAATGTTCTGCTCACTCAGATTATCAATTTCTATTTGAGCTGCCTTGGTCTTTCTCTGAAAAAGCCCGCTAATGCTTACCCCACTGAGTTTGAGTACGGCAAAAATGATCATAAACGCACAAAAGATGTACAGTAGCCAATCTATAGGAAAATTGATATTGACCTCACCAAACAAAAATTTAAGCTTTTGTAGCACCCATACCAGTATTTGATCCCACAAGCTGGAGGAGGACTGAAAGCCATAGCTGTAGTTAAAATCACTATCCTGCTGAAAAGACGAAATAAATGTCTCTGGCAATTGCCGCTCTGTACTTTTCTGTTTAAGGCTATCTGAAAAAAAATAAACTTGTTCGGGTATACGCTCCTGGGCATAGCAGAAACTTATGCTCAATAGCATGCATAGCAAAAGGAGAAATCGTTTGGCAGATAAGTTTTTAAACATTGAAAAATTTTGCCCTCTAAAGGATTCTGCGCTAATTTGGTCAAATCATGTGCTTAACACAATTTTTTTATACCCAAAACCTTACGGTCTCTAAAAGTTAAACCCTGAGCCCAGTATTACGAAATTTGTAAGGATTGCTCAGTAACTGTGCTATTTATACAAAGTAAGATGGGTATCATTAGCGTAAATTAATAAAAAACATTAATATCGGCTTTTTTAAACAACCTCTCGACTTATGCAAAAAATTAACATTGGCGTAGCCGGACTAGGTTTTATTGGTCCAGCTCATATAGAAGCGCTACGCAGAATCCCTAACCTACACATTGCCGCTGTCAGCGACTTTAACAAAGAAATAGCTCAAACTAAAGCTGCTGCTTTAGGCATAGAGCATGCGTATGGTAGCTTTGAGGAGCTTTTACAGCACGATGGCATTCAGTGCATTCATATCTGTACACCTAACCATCTTCATTACGAAATGGCTAAAAAAGCGCTGGAAGCTGGCAAGCATGTAGTTTGCGAAAAGCCTTTAGCAACTACCGTAGCCCAGGCAGAAGAATTGGTAGAACTGGCTCAACAAAAGGGGCTGGTAAATGCTGTACACTTTAACCTTCGCTTTTACCCGCTGGTAAGGCAAATGAAAAGCATGCGCGAAAGCGGCGAGTTGGGAGAAATCTATTCTGTCATTGGTACTTACCTTCAGGATTGGCTTTTCTACGCTACCGATTATAACTGGCGCCTGGAGCCTGAAATGTCGGGCGACTCTCGTGCTATTGCCGACATTGGCTCTCACCTGCTCGACCTGGTAGAGTATATCTCCGGCCTGGAAATTTCTGAAGTGATGTCTGACTTTAGCACCGTACATAAAACTCGCAAAAAACCTCTAAAGGCGGTAGAAACTTATTCTGGTAAAATGCTAAAGCCAGAAGATTATCAGGATGTACCTATTCATACTGAAGATTATGCTACGGTAATGCTACGTTTTACTAATGGTACTAAGGGCGTGGTAACGGTAAGCCAGGTAGCTGCGGGTAGAAAAAACCGTATCAACCTAGAATTTGCTGGCTCTGAGCAATCTATGCAATGGTGCTCTGAATCTCCGAACGAACTTTGGATAGGTAAGCGTGATACTGCTAACCAGTCTTTATTGAGAGATCCAGCCCTGGTTAATCAGGATGCGGCTCAAATCATCTCATTCCCTGGCGGACACAATGAAGGTTTTCCGGATACCTCTAAGCAAATGTTTAAGAAGGTATATGCCGCTATAGAAGCTGGTAAGCATGAAGAGGATGAATATCCTACTTTTGCACACGGTTTACGTGAGCTCCGCTTATGCGATGCTATTGTAGACAGTGATAAAAAGCAGGCTTGGGTAAAGCTCTAACAGCAAGCTAAGCTCAAAGATTAAGGTCGGGGGCTCCCCGACCTTTTTTATTAATACGTCTCTTCTTCCGATCCCTGTGGTTTTTCCCCTCCCAGGGTGTCTATTTCTTCCATTAGTCCGGCAGATTCTTTTTGTTCTACCAGATTTCCGTATTGAAAGCCTACCGCCACCAATAATATGGCATACAGAAAATGATTTCCTAAAGTACTGATAACCTGGGCCACAATAAATATTGCCTGAACAATGGCAGAGCTATTTTCCATACTGTACTCGCCAGTAGCAGAGAAAAACGCACTTAGGCCACTGATAAGCATCACCGGAATACCGAAAATAGCCCCCAGTATACCTTGCAGTATAGCTACCACCAAAAGCAAACCGATAGTGCTCAGGTAATTATCCGAGACTAAACGGAAACAACGCGAAAATGCCTCACCGAAGCTTAACTTCTCTTTTGCCTGTAATACAAACAGAAAAGATAATGCCGCCATCAGTATGAAGCCTGGAATAAGTAAAAAGAAGAAGCCTATCATTACCAATATGCTATAAACTATGATGCTAAGTAGAAATGGCAAGACATAGCTTTTGGCCACTTGCCAAACTTCACCTACGCTTATCTGGCTGTGGTCTTCTCTTTCGTAGTATTGTGTAAAATAGCTGTAGATCACAGCGATTACCAAAGCGCCCGAAAAAATAGACATCAGGCTGATTGCCGTAGTGCCTCCCGCAAAAGAAAGGGCTTCTGCCTCCGATAGTTCTCCATTGTTAAACAAGATGCTACTTGTACTTAGCGCAGAAACAACACCGATGAGTAACACTAAGGGGCCGGCAATATAAAGCAGGCTTTTGCCAAGGGGAACAAAGTTCTCTCTTAAGAAGGTGAAGGTAGCATTGATTTTCTCTCCGAAATCTCGCTCCTGATAAAGTTTAATTTTTTGGGTTTGCATGTTGTTGCAGTTTAGCGGGGTATATCACAAAATAATAGATTACAAAGAAAGCAGATAGTAGTATGATGGCTAACCTGAGCGGCCAGGGCCAATGCGTAAGGCGCGTTACAAAAGACTCCAGAAATCCTGCAATAATAAAGAGTGGCACCAGGCCTATCACGATCTTCATTCCTTTTTTGGCACCTTTTTTAAATGATTCCATACGGGGGTAAGTAGCAGGAAACAAAATACTATTTCCCATAACCAGGCCGGCAGCTCCTGCAATTATTATTGAGGCTATTTCTATAGTACCATGTATCCAGATAGTAAGGAAGGAGGGAAGCAATACACCTTTCTGGTAAAAAAAATACTGAAAAGCTCCCAGCATAATTCCATTCTGTAAAAGCACAAAGCCTGTACCGACCGAAAGCAGAATACCCGCTGCAAATGCCATAAACGAGACTTTAATATTGTTTACGGTTATCGCAAAAAACATATCGCCACGCCCCATACTTTTGTACACCGCCATAGGGTCAGCATTAGCTATGTTTTGTAAAGTCATGTTTACATAACTGTCTCCCAGAATAAGGCGGACAAAAGTATCGTCATGTGCCGCCGAAACTGCTCCTATCAGACAAGCCATTACAAAAATGACGAAAGAGTAAAGAATCTGAGCACGTGATGCGTACAGTACTTCTGGTAATTCTTTCTTCCAGAAATGGATGAAGCGATTCCGGTCTTCCTTTTTGTTTCTGTAAATAGCCTGATGCACACTGGCTGTCAGGTTGTTAAGGTAGGCTGTAGTATTGCTCTGAGGATAATGCGTTTTTGCGTATCCCAGATCATCAGTCAATTGGATAAAATAGTCTGCAAGCTCGTCAGGCTTAAGGGTACTTTTGCCGGAAGTAATTGCCTGGCTTAAGGCTTCCCACTTTTTTTCGTTCTGTTTGACAAAAGCTGCCTCTCTCATAAAGATTATTTCTCTTAACTTATTGTTATACAAATATGGTCTGCTTTGACGAAAGCCTGCTGTATATATTACAATAGAAGAATATACAGACTAAAAGCGAATAGATACAAACAAAAAAGTTCTTGTATTTTTAGCTTCCGCTTTATGGCTAATTTAGCGAGAGAAATTAATAATATGAATTTTCAACAGGTGCAGCTATGCAGCAGATAAGTATAGAAACGACCCAAAATGTACAGCTTCAGTACGTTTTAGCAGGAATTGGAAGTCGCATACAAGCTTTTTTTATAGACTTGCTGGTTATCATTGCCTATGGCGCTTCTCTATTGTTATTCTTTAGTCAGACCGGAATAGCACCGCCTACAGCCCTAATTGTAGTACTTAGCTTACCCCCCTTTTTGTATCATTTGCTTTGTGAGGTTTTTATGGATGGCCAGAGCCTGGGTAAAAGACAAATGCATATTAAAGTAGTTAAGCTAGATGGTTCTGCCCCCGGTATTGGGTCTTATCTCCTTCGCTGGTTGCTACGCCTGGTTGATATCAGTATGATGAGTGGTGCCATTGCTATACTGGCTATTGCTATTACCCGTAATGACCAACGCCTGGGAGACCTGGCTGCTGGAACTACTGTGGTGAAGCAGAAAGCAGGGAAACCTCTTTCCGTTTTTGCGGTAGAAGAAGACCATCAGCCTACGTTTAACGAAGTACTCAACCTTCAGGACAAAGACATTGACATTATCATGCGCGTAATTCATACTTATAGAGAAAACGGGCAAACAGCTCCTGTAATAGCTACGGCTGAAAAAATTAAGCAGCTTTTACAGCTAAATAGTGAACTCCGTCCCCTTCAGTTTCTCTATACAGTTGTTAGGGATTACAAATACTTGACTTCCAGGTAGCCGATAATTCCTGAAAAAGTACAGTAGTTCAGCTTAGAGCATAAACAAGCTCATCCTTTATTTCTTCTTTCATTTCCAGAAGTGTGAGCTTATCGTCATATATTGCACTAAAGGCAAAAGCCTGTTTCTCCAGTATATATTTGTATATATACCAGTCCGTTTTGGGGGTAGGGACTTTCAAAACCTCAGCAAAATTGACCCAGGCTAACTCTCCTTCATTACAGCGTGGGGGTGTAATAAAGTCTATTTCTGCCAAGTATACATAGCTTACCCAGTTGTATTTTTTTGGAGAACTTTCTGTAAGCAACCCGCAGTATTTCATATCAGGTACACGCACCCCGCTTTCTTCAAAAGTTTCTCGTATTGCAGCCTGTTTTGGGCTTTCATAAGGGTCAAGTTTGCCTCCTACCGGAGTATACTGATTTTTATTCGGTTCTTTTAAGCGCTTTAATAATAAAAAATTTTGCTCGTGCTTCAGCACGCAAAGGGTAGCTACCCTTTTTAAACCTTCGGATATTTGCATGGAACCTCCGTTTATTCAAACCCCACTTATACGTAATGAGTAGAGAGAAGACTAAATGAAATTACTTTTTATTAACTATCTACTTTATCTCTGGTTTGTCTATGCATGAAACTAACCTCTGTTCCTGAAAATTTACTAGAACGCCTGGCGCTATGGCTGGGTATAGCTCCTACACCCATCAGTGATACGCATGTAGCCTTTATGATGGCGCGGACCATTATGGTAGGTGCCAAACTTGGCATTTTTGAGGCACTTGCTCAGCAATCTGCTTCGGCCGCTCATGTAGCTCAGCGATGTGGCTCAGATACAGAGGCCACTAAAAAGTTACTAAACTCTCTGGTCCATCTGGGTTACTTAAGCCAGGAAGCAAACAAAGATTACAGCCTTACCAAACTCTCACGTAAGTGGATGCTCAAGAGCAGCAAGCATTCTATTTATGATAAAATGATGCTCCAGTTTGTAGAATGGAAGCTGGTAGAGCATTACGAAGACTACGTGCGCCATGGACAGCCCGCTGAAATGCATCAGGTTTTAAGTGATGATGAGTGGAACACCTACCAGAAAGGGATGCGTGCGGTCGCCAGAGTTTCTGCCTGGGAGGTGGCCAAACGCACACCTGTTCCAAAAGGCGCAAGCCAACTTCTGGATATTGGAGGTTCACATGGATATTACTCTGCAAGCCTTTGTAAAAAACATGCTCAACTTAATGCTACCATACTGGACTTACCCGAAGCTATAAAGTATGCCAGCCCTCTTTTGGCAGAAGAGCAAATGGGCAATAGAGTACAATACCAGGCAGGTAATGTGCTAACAACCGATTTAGGTCAGTCGCAATATGATGTTATCTTTATTTCCAGCCTGTTGCATCACTTTGATGCAGAAACCAATATAGAGTTAGCAAGTCGTATTTATGAGGCATTAAAACCCGGAGGCCATTTTATCATTCAGGATTATGTGCGAGATGAGCGTGTGCGTAAGGGTGACCACCTTGCCTTATTGGACCTTTACTTTGCTGCCACCAGCCGCTCCGGTACCTGGTCAGTGAAAGAAATGGCTGGCTGGCAAAAGCAGGCAGGTTTTAAAGCCAGCAAAACTATCTGGCTACGTTCTATACCCCGGCATGCTCAGGTGGTAGGCAAAAAGTGAGCGCCATACCCAGGAGGAGGTTTACTTTAGCCAAAATATTTTAAGTTACTTTGCTCAGGTGTCCTACTCTGTAATTAGCAGCACTACTCAGGTAAGCTAAGCCAAATGGCTTTCCTGTTTTTGTGTCTGACATTAATACAAGAATAATTAGCCCTATCTGCATACATGGACTGTTTAAGTTGTACCTACTGTGATTTGAATAAGCTAAAATAAACCTTAATTTTAGCCATTAAATTTTTTCGTTGAACCTTAACCGCAACCTAATTCCTTATGAAAACTATTAAAGGTCCTGCCGTTTTTTTAGCGCAATTTATGAGCGACGAAGCTCCTTTTGATACTTTTGAAAATGCCTGCAAATGGATGGCAGAAGCTGGTTACAAAGGGGTACAGGTGCCTACATTTGACCCTCGTTGCATAGATTTAGAAAAAGCTGCAGAAAGCAAAGACTATTGTGATGAGCTACAGGGCAAAGCACGCGAAGCAGGTGTAGAAATTACTGAGTTATCTACTCACTTACAGGGGCAGCTGGTAGCCGTACATCCTGCTTACGATAAGATGTATGATGCTTTTGCTCCAGAAAAAGTACATAACAACCCTAAAGCGCGCCAGGAGTGGGCAGTAAACCAGATGATGATGGCTGCCAAAGCCAGCCGTAACTTTGGATTTAAAGTACATGCCACTTTTTCTGGTGCTCTGGTTTGGCCATATATGTATCCCTGGCCACAGCGCACGCCTGGTATCGTAGACCTGGCTTTTAAAGAACTTGCCGATCGCTGGAAGCCTATACTTAATGCATTTGATGAAAACGGAGTAGATGTCTGCTACGAGATCCACCCTGGTGAAGATCTACATGATGGCGTTACTTTTGAGCGCTTTTTGGAGGCCACTGGTAACCATAAACGTGCTAATATCCTTTATGATCCAAGCCACTTTGTACTACAGCAGCTGGATTACATAGATTACATTGATATCTATCATGACTTTATCAAAATGTTCCACGTAAAAGACGCGGAATTTAACCCTACCGGAAGATCTGGCGTGTATGGAGGCTATCAGGATTGGATAGACCGTCCTGGACGTTTCCGTTCACTGGGCGATGGTCAGGTAGATTTTAGTACAATATTTAGCAAGCTTACCCAGTATGATTTTGACGGATGGGCAGTATTAGAGTGGGAATGCTGTATGAAGCACCCTGAGCAAGGTGCTTTAGAAGGAGCCCCATTCATCCAGGATCATATTATACAGGTAACAGAGAAAGCTTTTGACGACTTTGCTGGTGGCAAATCCGACGACGAAACCAATAAGAAAATCTTAGGACTATCTTAAATCTTAACCTAGTTAATTATACACTTATGAAAATGAATGGATGGCCTCTTGGCCTACTGATGATGGCTCTTCTAGCCGTATCTTGTGGTCCTTCCGGACAAAGCGAAAACGAAGAAGGAAATGCACAAACTGCTGAACCTACAGCAGAAAACACCAGTGAGTGGGAAGAAATTACCTCTCCTGACAACTGGAGAAACTATCGCGCTGATAGTATTTCTTCTAAGTGGCAAATGCAAGATGGTGCCCTGGTACTTACCGGAAAGGGTGGAGGAGATATCATTACCAAAAAACAGTACGATGATTTTGAACTGGAGCTGGAGTGGAAAATTTCTGAAGGAGGAAACAGCGGCCTGTTTTTCAATGTAGTAGAAGCTGACTCTCTTGGCGCTGTATACCATACCGGTCCGGAGTACCAACTTCTAGACAATGAGCGCCATCCTGATGCTCAGTACCGTAAGCACCGTTCTGGTGACAATTATGACGTGCAACAGTCTACAAAAGAGACTGTAAAACCTGCAGGTGAGTGGAATACTACTCGCCTGATTGTAAAGGGTAACCAGGTTGAGCATTACCTGAATGGAGAAAAAGTAGTGGAATACGAACTACACTCTCAGGCCTGGGCAGACTCAGTAGCCAACAGCAAGTTTGCTGAGTTTCCTGCTTATGGTACTGCCGATAAAGGTCATATAGCTTTACAAGATCATGGCGATAAGGTTTCTTTCCGCAACATACGCATACGTGAGCTATAAGAAAGTATCTTATTAAGTGAAGATATAAAAGCACCGGCTACAGTCGGTGCTTTTTTTGTCCGGGTATAACTATAAATTCGGATATTCTGAATCTGAAGTATAAATTAGAAACTAATTTTGTCATAATTATAGTTTAGTACATGCATTCAAAGTAATTTAGTATGCAATCGTTTATTGCTTAAGCATTTAGCTTTTCAAATAACCCTCATCATGACACATAAACAATCCCAGCCTTTTATTAGGAGCTTACTCTTTCTACTCAGCTTTGCTTTCATCATTTCTTCTTGCAGTGAGCATAGAGATCGCAAAGTTCTCGTTTATTTTCAGCCTGAAGGAAAACAGCTCCCTACCGGACTTTCTGTAATTAATCAGTTAGGCGAACAGAATAATTTTGCCGTAGATACTACCAGCCAACCTGATTTGCTCAAAGAAGAAAATTTACAGAATTATAGCGCTTTACTGTTTTTAGGAAGCAAGGCAGACTCTTTAAACGTATGGCAGCAGACCGATATTGAGCGTTTTGTGCAAGCGGGTGGTGGTTTGGTAGGCGTTAATGCCCCTATAAATGCCAAATACACCTGGCCCTGGTACGAAGCACTACTGTCTATGACTAAGTCGGACGAAGTACAAAATCCTGAATATCAGGAAACGCCTGTACAACTCACCAATAACGATGGAGAAAATACTAGTCCCGAAGGTGTTAATGCCTGGTCTGGCAATTATGATGGCGGACACATATTTTATATGGATGGCAAAAATGTGTCTGTAAATTTAGACCAGCAGATACTACAGGATTACCTGCTTAAAGGAATAGAGTACGCTATTGCAGATAACCACCTAAACTATGATAAGGCTCGTTCGTTGAGGACTCCTGAAGAAAATAGATTCCTGAAAGAAGTTCTTGTACCCGGTCCACTGGATGAGCCTACAGAGTTAGCTGTACTTCCTGATGGTAAAGTAATATTTACTGAACGTAAAGGAGCTGTAAAAATGTACTACCCAGAAGATGGAAGTATGCGCCAGATAGCACAGCTTAACGTACATACTCAGTTTGAAGATGGTCTGATGGGTATTGCTAAAGATCCTGACTTTTATTACAATCATTGGATTTACATGTACTACTCTCCGGAAGGGGATGAGCCCGTACAAAACCTTTCACGTTTCCTTCTGCTGGACGACAGCCTGATCATGTCATCTGAGAAGATTATACTACAGGTAGATGTGCAGCGTGAAGAGTGCTGCCATACTGGTGGATCTATTGCGTTTGGCCCAGATGGTTTACTTTACCTTTCTACTGGCGACGATACAAACCCTTTCAAATCTAATGGTTTCGCCCCTATAGATGAGAGACCGGGCAGAGCACCTTTTGATGCACAAGGTTCTTCTGGTAATACGAATGATTTGAGAGGTAAAATTTTAAGGATTGAGGTGCACGAGGACGCTACCTACTCTATTCCTGATGGAAACCTCTTCCCAAAAAATGACCCTTTAAGCCGTCCGGAAATTTTTGTTATGGGTACGCGTAACAGCTATCGTATTAGTGTAGACCAGGAAACTGGTTGGTTGTACTGGGGAGATGTTGGGCCAGATGCTCGTTTAGATGGAGATCAAGGAACTATGGGTTTTGATGAAGTAAAGCAGGCTAAAGAAGCAGGTTTCTATGGCTGGCCTTATTTTAGAGGCAACCGCCCTTACCGTGATTATAACTTTGAGACAGGTGAAATTGGCGACTATTTTGATTTTAATGGCGCGATCAATGATTCCCCTAACAATACAGGTAGAAAAAAACTTCCTCCCTTCAAGAAATCACTAATCTGGTATCCTTATGATGAGTCGGAAGAGTTTCCTATCGTAAAAACCGGAGGACGTAATGCTATGGCTGGTCCTGTATACCATTACGAGAAATATGAGCATGCAGAACACCGCCTGCCCAAATATTACGACGATAAACTATTTATATACGACTGGATAAGAAACTGGATTATTGCTGTTACCCTTGACCAGAATGGAGATCTTCAAAGACTTGAACCTTTCGTAGACTCATTTGACTTCAGCAAAATTATAGATATGGAGATGGGGCACGATGGAACCATCTATTTACTGGAGTATGGTGCCGATTGGTTTGCAGCAAATCCAGATGCTTCACTATCTCGCATTAGCTATGCTGAAGGTAATCGTGCACCGGTAGCACGTATTGCTGCTAACGAAACTATAGGAGCAGCACCTTTTACAGTAGAATTTTCTGCTGAAGAAAGCTACGATTATGACGAAGGAGACGAACTAAGCTACAGCTGGTCATTTACCGGACAAGAAGAACAGTCTACTGAGGCTAAGCCATCGTTTACTTTTGAAGAGCCTGGTATATACGATGTAAAGCTAACCGTAACCGATGCGGAGGGCGATAATGATGTACAGGACATAACTATACAGGTTGGTAATCAACGTCCTGAAATAGAGATTGCATTAAATTCTAATACATCCTTTTATTGGGATGGTATGCCCTTAGACTACAACATTAATGTTACCGATAAAGAAGATGGAAGCGTTGCTGATGGTAGAATATCATCTGCCAGGGTGAATTTTACATTTGCTTATAGCATGGATGGTAGCATTGCAGAAGATGACTTAGGGCATAAATCATCGCTTAGTGGCTTATCTTTAATTGAAGATAGTGGTTGTAAGGCATGCCATTCTTTTGAAAAGCAATCTGTGGGCCCAGCTTATAATGATGTAGCTAAGCGTTATGAAACTAATGACGAAAACAGAGCTATGCTGGTAAACAAAATCCTTAAAGGAGGTAGTGGTAACTGGGGAGACCGTGCTATGCCAGCTCAGGTAGTTACTGAAGAAGAAGCCGGTATTATAGTAGACTATCTTCTTTCACTAGATGCGCAAGGTGCTCAGCTTCCACTTAGCGGTACTTTGCCTCTAGATGAACATAAAGAAATGCCTGGCGGAAAATACGTTTTCAAGGTAAGCTATACAGATAAAGGGGGAGAGGTAGTAGGTCCGTTAGCAGCAGAAACTACGCTGGAACTTCGTAATCCTAAAGTAGAAGCAGAATCTTTTGATGTTAGACATAACGCCAGTGCTCGCACAGTAGAAAACAACACCCTTATGACAGGGCTTAAAGATGGAAGTTATTTTAGCTTCAATAATATTGATCTGAAAGGAGTAAGTAGCCTTAATGTACGCATGGGAGCTACCGCTGCTGGTTATACACTTCATGTGAAAGTTGACGGTGCCGATGGAAAAACTATAGCCACTCAGGCTATCCCCAGCATATCATCGCCTGCGCAACTAAAAGAAGTAAGGCTTGCTCTCAATAATATACCCTCTGGTAAGCATGATCTGTATTTTGTGGTAAGTACTGATGGAGAGGCAGAAGGTCAGGCAGGTATTGACTGGATATACTTTAATAACGATAATAACAAAAAAATGGCTAGCCGATAAAAGCTAGCCTATAAACTTAGGCAAAAAGAAAGCCCTCGCTAATGTTAGCTGAGGGCTTTTGCTTTATTAAGGAATATATGATGATTTAGATGATCATTCCAGCTCCAACTGTTTCGTTGGTATATTCATCTATCAGAATCATACTTCCGGTAGTTCTGTTCTTCTTATAGCTGTCATAGATAAGGGGAGAAGTAGTACGAATCAAAACTCTTCCGATATCGTTCAAGCCAATTTCTTTATCATCTTCCAGTCTATGTAGAGTGTTGATGTTGACTTTGTATTTCACTTCTTTTACTATACAGCGGGCATCTTTGGTCGTATGCTTAATAGCATATTTGCCACCGGGTTGTAATTTTTTCTCATTTAACCAGCATAGCATTACCTCAATATCCTGACCTACAGTAGGCTGGTTATCAGGCTTACAAATGGTATCTCCTCGGGTAATGTCTATATCATCTTCCAAAGTTAAAGAAACTGCCATTGGAGGATAAGCTTCTTCCTGCTTTCCGTCCATAGTTTCTATAGATTTAATTTTAGAAGTAAGACCCGATGGCTGTACTATTACATCATCACCTGGTTTAAATACTCCACCAGCTACACGGCCTCCGTATCCACGATAGTCATGAAACTTATCAGACTGCGGGCGGATTACTCTTTGTACCGGAAAGCGAGAGTCTATAAAGTTGTAGTCGCTGGCAATTTGTACATTCTCCAAAGCATACAGCAAGCTGGAGCCTTCGTACCAAGGCATGTTCTCCGACTTATGCACTACGTTATCTCCTTTTAGTGCGCTAATAGGAATATAACGAATATCTGGTATATCCAATTTGGAGCTGAAGTCTTCAAAGTCAGCTTTGATTTTTTCAAACGCCTCTTCGCTATAGTCTACCAGGTCCATTTTATTAATACACAAGACTAAATGCTGAATACGTAGGAGAGAAGCGATAAAAGCATGGCGGCAGGTTTGTTCTACTACACCGTGGCGGGCATCTACTAACACAATAGCAAGGTTGGCAGTAGATGCTCCTGTAACCATATTTCTGGTATACTGAATATGGCCGGGAGTGTCGGCGATAATAAATTTGCGCTTTGGCGTAGCAAAATAACGGTAAGCAACATCAATTGTAATTCCCTGCTCTCTTTCGTCACGAAGACCATCGGTAAGAAGGGCAAGATTAATGTTTTCGTCACCACTTCCTAAGCTGGCACGTTGCACTGCATCCATCTGATCTTCAAAGATCGCTTTGCTATCGTAAAGTAACCTTCCGATCAGGGTACTTTTTCCGTCATCCACACTTCCTGCTGTAGTAAAGCGCAGCAGGTCCATATTTAGATATTGTTCGTTTACCTCTTTTGTTGATTCTTGGTTCATTGCTAAAAGTTTTGGCTTTGGCGGAAAAGTTTCTTTCTAGAAGTAGCCTAGTTTTTTACGGTCTTCCATGGCTGCTTCGGAGCGTTTATCATCAGCTCTACCTCCTCTTTCGGTGACCTTGGCAGCAGCTACTTCCTGAATTATGGATTGCAGATCGCCTGCATCAGATTCTACAGCACCTGTACAGGTCATATCACCAACTGTTCTAAAGCGGATACGTCTTGTTTCGTACTTTTCTTCTTTCTGCAAACTGATAAATTCTGATTTAGCCAGAATTACACCATTGCGCTCTACTACCTCACGGTCATGAGAGAAATATATCTCAGGAATATCCATTTTTTCTGCTGCAATATATTGCCATACATCCATCTCTGTCCAGTTGCTTAATGGAAATACTCTAAAGTGTTCGCCTACATTTTTTTTGCCATTGAAAATATTCCAAAGCTCAGGGCGCTGGTTACGAGGGTTCCACTGACCAAACTCATCACGATGAGAAAAGAATCTTTCTTTTGCTCTTGCCTTTTCCTCATCTCTACGGGCTCCACCAAACGCAGCGTCAAACTGATGCTCTTCTATACCATCAAGCAAGGTTACTGTCTGTAGAGCATTTCTACTTGCATTTGGACCTTTTTCTTCTACTACTCTTCCCTTATCAATAGAGTCCTGAACTTTTTTTACAATTAGCTGTGCACCAATCTCCTCAACAAGCCTGTCGCGAAACTCTATAGTTTCAGGAAAGTTGTGTCCAGTATCTATATGCATAAGCGGAAAAGGCAACTTGGCAGGCCAGAATGCTTTTTGGGCCAGTCTTACCATGCAGATAGAATCTTTACCTCCTGAAAAAAGCAGTACGGGTTTTTCAAATTGAGAGGCTACTTCACGCATGATAAAAATGGCTTCTGCTTCTAGCTGCTTAAGGTGCGATAAGCGATAAGATTTCATAGCTTTTATATTATCTCCTTGATTTTAAACTGATAAGGATGTGATCTCTAAAATTTTGTCTACTAACAACTGATGGCACTCCTTTATACTTTTTTCTCCTGTTTTAAGACGAAGGTCCGGATGTTGGGGTTCTTCAAACGGGGAGCTGATACCTGTAAACTCTTTTATTTCGCCTTTTCTGGCTTTGGCATAGAGCCCTTTTACATCTCGCTGCTCACACACTTCTAAAGGGCAATCTATATATACCTCAAAATAAGCATCATTACCAATAATTTCTTTGGCCATTTGTCTGATACTTTCTGTCGGGCTTATGAGAGAGCAGATTGTTACAACTCCGCAGTTGGCAAAGAGCTTGGCTACTTCAGCAGCTCTACGAATATTTTCCCTTCTCTCTTCTTCACTAAATCCCAAGTTATTATTTACTCCTGTACGAAGGTTGTCTCCATCCAGCAGCATAGTTAGTTTTTTTTCCTGATGCAGCGTGTTTTCAGCGGCTCTTGCCAGGGTACTTTTTCCTGAACCGGAAAGCCCTACCATCCAGATTACTTTTCCTTTTTGCTGAAGTAATGCTTCCTTGTCTTGCTGCTGCAGGATAGTATCAAAAATTGGATAAATATGATTCAATTTTTTCTAGGTTAGATTTAAAGTAAAAATAATAGATTAGGTTTCTTTAAAAAAATATATATCCTGCTCGCTTACAAAACTATAGGACATTTTTTTAAAAAGTAAACATTGCACAAACAAATCGGTCCTTTTGTTGTAAATCTTTTATTTCTTCTATTTCTCTAAAGCCTATGGATTTCAGCATTTCTACAAGCTCTTTGCTATGGGCTTCATTAATCTCAAAATACAAACGTCCTCCATTCTTAAGCATACCCTCTTTACAAAGGTTGGCTATCTGCCGGTAAAATAGGAGAGGGTCATGGTCTTCTACGAACAACGCCTGATAGGGCTCATATTTAAGCACATTGTTCTGCATCTGCTGCTTTTCGCTCTCCTTTACATAGGGAGGGTTACTAACGACCAGGTCATAAGCCTGTAATTTTTCATTTGGAGCTAGAATATCCTCCAAGTACCACTGAATATCAGCATTATAGCGACCTGCATTAGCTTTAGCCACTGCTAATGCCTCCTGGCTGGCATCTAAGGCTTCTACATAAGGGCTATTCATTTCCTGGTTAAGCGTTACGGCGATGCATCCACTTCCGGTTCCAATATCCAGCACTTTTAAACCTTCTTTTGTATTGCTTTTAACAATAATATCAACCAGCTCTTCTGTTTCTCGCCTGGGAATTAACACAGCAGGTGATACAAAAAACGAACGACCGTAAAAAAACGTTTCCCCTATTACATATTGTATAGGTTCTTCCTTACAAATTCGTGCAATAGCAACTCTAAGCTGATTTTCTTTATTAGCATCTAGCTGAAACTGACGGTCCAGCAATATATCATTACGTTTTAGTTGCAGGTAGTGCTCCATAAGCATAAGTGTCATGTAGCGCACCTCTTCAATCGCGTAGGTAGCTGATAAGCTTTGAGAAATTTGCTCAACCGTAGTTTGATACCATGCGCGAGCACTGTACACCTTTTCTTTCATTGGGATAATTTGAATACTTTAGCAGCGAAATGCCCAACAAAATTGACTTTTTATATCGTAGTCTGCAACTAGCCACTTACGGAATAGGTAAAGTTTCACCTGTGCAAATGCATGGCTGGGTGCTTATAAATAGCCATGCGCGTATAGTTTCAGAAGGATGGGCGCCTGAAAAACCTGTAGATCTTTTGCTGGCACATAGTTTTGAGGGTGATGAATACACACTTTATATATCCTCTTTTTCTAAATCGGTAGCAGACCTTTTTTCACTTCAAAAAATACCAAATATTCAGTCACTATATTGTTGTTCACGTATTTCTGAAGCAAACAAAAATATAGTGCCTGATGCTGTTGCTTGCTACGAACAGCAATTAGCAGAACAGGAGAACTCTATAAACCGCCGATACAATTGTATCTCTAATCGTTTACGCCCCTACATCATTTTAAAATGGGCACAAACTTCTGATGGTTTTGTAGCCAGAAAAAACTTTGACTCTAAATGGATCAGTAATTCACTGTCCAGAAAGTGGGTACATAAATGGAGAACAGAAGAAGATGCCATACTGGTAGCAACGAATACAGCTCATTATGATAATCCGCAGCTTAATGTTAGAAGCTGGACAGGAAAAAATCCAATACGAATTGTCATTGACAAACATCTACGTTTATCTCTAACTCTTAAGCTTTTTGATAATTCTCAGCCAACTTTTTGTTACAATACCAAGATTGATAAACAAGATGGACTGATTACCTGGATTAAATTACCTGAACGCAATAAAGCTGATTTTTTTTCCGAACTTCTGGCAGATTTAGGTCAAAGACAAATTCAGTCTGTAATAATAGAAGGAGGTTCGCAATTACTCCATTTTTTGGTAGAGCAAGAACTATGGGATGAGGCACGAGTGTTTGTTGCCCCAACCTACTTTGGTGATGGTATAGCTGCTCCCCATATAAAGCGAAGCTTTCTCTCTCACCAGCAGCAGATTGGCTCCGACTCTCTCTACTATTACTTTAATACTAAAAGCTAAAAAGGAAGTAAAAGAAAAGCAGTATCCAGAGGGCATCTACAAAATGCCAATAGGTTACAAGCATTTCTAAACGTACTCTCTGGTATGGGTTAGTAATTACAATCAGGCTTTTTACCGGATCACGATATACAGTATTAATTTTTGTGTAGGCTAAAGTGAGTAGCACAAGCCCGCCGGCCAGGTGAATGATATGAAGGCCAGAAATTATATACAGATATGAACCCGAGTCTTTTCCCGTAAGTCGGATACCTGACTGATTTAGTTCATACCAGCCGATATACTGGCTTATTGTAAAGGCAAGTCCTAACAAAAGTGCTACTTCAATAGATCTTTTTACTTCTTTAATCTGATCTTTCTTAAAAGCAGGAAGTGCTTTGGAAATCGCAAAGCTGGAAAATAATAGAAGAACTAAACTAACAATAAAAGCCTTAGGCATAGTAAAGTTAATGTAGTCTGCCTCTGGTCGGCTAAAGGTATAGGCAGTTATCATAAATAGAAAAACGAGTGAGCTGCCAAAAATGGTAAGATAGAGCAGCATTTTATGAGGATGGATTTTTTCCAACCTCGCCATTGCGCCTTCTCTACTTTTTTCCTCTGTATTGTTTTTATTTTGCTGCTGCATATCAATATGGAGTGTACAATTGTTACCTATAAAACATAATTGCCAAGGTGTAGTTCTGATATATCTAAAAACTTAGAGAGCAATACCGTAAAATATATAATTTTAGACATTATTTCATCTAATTATTTTTAGCGTGCAGATTCAGCATTTCATTGATCTTTACTCTTCTGATAGTCTTATACATACGCTGGCTACCCGGGTAAAAAACGATTCTGGAAATTTTATTCAAATAAAAGGATTAGTAGGAAGCCTGGATGCCATCATTGCTTCAGCACTTTATAAAATACACGGTCAAAATCACGTATTTGTTTTAAGCGATAAAGAAGAAGCCGCTTATTTTCATAACGATCTCCAAAACCTGAACAAAGATCAGGAAATATTACTTTTTCCCTCTTCTTACAAAAAGCCTTATCAGCTGGAAGAGACAGAAAATGCAAATGTACTGATGCGGGCAGAGATACTAAATCGCATTAACAACCCTCTCACCAAAGGTGAAATGATTGTTACTTACCCCGATGCATTAGCAGAAAAGGTAATCAACAAGAAATCGCTTCAACAAAACACATTTGCAGTAAAGGCAGGCGACAAACTAGATACTCAATTTTTAAGTGAGCTTTTGATTTCTTATGATTTTGAGAAAACAGATTTTGTTTATGAAGCAGGGCAGTTTGCCATTCGTGGTGGTATAGTAGATATTTTTTCTTATGCCCATGAAATGCCCTATCGTTTGGAGCTTTTTGGCAACGAGGTAGAGAGTATCCGTATTTTTGATGTTGAAAACCAGTTATCGCAAGATGAAGTAGAACGCCTGAGTATTATTCCTAATGTTCAGACTAAACTACTACAGGAAGAACGTCAGTCATTTGTAGATTTTCTTCCTGGTGAGAATACCAATATCTGGTTTAAAGATTTTGAGCAGACAACTGATATTATTAACAGCTTTTTTGCTAAAGCAGAAGAAAGCTTCGACAAAATCATGAATGCTTCGGGAAACACGCAAATAATTTCCCAACCTGAAATTCTCTTTGAAACAGCTACTGGTTTCAATAAAAGCATAGAGCAGCTTACTAAAATTGAGTTTGGCAACCGCTACTATAGTAAAACCGATCTGGTATTTAAAATTGATAGCGAACCACAGCCCTCTTTCAACAAAAACTTTGAGTTGTTGGTAGATAACATCCGTACGCTATACGAAAATAGCGTACAGGTTTTTATTTCTTCCGACTCTGAGCATCAAATAGAAAGACTCACTACCATATTTGAGGAGCTAGACTCCTCTATATCATTTGAGCCACTTTACGTATCTCTCCGGCAGGGCTTTATCGACAAAAACATGCAGCTTAGCTGTTATACAGATCATCAGCTTTTTGACCGCTTTCATAGATACAAAACACGAAGTGCCCATGCTAAATCCAGAGCATTAACACTGCAAGAGCTTCGTTCATTAAATACTGGTGATTATGTAGTACACATAGATCATGGTATCGGGCGCTTTGCCGGTCTAGAAAAAGTAGATGTAGGAGGCAAAGAGCAGGAAGCTGTACGTCTGGTTTATCGTGATAATGACTTACTTTATGTAAGTATACATTCCCTTCACAAGATTTCTAAATACAGTGGACAGGAAAGCGCACCTCCCTCTATTAGTAAATTGGGCTCTCCAGAGTGGGAAAATAAAAAGAAAAAAGCAAAGAAAAAGGTCAAAGACATAGCTAAAGACCTTATTAACTTATATGCTAAACGCAAAGCCTCGCATGGCTACGCTTTTAAGAAGGATACGTTCTTACAGGCCGAACTTGAATCTTCATTTATTTATGAAGACACCCCCGATCAGGCAAAAGCTACGGAAGATGTAAAGTCTGATATGTTACAGCCATACCCTATGGATCGTTTGGTGTGCGGAGATGTAGGTTTTGGTAAAACAGAAGTAGCCATACGAGCAGCTTTCAAAGCTATAAATGATGGTAAACAGGTAGCAGTACTGGTACCCACTACTATTTTGGCGATGCAGCACTACCAGACTTTTAAAGACAGATTATCAAACTTTCCTGTAACTGTAGATTATATCAACCGATTTAAGTCCGCTAAAAATATTAAAGACATACTTAAAAATACTGCGGAAGGTAAAGTAGATATTTTAATAGGTACGCATCGTATAGTAAACAAAGATGTAGTCTTTAAAGATTTGGGTTTAATGATTATTGATGAGGAACAGAAGTTTGGGGTAAAGGTAAAAGAACGCTTGAAAGAACTACGCGTTAATGTAGATGCTCTTACACTTACAGCTACTCCAATACCTCGTACCCTTCATTTCTCTTTAATGGGAGCGCGTGACCTTAGTATAATATCTACCCCACCACCTAATCGGCGACCAGTTACAACTGAGATTCATACGTTTAGCGAAGAACTTATTAGAGATGCTGTAAGCTATGAGTTGCGTAGAGGTGGGCAGGTGTTCTTTGTTCACAACAGAGTACAAAACATTGAAGAAGTCGCCAATATCATTCTTCGTCTTGTGCCAGACTCTCGTGTTGGTGTCGCCCACGGACAAATGGACGGCTCCAAGCTCGAGAAAACTATGCTCCGCTTTATTGATGGTGAGTTTGACGTATTAGTCTGCACCAATATTATTGAGTCAGGCCTGGATATCTCCAATGCCAATACCATCCTGATTAATAATGCGCATATGTTTGGCCTCTCCGATCTTCACCAGATGCGGGGTAGGGTAGGGCGCTCTAATCGGAAGGCATTTTGCTACCTCTTAGCACCACCTACAATAGGCCTTACTGCAGATGCCCGTAAGCGCTTAAGCACTTTAGAAGAATTTTCCGAACTGGGCGATGGATTTAAAGTGGCTATGCGAGACTTAGATATTCGCGGAGCAGGAAATCTACTGGGAGCAGAACAGAGTGGTTTTATCTCAGACTTAGGGTTTGATATGTATCACAAAATTCTGGACGAAACCGTGCAGGAGTTAAAAGAGACTGAGTTTAAAGACTTGTTTACTAAAGAATTAAGTGAACAAGTTAAACCTTTGGTACAGGACTGCACTATTGAAACAGATTTAGAAATTTTAATTCCTGAAGAGTACGTTAATAGTACTACAGAAAGACTGAGTCTATATTCAAAACTAGACAATCTTAAAAATGAAGATGAGTTAAAAGCTTTTCAATTAATGCTGGAAGACCGGTTTGGTCCTATACCTGAGCCTGTGCAGGAACTAATTTCTACAGTACGCCTTCGGTGGAAAGCAGAAAAGCTTGGGTTTGAAAAGCTTATGCTAAAAAATGCTACGGTCAAGTGTTACTTTGCTACTTCTGACAATCAGGAATACTTTAATTCTGAAACTTTTGGCAAAATCTTACAATTTGTACAACAACATAGCAAAAGCTGTAGGCTGAAAGAAACTAAAAAAAGACTTATTTTAGTTGTTCAAAATATTGAAAATACTTATAAAGCAATTGAACTACTAGATGCCATGCTCTAATGCCAAAAATTATTTATGCGTTTATAATTTGTGTTGTGTCTTAGCGTTACAAATAAACAAGGCGGAGTCTGTAATCTTTATTATTTCATATTTTTACTTACATACATTAAATTTAGTCCACTAACGGTTACTAAATTTTCGTATTTGTTCTCAATTTAGTAGTCTCAAACAAAGCGCAAACTTTGTTTAGTTATATGAATAATAAGCTGAAGAGCTATAAAACTTAGAATATTAACAAACAGGTGTTATGAAGAAAACTTGGAATCTGGTCAAGAGTGCATCTCTTATGTGCTGTGGCGTTGCTATCATGTCAGCCTGCAGCAAGACCCACCCAACCAGCGTCAACCCCGGGCAATCCAGTTCCGCTACCGGAATTGAGTACAATGTTGAGGGAAATTTTACTCTAGATGAATATCGCGGTCAACCTGAAGCTCCTAATATGGTGTACATAGAAGGGGGTAGGTTTGTAATGGGATCTTTTGAAGAAGATTTAATGGGTACACGCGACAATCTGGAAAGAACTGTAACTGTAGCTTCTTTCTATATGGATCAAACAGAAATTGCTAACATTCACTGGTTAGAATATCTATTTGATATTAAACAAGATTCTACTACTGAATTTTATAACTCTGCTCTTCCTGATACAACTGTATGGAGAAGAGACCTTGCATATAATGACCCTTATGTAGATCATTATTTAAGATACCCTGGTTTTCGTTATTTCCCTGTAGTAGGAGTAAGTTGGAGACAAGCTAATGATTACTGCAAGTGGAGAACTGCTGTAGTAAACGAAAAGTTGATTGAAGAGTCTGGAACTGATATAAGCGTACCTGAAGGTGGTCGTGTTCCTTTGGAAACTGGTGTAGTCCTTCCTGATTTCCGTCTGCCTACAGAAGCGGAATGGGAATATGCTGCTAAAGCCCTTATTGGCACCCAGTACCTTGACGAGAACCATACAAACCAACGTATTTACCCTTGGGATGGTCATTCTACCCGTAACCCTTACGGCAAAGAAATGGGTTATTTCCTTGCTAACTTTAAAAGAGGTCGTGGTGACTATGCCGGTATTGCTGGTAAATTGAATGACGGAGCCATGATTACTGACTACATTTATGAGTATCCGCCCAACGATTTTGGTCTTTATAATATGGCAGGTAATGTAAACGAGTGGGTAATTGACGTTTATCGTCCTCTCTCTTTTCAGGATTTCAGTGACTTGAACCCTATTCGTAGAGATGGCACTCTTGATCCTGAAGAGCGTTATGATAACCAAAAGCATCCTAGTTATGCTGGAGATTATAACTCTCTTATTACTAATGAACTCAGAGTATATAAAGGTGGGTCATGGGCAGATGTAGCTTACTGGTTATCTCCAGGTACTCGTCGTTATATTGAACAGGACTCTGCAACAGCAACTATTGGTTTCCGCTGTGCTATGATTAGAGCTGGTACTAACTACTAATTTTAATTCAATACACTTGTTGGCTTGGTAGCATTGCTGCCAAGCCTTTTTTTATTCTACGGCTGCCAAAGCCGCTACACTAATATCGGTACATCCTGAGCGACGTAACAACTCTACACATTGTATCATAGTAGCCCCGGTAGTAATTACATCGTCTACCACTAATACTCTTTTACCTTTTAAAGGTGCTTTTTTTGTAATGGCATAAATGTTTACTGTATTGTCAAACCTCTCCATTCTTCCCTTTTTGGTTTGAGTTGTGGTGTTTACTTTTCTATAAAGCGACTTTTGATCGCATGCGATGTTTAGTACTTCTGCCATTCCCTTAGCAATATGATACGCCTGGTTATATCCTCTTTTTCTCAACTTAGCTTTGTGTAGTGGAATGGGTAGAACTATATCAAAAGTATTTGTATAGCCTGCGGCCATAAGTGAGTGAGCAAACCATTTCCCACAAAGCTCACCTAACTCGGGAGTGTTTTTATATTTGATTTGATGCAAAATTTTCTGTACTCCGCTATGCCGACTAAATTTATAATATGCCAGCACATGCCTTACATGTACTAATCCAGAAAATTTTCTCTCAAGCTTTTCGTTTTTATTATGCAGTTCAAATTTGGGAAGACTAGCAGCATAAGAAGTAGATATCCACTTTTCACCTCTTGCTAATGGTTGCTTGCTTACTACACAGCAATGCGGAAATAGAAGGGAAATAAAATCATTAAGCATATTACGTACGTATACATTTTTAATGAAGATATCACATACTTTTCTTCATAGGTCATTACTTTGCTTGTAGGTATTACAAGAGTAATAATTCACACAATTGATTAACTAACTTAATGTACAAAAAAGACCTCGAACTAGAGAGAAACTGGCAGAAGCTGCTGAAAAGGGTAGAGGAGATGCTGGGAAAAAAACCTAAAGACCTTAATGGACTCCTTTTTTTAATAGGGGTCCAGGAGTTAGGTAAAGGGTTTCAGCATTTTTCTAAAGAAGAAAAACAAGACCTTATACATATTGCGATCTGTAAGGTACTTTCCCTTTCTGGTTTCTACGAATTAGAAGGAGTAGATGAAGAAGGATGGCCTCACTGGATATTAATTAAAAAGCTTCCTCACTTTGATCTTCTTGAACAGGAAAAACTTCTTAAAATGCACATAATTGATTATTTTAATTTAGAACTGGGTATAGAAATTTAATACATGCGAATAGTCTCCTACAACGTTAACGGTATAAGAGCGGCAGTTTTAAAAGGACTGATAGAATGGATTCAAAATGATAATGCTGACATCATTTGTTTACAAGAAATAAAAGCACATACCTCACAGATTAATATTGCTGAATTTGAGTCTCTCGGCTACCATACCTACTGGATGCCTGCAGAAAAGAAAGGCTACAGTGGTGTAGCTATTTTGAGCAAAATTAAACCTAATCATGTTGAGTATGGCTGCGGCATAGACTTGTATGATCAAGAAGGTAGAGTTATCAGAGCGGACTATGAAAGTTTTTCTGTTATGAGTGTATACATGCCTTCAGGGTCAAGTGGTGATATCCGACAGGATTTTAAAATGCAATGGTTGGGTGATTTTGAGAGCTACATAAGCAACTTAAAAAAGACTCATCAAAATTTAGTCATTAGCGGCGATTATAATATATGCCATAAGCCCATAGACATACATGACCCTGTACGCAACAAAAAATCTTCGGGTTTTTTACCAGAAGAAAGAGAATGGGTAACTAATTTTTTAGAAAGCGGTTTTATAGATACATTCAGATACTTTGACGAATCTCCGCATCAGTACTCATGGTGGAGTTATCGAGCACGCGCAAGGGACAAAAATTTAGGTTGGCGAATCGATTATCATATGGCTAGCCAAAATCTTGAACATAAGCTGGCTGGTGCAGCTATTTTAAATGAAGTAAAGCATTCTGACCATTGCCCTATCGTGCTAGAACTTAAAGACGTATAAGCACAGTAGTTTCTTTACGTACTTTTTAGGTATGGTTAATGCGAACTAACTATTGTGCTTACCAGGTTTTATACTTTTAATCTTATCAATTTAGCGTATGGCCTCTGAAGCGAACATTAATAAAGTTATTGCGCAGCTTAAACTGTATAAGCGAAAATTTTACCTTAATAAATTAGCTAGGGGAAGTATTTACTTTGGGGCGGTACTACTTTCCCTTTATCTAATACTAAGTTCCTTTGAGTATACTGTACGTCTAAATTCTGCAGGTAGGACTATCCTCTTTTTCTTATTTGTCATTGTATTCTTATTCATACTATATAAATGGGTACTTGACCCCCTAATAAGAATTACAAATAACAGCCGGCAGATTACTGATGAAGAAGCCGCCAGGCAAATAGGAACATATTTTCCAGAGGTAAAGGACAAGCTACTCAATGTGCTTCAATTGCAAAAGAACTCCAGTATAAATAATACACTTTTAAGTGCTAGTATAGCTCAAAAGACAGAGCAAATTTCAGTTGTATCTTTTCCGGTAGCTATTAATTTAAAAGAGAATCTTAAGTATGTTAAGTACCTTGCTATTCCAGCCATTCTGATTCTCTTTGTACTAGTTTCTATTCCTCAGCTCTTTACTGAAAGTAATAAGCGTATTGTTAATTTTAATAAGGAATTTGTTCCCGAAGCACCTTTTAATTTTGTACTGAAAAACAATACCCTTTTAGCTTTTAAAAATGAAGACTTTACAATAGACCTTGCTATTGAAGGAGAGGTATTGCCTGATAAAGTTTATATACAAAGTGCTGACAGAAAATTTAGAATGACAGCAAATGAAGCTGGAATTTTTCAATACAACTTTCAGAGTATTCAGAGAAATATTGACTTTACTATTGAAGCTGCTGGATACACCACAAAAGAGTATAGTATTAAGGTAGTAGAAAGGCCTAACCTTAAGGATTTTAGTGTTTTTCTGGATTACCCAGAATATGTAGGCAAAGAGGATGAACGCCTTAATAACGTAGGTAATTTACAAGTGCCCGAGGGGACAAATATCAGCTGGAAGTTTAATGTATTAGCATCTGACTCAATGCGCTTAAGCTTTATCGAGCAAAAGGAAAGCCATCTATTGGAAGAAGAGACAAAGCAGGTTTTTGCATTTGAAAAGCAGATTTTTGAGTCTGATCATTATCAGATTGATCTCACAAATGAATATAGTACTAATAAACAAAACATTAGATATTATCTGGATGTAATCCCTGACCAGCATCCTAAGATTAGTTTGCAACAACTACAGGATACTACTATGTACCAGTTTCTTGTGCTAGGGGGTAATGTTTCTGATGATTATGGATTAACACAGCTGACATTGTATTACAGATTTGAAAAAGCTGATACTGATAACAATGACAAATTTCAACGGATTAATCTAGATCTGGATAATAAACAAAACACACAAAGTTACTATCATCAGTGGCGTATAGATAGCTTTAAACTAGAGCCTGGCGATAAGATTCGCTACTTTTTACAAGTGTGGGACAATGATGCTGTAAATGGATATAAAGCGAGTAAAACATCTACTTACGTTTTTAATATTCCTGATAGAGCAGCTATTAAAGAAAGCTTAGACAAAGCTACTGAGCAAACACAAACGCAAATTAGTAAAACTGTACAGCAAGCAGATCAAATTAAAAAGGATATTGAGGAAGTTGAAAAGAAACTAAGAGGTAAAAAAGAACTAAGCTGGCAGGACAAGCAGAAAATTGAGAACATAATAAAGAATAGACAACAATTAGAGAAAGAGCTTCAGGAATTACAGGAGCAGAATAAAGCTACTAATATGAAGCGTGAGCAGTTTGACCAGCAGTCTGATGAAATGCAGGAAAAAATCAATCAGCTCCAAAATCTTATGGATGAGCTTTTAGATGAAGAAACCAAAAAATTATATGAGGAGCTACAGAAGTTACTAGATGAACAAGCTGAATTAGATAAGATCCAGAATAACCTAAGAGAATTAAGCAATAAAGAGCAGAATTTAGAGGAAGAACTTGAGCGTAGTCTTGAATTATTCAAGCGTATGAAGTTTGATATGAAGTTAGAGGAGTTAGAGAATGAGCTTACTGAAGATGCTGAAAAACAGGAGAAACTTGCCGAAGAGACTCAAGATAAAGACAATAGTACAGAAGACCTTAGTAAGCAACAAGAGGAACTCAATAAAGAGTTTGAAGACTTTCAGGAACAGATGAAAGAACTGGAAGAACTTAATCAGGATTTAAATAACCCTGCACCTATGCAGGATATGACTGAGGAGAATAAGCAGATACAAGAGGAGCAGCAAAAGGCTAAAGAATCATTAGATAAAGGTAATCGTAAAAAAGCTAATCAGTCGCAAAAGAATAGTTCTCAGCAAATGAAGAAGATGGCTCAAAAGATGCAACAAATGCAACAGAGCATGGAGATGGAAATGCTACAAGAGAACATGGATAATCTGAGAAACATTTTAGACAATTTAATCACTTTATCTTTTGATCAGGAAGATATCATGAAGTCGTTTCGTGATGTTAAGCAAAACGACCCTCGCTTTATTGAGCTATCGCAAAATCAACTTAAGATTCGCGATGATGCTCAAATTATAGAAGACAGTCTTTTATCGCTTGCAGAGCGAGTGTTTCAGATTCAGTCGTTTATCACCCGCGAAGTAAAAGATATGAATCAATATATGGATGAAAGCATGGAAGCCTTGAAGGAAAGGCAACAATATAAAGCCATAAGCAAGCAACAGTTCACGATGACATCTATGAATAACTTAGCGCTCTTACTTAACGATGTACTGGCGCAGATGCAACAACAAATGGCTGATGCTATGGGTAATCCACAGAAAAAGCCAGGACAATCGCAGCAGAACATGAGTATGAGCGAACTTCAAAAGCAGCTTAACCAAAAGATAGACCAGCTTAAGAAAAGTGGTAAATCTGGTAGGGCACTTTCTGAAGAACTTGCTAAATTAGCTGCTGAGCAAGAGAAAATTAGAAAAATCATGCAGGAAATGAATGACTCTAATGAAGAGGGTGCAGGTGGAGCAGGCGATCAGCTTTCTAAGAAAATGGAAGAGACAGAAACAGATCTAGTTAATAAAAAGTTAACTTCCGAGATGATAGAAAGACAAAAAGAAATTATGACTCGTCTTTTGGAAGTAGAAAAATCAATGCGTGAGCAAGAGTTAGATAAGAAGCGAAAAGGAGAAACTGCAAAGGATGATTATGAACGCCGAACTACAGAAAGCTTTGAAGAATATATCAAAACAAAAAAACAGGAAATTGAGCTATTGAAGACAGTCCCTATTAAATTAAATCCGTATTATAAAAACGAAGCTAATAAGTATTTTCAGAGGTTAAATAATAATACTAATTAAAGAATGAACTCTATAAACATTGAAATCCCCTCTTTATCGGAGAACATCAGAATGATTGAGAGCTTTATTGATAATGCAAAAGAGCGTTTTAATCTTAATGATGACATTTATGGTAACATTATGATTGCTGTTACAGAATCTGTTCATAATGCTATACGACACGGTAATGGAGGGGATGCAAAGAAGAATGTCCAACTTTCTTTAGTGCTTTTAGATGATGCTATTCGTTTTACTATCAAGGATGAGGGAGAAGGCTTTGATTATGACAATCTTCCTGATCCTACCTCACCAGAAAATTTAGAAACACCAGGCGGTAGAGGAATTTTTCTTATGAAACATTTATGTGACGAGGTAAACTTTTTAAATAATGGTCAGGTAGTAGAACTCATCTTTTACATTAATTAGAATCAGCATTGGTCAATTTTTTTACTGAAGACATAGAATTCAACCTTTCCTCACTACCTCTAAATATTTCTGAGTGGATTACTATTACCACTAATCAAGCAAATCTTAAAGTTGACAACCTCAACTTTGTTTTTTGCTCTGATGCTTATCTATTAGAAATTAACAAATCCTACCTACACCACGATTACTACACTGACATTATAACTTTTGATAACAGCGAATCTTCTGCTTTAGAAGGCGATATATTTATCAGTATTGAACGAGTTCGGGAAAATGCTCAGCTTCAACAAACTACTTTTAAGCGCGAGTTGTTAAGGGTTATTATTCATGGCGTTCTTCATCTCATTGGTTATGATGATAAAGATGATAATTCTAAAATTACCATGAGGATGATGGAAGACAAATACTTAGATTTGTACTTCCGGGATTTTCAATAATCCTACAGTGTTCCACGTGAAACGTTTTTAAATTTTACATTATATGTTCCAAGAATACGATGTGATCGTAGTGGGGGCAGGTCATGCAGGAAATGAAGCAGCCGCTGCTGCTGCAGGCATGGGCTCTAAGACTTTACTAATTACAATGGACATGACCAAAATTGGTCAGATGTCTTGCAATCCAGCTATGGGTGGAGTGGCGAAAGGACAAATAGTAAGAGAGATAGATGCTTTAGGAGGGTACTCAGGAATTGTTTCAGATAAGTCTATGATTCAATTTAGAATGCTCAACCGCTCTAAGGGCCCAGCAATGTGGAGTCCTCGCACTCAAAATGACCGTATGCGATTTAGCGAAGAGTGGAGAATAGCATTAGAAGGAATACCAAATCTTGATTTCTGGCAGGAAATGGTTACTGGCATATTAGTAGAAGGGGAGAAGGTAATAGGTGTAAAGACAAGCATTGGTTTAGAGATAAAAGCCAAATCAGTAATACTTACAAATGGTACATTTCTCAATGGGCTAATACATATTGGTGAAAAACAAATGGGGGGTGGTAGATCTGGCGAAAGAGCATCTAAAGGAATAACAGAACAGCTTCAGCAGTTAGGCTTTGAATCTGGTAGAATGAAAACAGGTACGCCTCCTAGAATAGATGGGCGATCTCTAAATTATGGGATCATGGAAGAGCAAGAAGGAGACAAGAACCCTGGAAAGTTTTCTTTTACAGATACACAAGTACCAGCAGTACAAAGGAGCTGTCATATAACTTATACCAATTCTAAAGTACACGAAATATTAGAAACTGGCTTTGATCGCTCACCTATGTTTAATGGAAGGATAAGAGGTCAGGGGCCAAGATATTGCCCATCAATAGAAGATAAAATTAACAGATTTAAAGAAAGAGACAGGCATCAAATCTTTGTAGAACCTGAAGGCTGGAACACAGTAGAAGTTTATGTTAATGGCTTTTCTACTTCTTTACCGGAAGATGTACAGTATAAAGCCATTAAAGAAATACCAGGTTTTGAGAATGTAAAATTGTTTAGGCCAGGATATGCCATTGAATATGATTATTTTCCACCAACACAGCTTAAACTAACATTAGAGACTAAACTAATCGAGAACCTATATTTTGCAGGCCAAATTAACGGAACTACAGGATACGAAGAAGCTGCATGTCAGGGAATGATGGCTGGTATCAATGCTCATAATAAGGTTAAAGAAAAAGAACCATTTATACTCAAACGTTCTGAAGCTTATATAGGCGTACTTATTGATGACCTCGTCAATAAAGGCACAGAAGAGCCTTATAGAATGTTTACTTCTCGTGCTGAGTTTCGTTTGCTACTAAGGCAAGATAATGCTGACATACGTTTGACTGAAAAAGGTCACAAATTAGGGCTAATTACAGATGTTCGCCTGGCAAAAGTATACGATAAAAGAAGAGACATAGAAACTGTTCTGGAAGAGATTAAAACCTTAAAGGTAACTCCAGAAAATTTTAATGATAATCTAGAAGAACTTAATACAGCTACAATTAAGGAAAAGATCTCTGTACAAAAGTTATTAAAACGTCCAGAGATATCTATTAGTAAATTAAGAGTGCTGGATCAGGAGTTAGACAGCTTCTTTGCTGATTATGGTACAGAAGTTTTGGAGCAGGTAGAGATATTAAATAAGTACGAGACTTATTTAGAGAAAGAAAAAGCGCATGCAGAAAAGGTAGAAAGTTTGGAAAACTATCGTATTCCTAATGGTTTCAATTATGCTAATGTAAAAGCTCTTTCTGCCGAAGCGACTGAAAAACTGAATAGAATACAGCCAGACACTATTGGTCAGGCAGCCCGAATAAGTGGCGTTTCTCCCGCGGATATTTCCATAATTATGATATATCTGGGCAAATAACATATTTTAATAAATTACATACAAAGTGCCTGTTTTACACGTTTAAAGCAGGCACTTTTTTATTTTAGCAGGAAATTAGATTAAATCATATGAGAACAAAAAACATTTGGCTTTACATTTTTTGGATTGCTTTAATAGCCAGTGCATCATGCGCAAGAAGAGGAGTACCTACCGGAGGCCCAAAAGATACCATACCTCCGACACTGATAAGAATGAGCCCAGCTTTAGAGACCGTAAATTTTGAAAATGATAATTTAGTGCTGGAGTTTGATGAATACATAGAAGCACGCTCACTTAAGCAGGACATTATTGTTAACCCTCCAGTAGAAGATTACGATTTTTATGTAAACCGAAGGTCTGTAGTAATAGAGCTTAACGAGGACCTTCAAGACAATACTACCTATACATTTAACTTTAGAGATGCTATTAAAGATATATCTGAACAGAACCCTGCAGAAAATATCATTATGGCATTTAGTACAGGGAACGAAATAGATTCGTTTCAGGTGAATGGGCAGGTTAAAGAACTATTCACCAACAAGGCAGTTGACGATGTGTTGGTAGCTCTTTATCCAGAAGGGGATACGCTAAATCCATTTGAAGATCCTCCAACATATCTAACAAAAACCGATGAAGAGGGTAATTACACAATACGTTACATTAAAGTTGGCACCTATAAAGTATATGCCTATACCGATAATAACAACAACTTAAAATTAGACCCGAATACGGAAGCTTATGGGTTTGAATCAGAACCCATAGCGCTAATACCTGAAGAAGCTAAACCCATAGCACTAGATTCAATGGCTATCGCTACTGATAGTACACAACAAACTCAGAAAAACCTATACGGCAAAGAAGTAAACCTAGAGCTGATAAGATTAGATACTAGAGATATTCAAGTACAAAGCGCCAGAGCTAACGGTAAATACTTTGAAATTAAAACTAACAAAGCACTTAAAGATTATGAACTTATAGTAAATGATGCCAATATTAATGAAGAAACAAAGCAGTACATAGATTCTCTTAATACAGACCTACCGACTGATACTGCACAATATGTATACAGTAACTTTCAGGATAACCACAAAACTATTAGACTATATAATACGCTAAGACAGGATAGTGTACAAGCCACAATTACATTACAAGACTCTGTAAGTCAATCTATTACTGATACAATACAAATAAAGTTTGTAGAAACTAAAAGAGAACTAGAGCAGTTAAAACAAAACATAACTTCAAATAACAATATAAAAAGTTATATAAACACAAAAATAAAATTTAGTAAGCCTATAGCATACGTAAATACTGATAGCGTTCTCTTAAGCTATGATACGCTATTTTATTTACCTATAGCTTATGAGAGCTTTCTAAGTTGGAATGATAAGCTTGATGAAGTAAGTCTTGAAAAGCAGATAGATAAAACTAAACTTATAGATACACTGCTCCTAAACCTTAAAAGCAGGGATAGTATTAGCTATACTTTAAAGATAAAGGAAGCAAGAAATTATCTTGATAGTCTGAAAAATAGTAACGATCTGAATGAGCAACTTAGACTATTTAACCTCTTAACTCAGAGAATACCTTCTTTAAGGAAAGTAGCTGATAGTATTAATACCATTGAAACCGAATCTGTCAAATCTCAAATACTAGCTAATGTAGCAGACAGCTTAAATATTTCTTCAAACTTCACCCCAAATATCTACAATAAGGAAGAACTAAAAGAAAACCTTAAGCCACTTATTCTTTATATATCTGCTGGTAGTTTTATCAGCATTGAAAATGATAGTAGTCAAAGAATAATTCAAAAGTACAATTTTAAAAAGCCTAGTGAGCACGGCAAAATTACTGGAACTATAAATACAGAATTTCAAAATTATACGCTTCAGCTACTCAACAATAATTATGAATTGGTAGAAGAGCAAAAACCAACATCTAACACATATACCTTTGAACTTATTCCGCCAGGAGAGTATCACATTCGTATTCTAATTGATGAAAATAATAATGGTCAATGGGACAGTGCCAACATATTAGAAAACAGAAAAGCAGAACCTGTTTACTTTTATAATGAAGAAGAAGTAATTGATTTGAGGGCTAACTGGACCAGAGAGATTGACATAAGCTTCTAAGTTATCAACACTATCGAGTGAATAACATGTGGATACACCCCGTATTCGATGTGGAAAATAATAAAGTTATTCACTCGATATCCTCCCTTCCTTTTATACACATTCCTATCAACAGTGTGAATTAAATTATTAACAATGTTATACACACTATCAATCACGTAAAAAGTTATCCACAGATTAGTTAACATTTTTATAAAATATACTTAACTTACTGTAAATCAATCTATTAATTGTTAATAAGTGTGTTAATAACCTAAAAATAATCGAACAGGTTATATTCGATGGTGAATAACAAAAGGATTTCCACAGAGTTTTCCACTTATTCACACCGTAATAAATAATAATAGTTCGATTTAAATAATCTTTCGATAATATAGTATGTTAGTGAATATGTTAGGATCAATAACTCGAGATGTATGAAATTAAACCACCCTCTAACATTTGTTATTCTTTTGTTATCGAGTATTTTTGCTTTCACTGCCGAGGCTCAAGATCAGGAACAGATAGAACTGGCCCAACAGTATGATGACAAAGGAGAAATTGAAAAAGCGAAGTCCGTTTATGAGGAACTCGCAAAACAGAAAAAAAATATTCCGATTATTCATAGCCGATATTTTAGGTTGTTGATAAATAATGGATATCTGGATCAAGCAGAAAATTATGTTAGCAAAGCACTTAAAGCATATCCCGCAAATATTATCTACCGTCTGGATGCCGGCATACTGCAACAGCGAATGGGCAATAACGCTTCCGCGGAAAAATACCATAGCGAAGTTTTAGATGAGGTACGCGCAGACCCATATAAAATCAGGCTGGTGGCAAGCCACTACATCAAGAGCGATATGCTTGAAAAAGCTATTGTCTATTATCAGCAGGGTAGGGAAGCCGCTAGTGATCCTAACCTCTTTGCCCTTGAGTTGGCCAATGTCTATCGCCGACTCAATGAGAAAGATAAGATGGTGCTCGAGTACCTCAAATACGCTGACGAAGATCAGGCCAGAATTACCTACGTCAAGAATGTTCTCCAGAATATTCTAACCGAAGAAGAAGACCTGCAAGGCTTATCTAACATGCTGCTCGACAAAATACAGGAAGAGCCCGACAAGCAGCTGTACAATGAACTTCTAATCTGGATCAATCTCCAGCAGAAAAACTTCTACGGAGCCTTTATGCAAGCCAGAGCTATAGACAGAAGAAATAGATCCGATGGTGACAGAGTAATGGATGTAGCTAGCATTGCACTGGAAAATCAGGATTATGATAATGCACTAAAGATGTATGATTACATCATAGAGAAATATCCACGTACCGGTAATTATGTATCTGCCAGAAGGTACAAGATTAAGGCGAGGGAAGAAATTGTGAAGACCCGTTATCCAGTCGCTCAGGAAGACATCACCAAACTTATAGACGATTACCAAAACTTTATAGATGAGAGCAAAGGGTCCGCTATGGGTCCAAGCTATGCTACACTGGAAGCTATGCGAAGCCAGGCATTGCTCTATGCTTTTTACCTGGATAAAAAAGACCAGGCTATTACCACTCTACAAGAGGTGGCTGAGCACCCCAAAGCGAGCCGTGAGCTAAAGGCAAGGTGTAAGTTGGATATGGGAGACATCTATCTGCTGATCAATCAACCTTGGGAGTCTACACTGCTTTATTCGCAGGTAGAGAAAAACCATAAGGAAGAGCCAGTAGGCTATGAGGCTAAACTCAGAAATGCTAAACTCTCTTACTACAAGGGAGAGTTTGAACTGGCCCAAGGACACCTGGATGTACTCAAGTTAGCTACTACGCGTGAAATAGCTAATGATGCGATGTCCTTAAGTATATTAATACAGAACAATACAGCATTAGATACTACAGAAGCTGCCATGCAAGACTATGCTAATGTAGAATTATTACTATTCCAGAATAAGCAAATAGAAGCTGTATTTAAATTGGATAGCATGTTAGAATTATACCAAAACCATGCGTTAGCGGATGAGATACACTGGCTAATGGCTACCATAGATATGAAGTTAGGTAAATTTAATGAATCTTTAGCACATCTAAATACCATTACAGAGGCTTATGGTTATGATATACTAGGAGACAATGCTCTTTATATGACGGGAAAGATATATGAAGATCAGTTACAGGAGCAAGACAAGGCTATGGAAGTGTATACGAACTTTCTGCGCGAGCATCCGGGTAGTGTATATGTAGCAGATGTGAGGAAAAGGCTAAGAAACCTCAGAGGGGATTTTAATGTGAATTAAAAAAGTAGAAAAAAAAATTAACGTAAAAGGCCACTTATAGGTGGCCTTTTTTTGTTTGATGAGTATAATCTGTTAATATCAGATATAGGATATAGCTGTAAAAAAGTTATAGATTACATGTTGTAAAGTAAGAAATATCCAATTACAAAAATCAGAATAGAAAGTATACTCTCCCAGCCCACTTTCCCAAAACCATACTTCTGCCGATGCAGTAAACCTAATAGCAATACAGAGCTAAGCAGAATAGTAAGAGAAATGATAAACAATTGAGAATTGGTAGCAGCATGGTATATTGAATCTTCCTGATAAGCCATATCTGCGAATGCTAAAAATAGTATATCAAAAGTGTTACCTCCAATAATGTTACTTACGGCCAGCGTAAGTGCGCCTTGTCTTACTGCTGATACCGATACTACTAGTTCTGGTAAAGAGGTAGCCACAGAGGTAAAAAGAGCACCCATAAAAGAAGCAGACACCCCTGAGTTTTCAGTGATAATGATGCCAGTCTGGGCAATATAATAACCCGCGACACCAACTACACCTGCTAATACTGTAAAGCGAACAATCAGTAGTTTAAGATTTACATTGGGCTGATTATTTTCATCGGGTACATCCTCTACTGTTTCAGAAGTATCTTGCGGCTCCCACATTGGATGTTCTTTAGCTTTGGAAATAAGCCGTGTGCCAAACACATAAATTAATATTAAAATTAAGGAAGCCGGATGAATTCCAAAGACGGTGAGTGATT
The DNA here is from genome assembly GCF_030506305.1 of Porifericola rhodea. GTDB lineage: Bacteria > Bacteroidota > Bacteroidia > Cytophagales > Cyclobacteriaceae > Catalinimonas > Catalinimonas rhodea. The sequence continues at coordinate 1,747,048 of NZ_CP119421.1, read as the reverse complement.
CGGAAGCCATAACCAGAATAACGAAACCTAGCATTCCAATAAGTAGCACGCCCTGTAGTAAGTTAGTAAAAGAAGCTGAAGCATGCTCAAGGTTTGCGCGAGTATAGGCTATATCAGCTATTGCTAAAAAAACAGTTTGTGCTGCTATACCTCCTACGGCATTGCTAAATGCCAGTTCAGGTTGACCTTCATAAGCAGCAGTTACGGAAGTAATTATACCGGAGATAGAAGTAATGGCACCCAAAAGTATACCACCTACTAAAGCCTCTCCAAATCCTGTGAGGTCTGCCAGCTGATCGGCAGCCTTGGTTAACATAGTACCGGCATAGCCAATTACCGCCGCCAATCCAATAAAAATTACGATGGCAAGCCATAAGCTCATAGTTTAAAAAATTTAAATGATGATAAAAGCAAATGAAAAAGTTACTCCTTAAAGAGTATAATTGTTTAGAAACTAGGCAAAAAATCCAAAGAGGAGAAGCAACAGCAGAAGTACAAAGATGATTCCTGCTATGATCCAGTTTCGGTAGTACTTTCGGTAGCCAATGTTTTCAACCTTGCCATTGTGTACGCTGATGAAGCGCCTTTTACTTAATAAATAAACCCCGGAAAGTGGGGCCAGGCCATTTACAGTCACATAATCGCCTTCGTTTATATCTTCAGGATCTTGTTGCTCAATTTCTATCAGCCGGTTATTATAATTATACTGTTGCAACTGCAGAATAGACCTAATTTTTCCTTTAGCAACTTCCAGAATCTGCTGATCATTTTTAAGTCTGTATTTTCCGGGAGGAATGGCCAAACCACCCGCCAGGCTGATACGGTTGCCTACAATCGGAAAGCTGGTATCATAATCTCTTTCTACTTCTACAAAAGATCCATCTTCCAGCTCAAGCTTTAAAATGTTATGCTTGCGGTACCTTATCTTCTCAAGATAGCCGCGAACATCTAAATCTGGTAGCACATTTTCGTTGGCTAAAGTAAGGTAATCACTTTCTCTGCCATCTACTTTCAGAATAAGTACAGCCTTATCCAAATAGCCTTTGTTGTACAAAAAAGAACCACTCTCTCTCCTTATTAAAAAAGAATGTGCTTCATCCAGAAACTCCCATTTACCCATCTCTACTTTTCCTTCTCTAGAGATAAGCAACTCATGATTTTTCTTGAAGATATACTTTTCTTTGGCTTGATCTATCCCCGCTACTACCCAGGGTTTATCCAGAATAGAAGAAGTTTTGTCCAGACTGATGCTGAACTCCAAAATACCGGGAAATACTTTTTTGATGTAGTCTTTAAGCATGGCAATGGTAAAAATTCGCTATGAAGATAAAAAAAAGCCCTACATAAAATGTAAGGCAATCTTCATTAGTAGTGGGACGTACTGGATTCGAACCAGTGACCTCTGCCCTGTCAAGGCAGCGCTCTAAACCAACTGAGCTAACGTCCCGGGCAGAGCAAATATAATATTTATGCGGAGAATATTTTAATTTGCGTCAAGCATAGATATAGATCAAAACTACCTTATGCGTTGTCGGTCGTAAATTTCATTAATAATTCCGAATGCTGTCTCTAGTATAGTGTCTTTACCTTCCTGCCTATCTTCTTCTTTCATATCAACTTTAATATCCGGAGCTACACCATCTTCAATATTTTCTCCACTCACTGTAGTGGTTACCGTAGAAGAGAAGCGGTAGCGCCATCCGTTAGGCAGCTCACGATTAATAGGTAATCCGCCTCCACCGCCAGTACTATCCCCAACTACCAGCACATTCGGAAAATTCTTCATAACCTGCACAAAAAAGTTAGTAGCGCTATAACACGAACGATTGGTGAGGATAATAACAGGTGCCTGAGTATACTGAAAATCTCCGGTAGGTTCAACATATTTAGGAATACGCTCTGTAAGCTCATTATGGCCGGGACCATCTTTATACTGCCAGTAATGTACTAGTCTTTTTTCATCTGCAAAGCGTCCTACTATGTTTTCTACATTACTAAGCTTACCACCACCATTGTCCCTTACATCAATTACTAAACCTTTAATAATAATAGTGTCTGCTTTATCTTCTATTCTGCTGGCAAACTTAGTAACAATATAATCTACTAAAGACTCGCTTACCTGATTCTCAAAGCTAGAGTAGTATACATAACCAATTGAATCTATTACCCTATTACGAAAAGGCCCCGAAATTTCGTAGTCATCTTTTAAATAGTTTCTTTCTATTAGCGAGAAGTCAAAATTCTGAGGATGGTCCAGGTACCAGTTCCAGTTTCGTGAAAGGTCAAAACCTGCCTGAAGGTTAACATGTCCATCACGTAAAACAAAAAGCATATCTCCCAACACATTAAAGAGTGAGTCGCGGCGCATACCATCTTCTACACGTGGGCGATTAGCCGTATATACAGCATCCCAGTCAATACCTTTAAAATCAAAAAAAGTATAGTTTTCATCTACAGTGGTCCAGAGAGAATTAAACACATCTACTGCATTATCTTCATACTCTTCCTGTATCAGCACTTCTTCGCAGGAGGCACATAAGAAAACTACGATAATAAGTGATAGAAGCGATAGCGAAAATGCTTTCATAACAATCAGGAGTGAGTTGTTTAGAAATTAAACATAGTAGAGAAGGTAATAGTATGTGAGGCAGTTTTAGTAAGCCTTGGTTCTTTGTACCTTAGATAATTCCATTCATAACTAAGGCGTATGCGGTTAGGGTTTTTTTTGAAGGAATACTCCAGAGCAAAAGTATTACTGTAGCGAAAAAACTTGTTCAAAGTTACGAGTTTGCCACTTTCCAGCAGCTGGCGAGCGGTATCGTCACGATCATCGTCCAAAAAGCCGAAAAAATTGCTGGAACCGTAAGAGGGACGCATCGCAAAAGTAAGTAAGGGAATATAGGCAGAGCCCTGTAAACGAAAATCTCTACCCCAAAGGCTAAAAGGAAAAACCAGAGAAGTACGTGGACTTAATGATGCGTAAAAACTATTATTATAGGCATTATTGCTAAAATCACGATAATGAAAAAGTGTCCATAGCGAGTTAAAAGAAGCTCCGGCAAACCACTTCAAACGATCGTCCAGTAGCGTTTTAACCTGCTTTTCGTAGCTATAGTTTCCCTCAAAACGATAATACGTAAGATAGGCAAAACTGGTATTGTTAGTAAGCTCGCCTACATCAAAACGAAAGTCCAGGTGGTCTAGCAGCTGGCTGCTCCTACGATGATACTGCATGGCTACCGAAGCAGCATAGCCCCTGTATTTGATATCCGAAAAACTTTGATCAAGAGATGAAGGGGCAACAAAGCCCGCTCCTAAGTTAATGTATCTGAGATAATTGTCCTCTTGCTGTGCTAGTAGGCCAGAAGTACTGAGCATACACAGAAAGAGAACGGCTAAGGAGCGGTATAGCATAAGCTTAGTTTATAAGTCTATAGCAATCTGATTTTTTAATATATCGTCTAAAGTTTCTCGCTGACGAATCAGGTGCGCCTTACCTTTGTAAACCATAACTTCTGCCGGACGACGGCGAGAGTTGTAGTTAGAAGCCATACTAAAACCATAAGCACCAGCATTATGAATGGCTAAAATGTCGCCACTACGCACTTCGCTCAGCTCTCGTTCACTACCAAAAGTATCAGTTTCGCAAATATATCCTACCACATTGTACTTCTTTTTGGCAGCATCAGGATTAGAAATATTCTCTATGTGCTGGTAAGCATCATAAAACATAGGGCGGATTAAATGATTAAAACCAGAATCTACACCTACAAATGTGACCTGAGGGTTTTCTTTTACCACATTTACCTTAGCTAAGAATAAGCCAGACTCACTTACCAGTATTTTACCAGGCTCCAGCCACATTTCTAAAGGCTTGCCGTATTCATCGCAAAACTTTAAGAAGGCATCCTGTAGCTTTTCTGAAAGCTCATCCAGATTGGTAGATTTATCTTCCTGATGATAATTAATTTTAAACCCACTACCAAAATCAATAAAGCGAAGGTTAGAGAAATGCTTGGCAATATCAAAAACTACCTGTGCACTTTTTAAAAACACATCTACATCCAATATATCGGAGCCGGTATGTACGTGTACACCGCTAATATCTATCTCATGCTTTTCTACAACAGCTACAAGTTCATCAAGCTGCAAAGCAGAAATACCAAATTTAGAAAAACTATGGCCTACAGAAATTTTAGTGTTGCCGCCAGCCATAATATTTGGATTGATACGTACGCAGCAAGCCACTGAGGAACCATAGGTTTTACCAAACTCTTCCAGTATAGGAAGGTTGTCTATATTAATAGCTACCCCTAGTGCTACGGCTTCCTGTATTTCTTCAAAACTAACGCAATTAGGGGTATAAGATATTTCTTCCGGAGCAAAACCAGCTTTAATACCCAACAGAGCTTCTTCTACAGATACCACATCCAGGCCTATTCCCTGTGCTTTTACCAGCTTAAGTACAGATATGTTGGTAAGCGACTTAGCAGCATATTTCAGCTGAAGAGGAACTCTGGAAAAATGAGAGCGAAGTTTGTCAATTTGCTGTACTATCTTATCGGCATCGTACACATAGAGGGGAGTACCAAACTCTTTACATACATCAAGCAAATTAACGCCTTGAATGGTATTCAATGTTAGCTGTGTTTTATTGTGAAAAGTATCAGTAAAAGTTATCAAAGCTTATACAACCAACAAATATAGAGTAAGAATAGGGAAAAGCTTATACGATTAAAAAACAATCTTCAATATTTACGTTCAAATAGATGCTATACTGAAGCAAAGACTATGGAGAAGAAAATATTTACTACATACGAAGAGCGTGTTCGCAGCTTTAAACAAAAAGCAGAGGTGTTTGCCGGAAAAGACAAGCAGTTTTCATGGATGCGTAGTCTTTTGTTTTTACTATTTCTTGTAGGAGTCGTCTTTTTTGCAAACCAAAGAAATGGCGAGTGGATCTTTATTGTAGGTACTATTTTCGCTATTGCGTTTCCGCTACTGGTAAGGCAGCATAACCGCGTTAAAAAGCAAAGATTCCATATAGACAGTCTGGTACAGATTAATAAGGATGAACTAAAGCGATTGCAAGGCAAGCTAAAGGGAATGGAATCAGGAAAACAATTTGATGATTACCAGCACCCCTATACCGGCGACCTGGATGTATTTGGAGAGCATTCACTCTATCAACTACTAAATAGGTGCAATACGCAAAAGGGAAAAGCCCTGCTTGCAAACTGGCTAAAGGAGGCTGCTCCACGCGAAGAAATTATAGAGCGACAGGCTGCAGTACTTGAGATAAAAGAGCAGTTAGACTGGCGACAGGATTTTCAGGCATCCGGTAGCCTGGGCCAAAGCAAAGAGGAAGATACAGAAACATTGCTGAGATGGGTAAATGAAAAGGTAGCATTGCAAAACAGAAGTTTGTACAAAGCGATTATGCTGCTGATGCCTACCCTCACTTTAGCAGCTATTGTTGCTTACCTTTATGCTGGTATAAGTTCTTACTGGCCACTTGCGGCCATATTTATAAATGGTATTATTTTATGGTCTATTGCCGAAAAAGCGAGTCTTACCCACAAAAAAACGCATACTAGCATTAACGCTCTAAAAGCATACAGGGCGATGATACAGTCGGTAGAAAGAAAAGAGTTTACACACCCTAAACTGAAACAACTAAAAGGCTACTTTTTGCACGAAGACATACAGGCATCAAAAGAAATAAGTAAGCTGGAGTATATTCTTGACAACTTTGATGCACGCGGCAATTTGTTTTACCACATTTTTAACATTGTACTATTGTTGGATGTGTATTGGCTACTTAAAGCAGACCGATGGAAGATCAACCTTAAAGGTGATGTAAGCCATTGGTTTGAAAGCATAAGCGAGTGGGAGGTACTTAATAGTATTGCTGCTTTTTCGTTTTCGCACCCAGACTATGTATTTCCTACAATTAGCGAAGAGGCTTATATTTTTGATGCCCAAAATTTAGGACATTGCCTTATTAATGCGGAGGGTAGAGTAACTAACAACTTTAGCATGCAGGGCAAAGGTGGGGTTTGCATAATTACGGGCTCTAATATGTCGGGCAAAAGTACCTTTCTTCGGACCGTAGGTGTAAATGTGGTACTTTCGTTAATGGGGGCTCCGGTTTGTGCTACTCGCCTTACTACCTCTGTTATTCAGGTGTTTACCAGTATGCGGACTCAGGATTCTCTGGAAGAAAGCGTTTCATCCTTTTATGCGGAGCTTAAACGACTAAAGCAACTGCTTAATATGCTGGAGAATAGTCATCAAAATAAAAGCTTGCCTGTCATGTATATGCTTGACGAAATTTTAAAAGGCACCAACTCTCAGGATCGGCACAATGGTGCTGCTTCTCTGATCAGGCAACTAAGTAAATTAGCAGCTTTTGGTTTCGTGTCAACCCACGATCTTGAACTGGGCAATATGGAAAAAGAACTGACTAACGTTTCTAACTACAGCTTTACCAGCACTATAGAGAATGATGAAATCTACTTTGATTACCAAATTCATGAGGGCATATGTAAAAGCTTTAATGCCAGCAAGCTAATGGAAAAAATGGGTATAGCCATGCAGGAGCAATAAGCTCTATTCTCAGCATTAGCGACCTTGCTGCGTAAACTCATTGGGGTAAGTATCAAAAATTACCTGCTGCAACTCCCTCACAATAGCTTCGCTTTCAGGGCTTTCTGCTATGTTTATGGTTTCCATAGAGTCCGTTGCATGATCATACAACATGCGGGCATAGCTTTTACCATCTTTGCTCCGCCATTCGGTATAGCGGTAGCGATCATTTTTAACGGTATAGCCATTGTGGTATTTGCTTACTGCGTACCTTTTCCAGTTTTGGGCAGGTTGTGTTAGTAAAGGCACAAAGCTGGTTCCTTCTACATGATGTGGTACAGCAATACCTGCAAGCTCACACAAGCTAGGGTAAATGTCTACAAATTCTGTAATAGCATTTGTCATTTGCCCACCTTCTATATCTGGAACCTTAATCATAAGAGGTGCTCGCAGAGAAGTTTCAAAGTTTGAATGCTTACACCAAAGTGTATGCTCACTCAGGTTCCAGCCATGGTCCCCAAAAAGCACTACTATTGTATTTTCTGCTAAGCCGAGCTCTTCCAGAGCCTTTAAGATTTTACCAATTTGCGTGTCGGTATAGCTTACACACGCATAATATCCATGAATTAACCGTCGGGATAATTCTTCAGAAAGTTTACCCTCACTTGGGATGTTAGTATAGTTCCGTAGTTCTCCTGAATTATGTATAGCTACTAAGGGTGCATCTTTAGGAACATAATTGTTTTCTGGAAAATGGATATCATCTTCATCATAAAGGTCCCAGTATTTTTTAGGAGCATTAAACGGTAGGTGGGGCTTTAAAAAACCTGCCGCCAAAAAAAATGGCTGTTCCTGCTTTGCCAGCCTTTCTAAATCCTCTATTGTCTTCTTCGCTATTTGGCCATCAAAATAGGCTTCATCATCTACATCTGCTATTTCATAAGCTGGGCCATTGCCTCCCTTATGGGCATTAGAGGTTTTAATATTTTCTGCCAGTATATAGTTACGATGGCTGTTTTTGCCCGCATCAGGAAACCAGGGCGACTCACTCCAGCTATTACGCATATCCATGGTATGATGAAGCACCTTGCCGTTAGAGAGAGTATAATACCCATTGTTTTTTAAATGCTGCGGTAGACTTAAAGCATGAGGAGTGTCTTTTTCTGCCCAGGTATTGTAGCCGATAAACTGCTGGCGGTTAGGTCGTAGGCCTGTCAGTATACTTGCTCTTGAAGCACCACAAACAGGTACCTGGCAATATGCACGATTAAAAACTAAGCTTTGGCTGGCGAGTTCGTCAAGGTAGGGTGAAATAATATGAGATTTACCATAGCAGTTGAGTTCAGGCCTTAGGTCGTCTACGGCAATAAATAATATATTAGGCTTAGGCATTTCCAGCATCTGCTCAGAACGATGAGCCTGAGAGCGGCAGCTCCACCATAGCACAGAAAGGGCAAGCAAATAAAGAGAGCGAACTAATAGCTGATGCATAGGTTTAGGATTTTTAGGCTGTATAAGTACATCTGTAAAGCAGAAACTTTAACTTTGCCCATTAATTTATAAATATCAACATATGTCAGCAGCTTTTTACCAAAATTTTAAGCTAGGAGTATTAGGGGGTGGACAGCTAGGCCGCATGCTGATACAATCAGCAATAGATTTTAACCTGGATGTTTGGGTACTGGACCCAGATGAAAACGCTCCCTGTAAGAATATTGCCACACACTTTACACAAGGTGCGCTTACCGATTTTGATACAGTATACACTTTTGGTAAGCAGTGTGACCTTATCACCATTGAAATAGAAAACGTAAATACGGCAGCGCTGAAAAAACTTAAGGAAGAAGGGATAAAAGTTTACCCTGAGCCGGAAATAATTGAGCTGATTCAGGACAAACGTGAACAGAAAACGTTTTACCAGGCCAACGGTATACCTACAGCAGACTTTGTACTTACCGAAAATAGAGCAGAAGTGGCAGAGCATACCAATATGCTACCTGCGGTGCATAAACTGGGTAAAGAGGGTTATGATGGTAGAGGAGTGCAAATTATAGCAACAGAGCAAGATTTACCTAAGGCTTTTGACAAACCAGGTCTGTTAGAAAAACAGATTGCTTTTGAGAAAGAGCTGGCAGTAATTGTGGCTCGCAACGCTCGGGGAGAAATGAAAACTTTTCCGGTAGTGGAATTAGTGTTTCATCCAGAGCATAATCTTGTAGAATACCTTTTTGCTCCTGCCAATATTAGTCAGCAAATTGCTAAGGATGCCGATCAGTTGGCTCAAAAAGTTATTGAGAAACTAGGCATGACTGGGTTGTTAGCAGTAGAGATGTTTCTTACGAAAGAAGGAGAGTTATTAGTAAACGAAGTAGCTCCACGTACCCACAATAGTGGTCACCATAGCATTGAGGCCAATATTACATCACAGTTTGAACAACACCTGAGAGCAATATTAAACATGCCATTGGGGGCTACAGCCACTAAAATACCGGCTGCAATGGTTAATTTGCTTGGGGAAGATGGTTTTTCCGGCTTGGCAAAATTAGAAGGCTTTGAGGAGACTCTTGCTATAGAAGGGGTAAAAGTACATCTATACGGAAAAAAATATACCAAGCCTTTCCGTAAAATGGGGCATATTACCATTATAGATAAAGACGTAAATCTGCTTAAAAAGAAAGTAGAGCAAGTAAAAAATAGTTTAAAGATAAAAGCATGAGCAAAGTAAAAGTAGGTATTATTATGGGCAGTAAATCCGACTTGCCTGTAATGATAGAAGCTGCAAATATTCTGGAAGAATTAGAGGTGCCTTTTGAAGTCACTATTGTTTCCGCCCATCGTACACCTGACCGTATGATGAAGTATGCAAATGATGCCAGAAAAAATGGATTACAGGTTATTATTGCAGGGGCGGGGGGAGCAGCGCACCTACCCGGAATGGTCGCCGCAGTTACTACTTTACCCGTTATAGGGGTGCCTGTAAAATCCAGCAATTCTATAGATGGTTGGGACTCTATACTCTCTATTTTGCAGATGCCAGGTGGTGTACCTGTGGCTACCGTAGCACTTAATGGTGCAAAAAATGCCGGGATTTTAGCTGCCCAGATTATTGGTAGCCATGACAAGAAAGTAGCCTCACGACTTCAAAGCTACAAAGAAGAGCTTCGTGAAAAAGTAGAGGAAGCTGCTCAGAAGATGGAAGAACAGGGCTATAAGGGTGGGAAAATAGGCTTTGCTAATAATTGAACGTTCGTTTAAGTTAATTAGACTTACCTAATATATTATAGAATTACATAATGGAAGTATTAGATAGCATAAGGCTAAACTTTAATCAGGATAGTCTGCTACTATTAAACATTTGCATGGGAATGGTAATGTTTGGGGTAGCCATTGAGTTGACTGTAGCGGACTTTAAGAGATTATGGTTTAAGCCCAAAAGCCTGCTAGTAGGTTTAAGCGCGCAGTATATAATTTTGCCAGCTATTACTTTTGTTCTGATACTTCTACTTAAGCCTATTCCAAGTGTAGCATTAGGGATGCTACTGGTAGCAGCCTGTGCTGGAGGAAATCTATCTAATATGTTATCTGTATTAGCAGGAGGAAACGGGGCATTATCAGTAAGCTTGACAGCAATAGCTACTTTAGCTTCTGTAATAGCTACACCTACAAATTTTGCGTTTTGGGGAAGCTTGTATCTTTCTACAGGAACAGATTTACCTACTCTAAGTATTAGCTTTACAGATATATTAGAAGCTATACTTCTGGTAGTAGGTATACCACTACTGGTAGGAATGTGGTTTAATCATCAATACCCGAAGCTAAGCCTTAAGTTTCGCAAACCAATACGTATCTTTTCGGTACTGGTATTTGCTGCTTTTATCGTAGGAGCTTTCGCTGCCAATTTCAGCATATTTTTAGAGTATATTCATTATGTAGTACTAATTGTTTTACTACACAATGCGCTGGCCTACGGAGCAGGTTTTGCTCTAAGTAACGTATTTGGCCTTTCTATGAGCGATAAAAAAGCAATTACCGTAGAAACCGGTATTCAAAATTCTGGTATCGCTCTTATTCTGATTTTTAACTTTTTTGAAGGTCTGGGAGGAATGGCAATGATTGCCGGATGGTGGGGAATCTGGGATATAATTTCCGGCTTAGCCCTGGCCTGGGGACTATCAAAGGTAAAAAAACCAAAGATAGCCATAGAAAGGCTGGCATAAAGCTAGTTTAATCCTTTAACACATTACTCACAAAAGTTGACTTAAGCAGGAGCCAAAGTAAAAACAAGGCTATTGCCCACGATAAATAAATCCAGTAAAAGTCTGTGGTATCTTTGTAGCGAGTTTCTTTAATTTCGGCCTTTTCGTATTTGTCGATAAGGTCAAACACTTCTTCTAAGGCTTCTTTATTAGACACTCTGTAAAATTCACCTTCTCCAATCTTGGCAATTTCTCTGAGTGTAGTTTCATCCAGTGAGTTTTCCACGTAGCGGGTATTCCCAAAAAAATCTTTACCAAAGGGTACTTTACCCTCTTTACCAATGGCAATAGAGTAAATTTTAATACTATAAGCATGGGCTAGCTCGGCAGCTGTTATAGGATCAAGGTTTCCGGCAGTATTATCTCCATCACTTAGTAAAACCATTACCTTGGAAGCTTTACCTTCACGATCAGGGCCTTCACTACCTTCTTCAACATCGCGCATGCGATTAGTAGCTACTGCCAGAGCACTACCAATAGCGGTTCCTCTGCTTTCTATTAAGCTAAAGTCGATATCCTCAATAAATTTATACAGAAGTTCGTAGTCGGTAGTAAGAGGAGAAAGTGAATAGGCATCGCCCGAAAAAACTACCAGCCCTATTCTATCCTGCATTCTGCCAGCGATAAAATCACGAGCTACATCTTTAGCTGCTTGTAGTCTGTTGGGTTTAAAGTCTTCTATCCGCATAGATTCGGATATATCTATCACCAACATAATATCAATACCCTCGCTCCACTGCTCTACCTGCTCATTAGACTTCTGGGGTCTGGCCATTGCTAGCAGTAGAAGTGCGGCTGCCAAAGCAATGAGCAAAGCAGGAATTAATCGGAGGTAGGTGATAGGGCTTTGCTTAAGTGCGCTTTTAGGAAAAGCGATAGGGAGCTTTTGTCCGGAACGCAGCCCAATCAGCCAGCGGATTATAAAAAACAGGGGTATAAGTGGCAGCAGATATAGAAAAAATATATGCTGATACTCATAATTTGAGAGAACAGAAGGTTGAAACCAGTTTAGTGAAAACCAATTTTCGTTTTCAATCGGCATTTTTTATCTCCTCTATCTTTTGTTTAAATCTATTGTTAGTGTGCAGCTCTAACTGCTCAAAGTGGCGAACAAGTTCACCATTTGCGTATTTGCCATAAATACTCCGATCTATAGCTTTAAGATCTTGCTGTAAATTATCACCGGCAGGTGAGTTTACTATCTCTTTAGTGGTTAGCTTGGTATAGGGCAAACGATCCAGACCTTCCATGTATTGCTTCCACAGTAGCAGGGTAGATTCTGAACGTTGCTTATTAGGCGATTTACGCAAGGCATCCAAAGCCTTGGCAAAGGCTTCCTGAAACTTTTTCTGATTTTTTCTAAGTTTACGTAGCTGCCACTTTTTACGAATCTGCTTGCCAAATACTACATAAACAATTACCACGATTAATATTAAGGCAACAATTCCAACCAGTACGTAAGGATAGTTGAACTGTAAAGCAACCTCACGAAAAGTTGTATTCTCCTTTAGCGCCAGGCTATCGGGTATCTGGGTCAGTAGACGGTTGAGCTGAATAGAATCTATTGCCGCATAAATAGCAGTGCTGTCAGCCTTACCCTCATCGTCAGTGTTTATAATGTATACAGGTAGAGCAAGACTTTGTATGCTATCCAACTCAAAAGTAGTAAGCTCGTAGTTTACACTATCGTAACTATATAGGCTATCTGAGCGGGTAGGAGCAAAGCTCCGATCCAGATACTCAAAAGGAGCGTAGCTCTCACTCTGCCCCGGAAACACAACTTCCAGATTTTTTGGGTAGCGAAAAGTAAGAGTATAGGTAACAGGTTCGCCTACTTTAAGCGTGTCTCTATCAAAATAACCCTGAGGCTTAAGCTCCTGTGCCTGCAAGACCGCATGGCTCAGGCAACAGATACTAATTAAAATAAATAGTATACTCTTTTTGCTTTGCTTCATGCTATGCGCTTTTCCTAATCTTGTTTCTCACTCGGAACAAATTAATAAGCTTAGGCACATAATCTTCTTCTGTAGCTATAGAAAGATAATCTGCCTCGTGGCGGCGACAGAAGTCTTCCAGCGTTTGGCGAGTGCCAGCATAAGTGCTGCTTACTTTACTCTGAAAGTTAGAGGATGATGAGTTTACCCAGATTGTTTTTTTGCTTTCTTTATCATAAACCGGGATAATACCCAGGCTAGGAAGCTGGGTTTCGCGTTTGTCTGACAAATGTACCACGATAAGGTCATGCTTACGAGAGAGCGCCTTAAGGTTACCCACATAATTGTCATCTATAAAGTCCGATACCAGTATAATGATGCTACGGCGCTTTACAATATTGAGTAGGTAGTTGATTCCGGCATTAAGGTCAGTTTTAGTGGAGACAGGTTGTGTATTATATAACTTAGTAATAATCTGGTAAGCATGCTTGTCGCCCTTATTAGGTTTTACATAAGCCTCTTTCTGGTCAGAGAAGCAAAGTAAACCTACCTGACTAGCTTCTTTAATAGCCGAAAGCGATAGTACCCCACAAATTTCCTTTCCAATATCTACTTTCTGGTGTCCGGGATCGCCGATCTCCTGAGAAGCACTTACATCCAGCATCATATACACAATCTGTTCGCGCTCCTCTTTATAAGTTTTAACATATACGCTATGGCCTTTGGCAGTAGCATTCCAGTCTATGCTACGAATATCGTCACCATACTGGTATTCACGTACATCGTCAAAAGTAATACCCGAGCCCTTAAATACAGAATGAAAATCGCCCTGCATCTGCGTAGTAATAGCTTTGCGAATAGATATTTCATATTTGCGAAGCTTTTTAAGCAACTTTCGTATTTCTTCCTTGTTATTCATCATTAAACGTAATGTCATTCTACTTAATATGCACGATAAAAAGTAGAGCTTATGATATTGCAAATTAACAAAATAATACGGTTTAGATATATTTGTTTATATCTGAGCGTGCAATACATAACAATAGCTATCACTATCGTTGTTATATAAAAGCTGATAGCAATTTTTTAAGCTTAACCCATTTTTTGACAAAATAATAACAAGCTATTAACTCTCCTAAAGAACATATCTCTCATTTGCCCAAATGGGCACAGCGTCTACTGTATGTGCTGAGTACACTGATTGTGCTCTGGCTAGTTATCTATATTGCTTTTCGTACTCCGGCAGTACAAAATTACCTTACCGGCCTGGTAGAAGATAAAGCATCTAATATGCTGAATACCAAAGTAAGTCTGGGAGGCATAGATATAGATTTTCTGGACCAGATTGTGCTGGAAGATGTATACATAGAAGACCAGCAGGGAGATACGCTACTGTACAGCGGTAAGCTAGATGTAGCATTTGACCCCTTGGCAGCCATAGGTAAGACCATCAGTATAGATCATATTATTTTAGCTGATACCTATATCAATTTGTATCAGTTACAAGGAAAAGATACGCTTAATTTTGAGTTTATTCCACAGGCCTTTGCCTCAGATACCACTACCCAAAACACGCAGGATACCACTTCTACCTCCTGGAATATACAGGCAGGAGAGCTACTGCTAAGCAACATCAGATTTAACTACGAAGCGGATAGCACTGTAATGAACCTGGCGCTTCACAAACTAAAGTTATTGTTTGATAAAATAGAGCTGGAAGAACAACTAATCAAAGCACAAGAGCTGGATATTGATGGGCTAGCATTCAATATGCAATTACCCAGAGCATCTGAAACAGACAGTACCCAAACCGAAGAACAAGTTGCTGATACCACCGATAGTAATATAATTAACCCCAGCGGATATACATTTGAGCTCAGTGAAATACAAATTGCAAACAGTGAAATTGGCTATCAGGTAGGGCAAATACAACAAGATTCAGCCAGCAAGCAGATGAACTTTGAAAATCTGGCTCTATCGGATATTCAACTAGAGGTAGAAGATGTAAAGGTAGGAGCAAAAGATGTATCGCTAAACCTACCATTATTAGCTTTTGTAGAGAAAAATAGTGGATTCAGACTTGAAGAACTAGCCGCGGTAATTAATATGCAGATGCCGCAAATAGCTCTACAGCTCAAGGAGCTACGTACTGGTCATTCTGAACTTAATGGTAAGATTGACTATAGTATGCAGCTAGCTGAGAATACAGCAGAGCTAATGAATAGCATAAGCCTGAAGTCTGACTTAAACAAGACTGTACTAGGTTTGGAGGATGTGTCTTATTTCTCAGACGCATTAAGCATGTACCCCAACCTTAGCCAAATGAAGGCCTTTTTAAGCTGGCAGATAAATATGGAAAAGGGCAGTGGCGTAATGGACAGACTGGAGCTAAGCCTGTCAGATAAAGCAACTTTGTTAGCTGAGGCTTCTTTTGAAAACCTAAGTGCTTTAGACTCTGCAACTGAGGGTTCGCCTTATTTTAACTTTAACCTGAATGAGTTTAGTACCGACTATGCTTTTCTAAGCACTTTGGTTGCCGACTCTACTGCCCGTTATTTCAGTAAACTACAGCAGAAAAGTATCACACTAAGTGCACAGCTTAAAGGTAAACTGGATGATATAGAAGGTAATGCAAACTTACAAACCGGGATAGGTGAACTACTAGCGCAGGGAAATTATCAGTCAGAAAGTAGCGAAGCTAACATAAAAGCGAATATTGAAGCAAACCGTTTCGATTTGAGAGCACTTATGCTAGCCCTAGGCAATCCGGATAGTGTAGCTCGGGCGTATGGGAACCTGAGCATGAGTGCAGATATAAAGGCTACGCAAAGCTTTGGGCAGGATACTACTCTAAGTAATGCCAGGGCAAATCTGCTGGTAAAAAATCTGGGGTATAAGGGGCATCAGTACAAAGGACTCCAACTAAAAGGGCAAAAAAATTATGATGACATTATCGCACAGGTAGATTATGCAGACAGTCTGTTAGAAATGCATGCTAATGCTCAGGCGAGCCTCAAAGGGGAAAACAGTCAGTACCAGTTTGATTTAAGACTGGAAAATGCCAATCTGTTTCGTCTCAACCTGATTCCAGATAGTGTAATCATCAATAATACCCGCATGACAGCAGAAGCCAGGGGTAACACCATAGACAATATAGTAGGAAGTTTTAAAGTAACGGAGTCTAACGTAGTCAAAGGTGCCGACAGCTATCAGCTTGATTCTTTAGTTCTGGTGGCAGAAGAGACAAATAATGGTCGTGCAATTAACTTCTATTCCGACTATGTGAATGCAGGTATTAATGGCAAGTTTAGCTTAGCTACACTCCCTACAGCTATAGAAGACTTCAGACAATATTATATGTCAGCTTACGAAGCCCCTCTGAATAATGTAGATACTATAAATACTGATGAAACCAATCAGGAGTTTTTTATTACCCTTGAAGTAAAAGATACACCTATACTGGCACGAGCGTTTATGCCTTCTTTAACAGTAGCTAAGCCCATAAACGCCAATGCTTATTTTAACAGTGATCGTAAGAAGCTCACTTTTCGCTTTTATGCGCCTAATGTTATCTATCAGGATTATAGCGTGGATAGCCTCTTACTTACTGCTCAAACCTCTCAAAGGGCACTAAAATTTATCACTAAGTCTGATTTTATTCGCTTAGGTGGGCTAACTATACCCGAGGTAGGTATAAGAGGTAATCTGTCGGGGGTACCACAAGACTCTTTAAATGAAAACAGGCAGCACTTATTTGCTACCGAAGTAGATTTAAACCTTAAAGTAGGGGCAGAAGGGGCTCCTTATCGTCTGGATTTGAACACAGTACTCAAAAACAGTAAAGATACTATTACAATCAGTTTAGATCCTTCGGAATTAGTATTGGAAGAAAAGCCCTGGGAAATATCCCCAAACACACAAATTACTTATGCTGCCAATTACCTGGCTATAGATAGCTTTTATTTTAAGCAAGACAATCAGCGAATAGAGGTTAATACCAAAAATCAGGAAGGTAAAACTAATCTGGCTTTATTGATTGACCAGTTGGCAGTTGGGCCTTTGCTCGCAAGTCTGGACCTAGACGACTACATGATTGACGGAACGCTAAACGCAGATGCTTCTATGCAGGATGTGTTCCAGAGGGGAGACTTACAATCACAACTAAGTATTAGCAACCTCAAAGTAAGAGATTTGCCAGTAGGTAATTTAAATGTGAAAGCACAGGGAGACCAACTGGCAGCGCCAGAAGCAGGAGAGCCGCTACAGTTAGAGATGAAGCTGGATGGTGAAGCCAGTCAGTTAAGTATGGAGGGGGATTATCGTCTGGACTCTGGCTATTTTGACTTTGATATTAATATGGATCGCTTTCAGCTAGAGCCCTGGCAAACCTTTATGACAGATTATGTAGAAGAGCTGTCCGGTACCCTAAAAGCAAGTCTTAAGCTGAAAGGAACCGCACAGGATCCTACCATCAATGGTACCTTTACCTTTGCCGACGAAGTGAGTCTGGTGCCATCAATTACCGGTGCACAATATTATATCAACGATCAGGATATAGCCTTTGATGGCACTCAGTTGCTTTTTGACAATTTTACCATTCTGGACTCTGCCCGTACCGAAGCACAACTGGATGGCACAATAAGCTTTGCTGATATGACTAATCCTGAACTTGATTTATCATTTGAGACAGATAATTTTCAGTTTGTGAATAGCGAAAGTTTTCAAAATGAAAGCTTTTACGGACGTGCCCATGCTTCAGCCTCAATAGACATTAAAGGAAGTGTAAACGACCTCAGCATAACCGGAGATGCGGCAATTAATGAAGGTACAGATATGACTATTGCTTTAATAGAAGAAGCAGATGAAGCCTCTACAGCGGAGTATATTCATTTTGTGAATGCTACTAGTAATGCCTTTGCAGAAGCTGATTCTACGGCAGTAGTAGACTCTACCACTATTGTAAGCAATGCTGACTCTCTTAGCAATACAGCTATGCAGGTAAACGGAATGAGCATATCTACCAATGTACGCATCAGCCCGGAAGCCCAGTTGACTATTCTGATAGACCCGGTTAATGGTGACAAAATTACTGCCTCCGGAGATGCAGACCTGAATGTTAATATGAGCCCTGCCGGTGATGTTAATGTACAGGGGACCTACGTAATAGAGGATGGAGCCTATATATTGACTTTTGCGCAGTTTATTCAAAAAGAATTTGCCATTAGGGAAGGCAGTACTTTAAGCTGGTCAGGTGATCCGGCAAACGCACGCTTTGATATAACCGCTGTTTACACAGCAGAAACCACTTTGGAAGATCTGGTATCAGCTAACTATAGGGATATAGTGATGCAGGATGCACAAAGCCGATCTTATGTAACTACACGCCAGCCCGTAAATGTTCTTATGAATATCAGTGGAGAACTGTCCGACCCCGAACTGTCTTTTGATATTGAGATACCTGAACTTACAGCTTCTGGTATTAGTGCTCAGGTGGTGCAAAACCTGATAGATGATATGGAGCAGGACGAAACGCAGCTATATAAGCAGGTTTTCTCATTAATTGTACTGAACCGATTCTTACCAGCCGGTGGAGGGTTTGGTTCCGGTGGTGGCTCTACACTTACTACTGTTAACCAGCGTATAGACAATAGCCTGAGTCGTTTGCTCTCCAGTACACTATCTGGCCTGAGCGAAGATTATCTAGGCGGCATTCAAATTAATCTCAATCTGGAATCTGATGAGCTACAGGCACAAAACACGGCTCTTGCTGATCGTGACCTGAACGTACAACTTTCCAGAGAATTTTTTAATGACAGGCTTACTGTAAGTGCGGGAGGAATGACGAGCCTAAATACCAACAGCACAGGTGGAGGAAGTTCTGATAACCAATTCTACGGAGAGTTTGAAGTACTCTACCGCCTGGATGCCAGCGGTAATTTAAACGTAAGAATATTCCAGACCAGCGAAAGAGATATCTTTACTAATGATGTAGATATCAGACAGGGCGTGTCATTAACACACCAAAAAGCTTTTGATGAGTTTTTTGCTAACAATGATCAGGTGCTAGAGTCAAAACCACGTTCTGAAGACGAGGAAGAAGATAGTGAAGAGCAGGGACAGTCTAGTGACAGTACTGCTCTTGATAATGCGCAAAGAAGAAAAAAGACTAAAAATTAACGCTTAATCTCAAATCGCTGAAAACCATGTAGCTCGTCTTCTTTGTGTTCTACCTTCTCTACCCGAGCATAGGTGGGGCCATGCTGACACCAGTCAACGAATTCCTTCATTTGCTCTTCAGGACCTTCAGCCTCAATATAGACTGAACCGTCGGGCTCATTTCTTACCCAACCGAAAATGCCCAGGGCTTCTGCCTTGTTCTGAGTATTGGCGCGAAAAAAAACGCCCTGTACTTTACCATATACATGTATGCTATAGTGTACCCGCATAAAAATTACTTTATGATAGATTGAACAATTTGTACTGCCGAAGAAGTACCAATGCGATCTGCACCGGCAGCTAACATAGCTTGTGCCTCTTGCAAAGTTTTTATACCTCCTGAAGCTTTTATACCCACATTAGAAGGTAGTATTTCTCTCATTAGTTTGATGTGTTCTAATTTTGCTCCACCTCCGGCCATGCCGGTAGAGGTTTTTACAAAATCTGCCCCTGCATCTGCACATAGTTTACAGGCTGTACGTATTTCTTCTTCAGAAAGATATGCGGTTTCTATAATAACCTTCATCATAGCCTCTTCTTCATGGATAATACTGGCATATTTAGCCAGCTCAATTTTAGTCCAGGGCATACCTGACTTGAAAGAAGAAATGTTCATAACCACATCTAACTCATCGGCACCATCTTTTAAGGCCTGTTTGATTTCTGCTTCTTTAGTCTGGCTCATTTGATAGCCCAGAGGAAAACCAATGACACTCACCATTTGTATATCTGCGTCGCCTAACTCACGCTTTGCTTTTTTAACCCAAAAGGGGGGAAGGCACAAACCCACAAACTGATGCTGTTTGGCTTCTTTAATCTTTTGCTCCACCTCCTGGTAGCTGATAGTAGGAGCTAAAGCGGTATGCTCTAAATAACGGTGTATGTTGTGCATGCTGTAAGTTAATATGATAGACAATGCCTAAAGAAATGGCTATAGCTATTACTCAAAAGAGTAAGTATAAAAATTTATTCTTTACAATGAGTTTAACAATATTAAATGGTAGCTGTTATTTCAAAAATGACTATAAGTACAGTTTTATAACTTTTTAATCTACAAATAATATGAAGAAGCACTTATTACTTTTCGCTATGGCATGTACTCTATTGGCTATGCCTAAGCTTGCAAATGCCCAGATGGAAGACTCTCGTATCGGACTAAAAGGCGGTCTCAACCTTTCTACTCTTTATACCGGAGATATCGACGATAAAGATCCTCGTATAGGTTTTCATGCGGGTATATTTACAGAGGTAGCGGTAGCGGAATACTTTAGCATACAGCCTGAGCTACTTTTTACAACTAAAGGTAATACCTACACTTATAGTGTAGATGGGCCAGCAAACATTATCAATGCAGATGGAGAGGCTGAAATAAAACTCTCATATATAGAGTTACCGATACTAGCAAAGGTTTCTATAGCTGAGGTCGTTAATATACATGCTGGGCCTTATGCCGGCTATCTGGTGGCAGCCAATACATCGCTGGATGGAGATATTCTAGATCAGTTTGACGAAGATATTGACCGTGACAATTTTAACCCATGGGACTTTGGGGTGGCAGTAGGCGCTGGCGTTGATTTAAGTGCTGTATCTATAGGAGTAAGGTACAACTATGGATTGGTGGAAATAGCAGAGTCTACAGCAGCCGAATCGCTTTTAGGAGATAGTAAAAACGCGGTGTTGCAGGGATATATCGCTGTAGGTTTCTAAAGGCAGGCTTATTTTAACCAAATAGTAAAGGCTCCTTATTAGGAGCCTTTACTATTTATATATGCCTGTTATTTTATTTGCCAACCTCACCTACAAGCTCTGCATCTTCTAGTATGTACATAAGTTGTTCGTAATCTTTATCGTTTAGCTTGAGCTTTCCTTTAAAAGCCACTACCGATTCTGTATACTCAATAGGTTCTTTCAGATAAACTTCCATTACCGTTTCAGGACCACCTGACCCACAAAAAAAGCAGGAGGCCAGAGGTAAAGATGATACAATAACATGCTCTGGTTTAAAAAGACCTTCAAAAGGAATAATATAGCCAGGTACGGTTACTATTTTACCTTCCATAGCTTTAGCCTCTTCGCTAAATACAGGTACGTATAGTTCTCCGTACTCATCTTCAGTAATAGTGTAGGTAACTCCTGAAAGTGCTTTCCAGACCTTGCTATCCACAGTTTCCTGTGCCTTAGTAGTAAAAGTTAAGAAAAAGCTTAAGCAGGTAATGGCAGATAATAAAATGTATCGTTTCATAGGCGGTACGGCAGTATATGTTTACTAAAGAAACAAAATTTTAGGAGATTGATTCAAACTTTAATAGGGCTGTACATAGCGGCTAACTTCTCAACCACATAGTCAATCTCTTCCATAGTGTTGTATTTGCTAAAAGAGAAACGAACTGCGCCACGCTCAGGGTCTGCTGACAAAGCTTTTAACACATGAGAGCCTACATTAGAACCACTAGAACAAGCCGAACCACCTGAAGCTGATATTTTATGCAGGTCTAAATTAAATAGGAGCATATCTGTATCTTCTGAGGGAGGAAGACTCAAGCTAAGTACAGTATACAGGCTTTTTTCAAGATTTGCAGATTCTCCATTAAAGGTAATGCCAGGGATTTTAGCCTGTAAATTTTCAATCATTCGTTTTTTTAGAGCAGTAACGTGCAGCTGGTGAGAGGACATATTTTCATAGGCCAGTTCCAGTGCTTTTGCCATACCTATGATGCCATACAAATTTTCTGTTCCCCCACGCATATTTCTTTCCTGTGATCCACCATGAATGAAGGGAGAAATATGATGCCCTTTACGTAGATACAAAATGCCTATACCCTTAGGACCATGAAATTTATGAGCAGAACCTATAATACTGTGTACCTTTAATTGGCTTAAATTATGGGTATAGTGAGCCATGGTCTGCACAGTGTCGGAATGAAAGATGGCATCGTAAGAAGTACATAAATCTCCAATAGCTTCAAGATTATTAAGGTTGCCAATTTCATTGTTACCATGCATTAGAGAGACAAACGAACGTTCATTTTTCTCTAAAAGCTTTGCTAAATGCTCTAAGTCAATGTTCCCCCTTTTGTCAGTATGAACAAAATCTAGCTGAATGATACCTTTATTTGCCAACCCTTCCAGGGTATGAAGTACAGCATGATGCTCTAAACGAGAAGAAATTGCATGTTTTATCTTAAGAGATTCAATAGTGCATTTAATAGCAGTATTATCTGCCTCGGTACCGCCTGAGGTAAAGAATATCTCTGAAGGAGAGGCATGTAGTAGGTCAGCTACTTTTTTACGGGCCTTTTCTATAGCTGAGCGTGTTGCTCTACCGTGAGCATGCGTAGAAGAAGGGTTGCCATAAAACTCTAGCATATATGGCTGCATAGCTTCAAACACCTCAGGAGCAAGCTGGGTGGTAGCCGCATTGTCTAGATAAACCTGCATAATGTGTAGCTTTTAATTGGCAAAAATAGCCAATATAGAAGAGAAAGGAAAAAGCATAGAGGGCATCCCTATGCTCTTTGTGATATAACTTCTCGAATATCGCTTATTAACTTATTAGCTAAATGGTCAGCAGTGACCTGAGAATGAGACTCTGCAATAATACGAATGATAGGCTCAGTGTTGGATTTACGCAAATGTACCCACTCTTTGCCAAAACTGATTTTAATGCCATCAATACTATTAATAGGCATACTCTGATATTTCTGCTTAATACCCTTCATAATACCATCAATATCTATATCAGGTGTAAGTTCAATCTTGTTTTTAGAGATATGATACTGCGGGTATGTAGCTTTAAGCTGAGTCATGGTTTTTCCAGACTTAGCCAGATGTGAAAGAAACAAAGCAATACCAGTAAGTGCATCTCTACCATAATGCATTTTAGGGTAGATAACCCCACCATTACCCTCGCCACCAATAATAGCATCATTAGCTTTCATGGCCTGTACTACGTTTACTTCACCTACTGCAGCGGCGGTATAGCTACCCCCATGCTTTTCAGTAACATCTTGTAAAGCCTGAGAAGAAGAGAGGTTAGAAGCAGTATTACCTCCACCGTTAACGCCTAAAATATAGTCAGCTACTGCTACCAGCGTATATTCTTCACCAAAGGGAGCTCCATTGTCCTGTATCAGAACCAGACGGTCTACGTCAGGGTCCACCACTATACCCAGGTCAAAGGCTCCCTGCTCAATTTTAGAGCAGATATGGGTAAGGTTTTCAGGAACGGGTTCCGGATTTCTTTTAAAGGCGCCATCAGGCTCACAGAAAAACTTTTCTACTTGCTCTACTCCCAGCGCCTCCAGCAACTGTGGTACAACTATGCCTCCCACAGAATTTACACAGTCGACAGCTACTCTAAACTTACGCTCAGCAATAGCTTCTTTATCTACTTCTGGTAGAGCCAGAATTTTCTCCAGATGAACATCAAAAAAGTCTTCTACAAGAGCGTAGCTGCCAAGCTTTTTAGAAGTGGCAAACTCAAAACTAGCATCTTCAGCAATGCGAAGTACCTCTTCGCCAGCCTCTGCCGACAAAAACTCCCCACCAGCATTAAGCAGTTTAAGAGCATTCCATTGCCCAGGGTTATGGCTGGCAGTAATAATGATACCACCATCTGCGCTCTGCTCCTTTACAGCAAGTTCTACTGTAGGGGTGGGAGCCAACTGAATATCTATTACATGTATACCCAGTCCCTGAAGGGTGGAAGATACCAAAGCGCTTACCATAGGGCCAGATACGCGTGCATCCCGGCCAATTACAACTCTGGCTTCTTTTTTATCACTTTTAATATAAGTGCCGTAAGCGGCAGCATATTTAACAATATCTACCGGTGTAAGGGCGTCCCCCACCTCTCCTCCGATAGTACCTCGTATACCGGAAATTGATTTTATTAAAGTCAATGAATGGTAATTTTATGGCTTAAAAGATAGGCTGCAAACTAAGAAAAAGGTTAGTTAAACTTAGCTAATACCTTATTTACTTCTGAATCAGGATTACCACATTGAGTATCTTTTCCTACTTCCTTACCGCAGTATCCGCAGGTGGCTCCTTCCTTATTCAGAAAAGGACTCTGAGATGCGCAGGTACCTTTGAACTCTCCATCTTTAAGAAAGATCAGGCGCACGCACATCAGTACGAAAAAGAGTCCCAGAAATCCTATTCCTAATAGTATCGTTGTCATAAGCTTATGATTTTCTGCTATTTTAAATACAAAGTTAAAACGAACTCCTTAGAACCAAAGTTTCTATTACTTATTTTTGATTGAGAATTAGTGAGTTTACTTTAGGAATTAGTAGGCAGAAAGCCTACCGAACCAGAATAATTATCTTATGAGCGAACACCAAAGAGCGGGAGCTTTAAAGGCATTTGACCGACTACTTACAATAATGGACGAGCTGAGAGCAAAGTGCCCCTGGGATCGCAAACAGACCCTGGAGAGCCTTCGCCACCTAACAATAGAAGAAACCTACGAGCTGTCAGATGCCATTATAGAAGCGGACTTACCTGAAATAAAAAAAGAGTTGGGCGACCTGGCTTTGCATATTGTTTTTTATGCCAAAATAGCCTCCGAAAAGCAAGCCTTTGATATAGCCGATGTACTTAATAGCATATGCGAAAAGCTAATAGTACGCCACCCACATATTTATGGAGATGTAGACGCTAATGACGCAGAGACTGTAGAGCGAAACTGGGAGCAGATTAAGCTTAAAGAAAAAGGAAATAGCAAAAAAACAGTTTTAGGCGGTGTGCCCAAGTCTTTGCCAGCATTAGTAAAAGCAATGCGTATACAAGATAAAGCTCGGGGTGTAGGCTTTGACTGGGAAAACAAAAAGCAGGTGTGGGAAAAAGTGCAGGAAGAAATGGAAGAGTTTAGAGTAGAAGAGGAAGCCAGCAAACAGGAACAGATGCAGGAAGAGTTCGGAGACCTACTCTTTTCACTTGTAAACTATGCACGCTTTACAGGCATTAATCCAGAAGAAGCGCTGGAGAGAAGCAATAAGAAGTTTATTAAAAGGTTTAACTACCTGGAAGAAAAAGCAAAGCAGGAAGGAAAAGCATTAGGGGATATGACACTCAACGAAATGGATGCGTACTGGAATGAGGCTAAAAATATATAGCCGGAAGCTATTTTAGCCTCCGGCGCTCTAGCTATATC
Organism: Porifericola rhodea; assembly: GCF_030506305.1. Taxonomy (GTDB): domain Bacteria; phylum Bacteroidota; class Bacteroidia; order Cytophagales; family Cyclobacteriaceae; genus Catalinimonas; species Catalinimonas rhodea. The sequence continues at coordinate 1,721,897 of NZ_CP119421.1, read as the reverse complement.
CCTCTGCCTCTGATTAGTCGGAAAAGTATCGCTATAATCGCGATAACTAACAAAATATGGATAAACTTACCCACACTAAAAACAAAAAATCCTAGTAGCCAGCCTATTAAAAGGATAATGGCTATTAGATAAAGTAAACCACTCATAATTGAAAAAATAATTGGTTGATGATATTTAATAACTATAGCAGGCTTAACTTGTTCGGTTTTTTGCAATTCTACCGCTGATGGTAAGCAAATCTACGATACTACACCTGCGCATCCCTTTTTCATTTTTTCTGCTTCCGGTATTTCTGTTTGCGATAAGTGTGGAGCCACCTACCCAAGTTTTACCTACAGTACTAGTCTTTTTTATCCTTCATTTTTTACTCTACCCTGCCAGCAATGCATATAATAGTTACTTCGATAAAGACAAAGGTAGTATAGGAGGGCTCAAAAACCCTCCTCCGGTAAGTAAAGAGCTGTACTGGGTAGCATTGCTCCTAGATGCCCTGGCCCTTGCCCTGGGGCTACTTATCAGTTGGCAGTTTTCAGTCATGCTGCTGGTATACGGGTTGGTAAGCAAAGCTTATAGTCACCCCTCCGTCAGGTTAAAAAAATATGCAGTGGGTAGCTGGTTTATCGCAGGATTTTTTCAAGGATGTTTTACCTGGCTAATGGCAAACGTGGGAGTACACCATAAAGGGTTTCTGGTTTTTACAGAAGTACCCTTACTGCTGCCTGCCTTTTTAAGCAGCCTGATGTTGTGGGGCTCTTATCCTATGACGCAGGTATACCAACACGAGGAGGATGCCAGGAGAGGAGACTATACACTAAGTTACGTTTTGGGTGTAAAGGGAACATTTCACTTCACCATGATCGTGTTTACGGTGGCAGCCATAGGCTTTATTACCTTTTACAGTTATTACTATAGTGCATGGCATAGTGTAGCTTACATGGTATTTCTACTACCCTTACTAGCTTACTCTTTTCTTTGGTACGCGCGAGTAGTGCGCGATACTAAAGAAGCTAACTTCAGAAATACTATGCGCCTGAACATGATTTCGGGCCTAAGCCTTAATCTTTTCTTTTTGTTAATGCTTATTTTTGAGCTCAGAGGGTAAATGTTCCAACTATAAGTAGTGCTTTAGGGTCATTATGAAAATAGTAAATCCCCAAAGCTATGAACCATGTTGTCTTACTGCTGTCGTTGTGCCTCTTGCTTGCCTGTCAGGAAATTGAGTACCCCCCGTTAGAAGGAGAGGCCGCCTTGTCTGAAATATGTGGCACTACCAATCCTATGCAAGATTTACCCTGGCTAAAGGAAATGGTAGATGAGGGGCAATCGGATTCTGAAAGCTACTATTGCCAGCTTTATAAGGTAGAGCAAGGTACTTTTAACAATAAGCAGGTTTTTGTAGCACAAATAAGTGGTGCTTTGTGCTGTACCTGTGCTGGCAACACAGTTTACGACTGCGAGGGAGAACTATTGTTTGTATGCGAACCGGATAAAGAAGAAAAAATAAGTGATCTTAAAGAAATCTGGAGCAGATAAGTCATCCACTTACTCATAACTAACTTCCTCTTTGCGCCCTTTTTTATCCACGTAAAACCATTTACCGCTTCGTTTGCCTTTCTGGTACTGACCTATATACTCCAGACGGCCCTTTTTGTCATAGAACTTCCACTCTCCTTCTTCCAGTCCTGCCTGGTAGCTACCTTCCTGCAATAAATTTCCATTTTCCTGATAAAAAATCCACTTGCCAGAAGGTAAACCCTCTTTGTAATAACCAGTTCGCTTACGGTTGCCATCTTCATAAAAGAATATCCATTTGCCCTCGTATAGTCCTTTCTTAAAAATGCCTTTTTTCTCAAGCTGTCCGTTAGAGTGGTAGTAAATGGCGCTATCTTCCTGTAAGTCATGGTGCCAGTTTTCAATAGCTATTAATTCGCCATTAAAATTATAGTACCTGACCTGACCGTGGAGCTTACCTGCCTGATAGTTTTCTACGGCATTTAAAGTGCCATCCGGAAAATAATATTTCCACTCTCCACTTTTGAGCCCATTCAGCTGCTGTCCGCTTAGCTTTAACTGCCCATCGGCAAAGTATTCTTCATATTGCTCCTGTGCTCTTAAAGGAGAGTACAAGTTTAAAACAGACATGAAAAAAAACAGGCTACAGGAAAATACTACTTTCATAAATTGCTTTGCTAAATTTTTTTGGATGCTTAAAAGCTAACGCAGCACCCAGTAGAATAATTTATCTGCTACTCTTTAAGTTTTATGAAATTTACTGGCGGGCAAGAAGCAATAAATAATAAGCATTTGTACAAAAGAAATGGATGTGAGTTCGCAAATTATGATGAATAGTATGTAATTTTTGCCAGTAGAGCATTTAACTGCCGCACACGGCTGCACTAAATTGATTATACTTGTAACACTGACTAACATAACCAAACTACTTAAAAAGATAAAACATGGGTTTTTCCGCACTTGACTTTGGGGTGTTCATAGGCTACTGCCTGTTTATTATAGGTCTTGGGCTTTGGGTATCCAGAGATAAAAAAGGACACAAAAAAGATGCTCAGGATTATTTTCTTGCCAGTCGCTCTCTACCCTGGTGGGCCATAGGTGCCTCACTAATAGCCTCAAACATTTCTGCCGAACAGTTTATAGGTATGTCGGGCTCGGGCTATGCGCTAGGCCTGGCAATCTCCACTTATGAGTGGATGGCCGCTGCAACCTTACTGGTGGTAGGGAAATTCTTCTTGCCGGTATATATTAAAAAGGGCATCTACACTATGCCGCAATTTCTTGCCGACCGCTACAACAATACCGTAAGAACAGTAATGGCGGTATTCTGGCTGCTGGTATATGTATTTGTAAACCTGACTTCGGTCATCTACCTGGGGGCACTAAGTATAGAAACCGTAATAGGCTTTCCTTTTCAGTATGCAATTTATGCTCTGGCAGCTTTTGCCCTTTTGTACTCTATATATGGTGGACTTACAGCAGTAGCCTGGACAGACGTAATTCAGGTAATATTTCTGGTATTGGGGGGGTTAGCCACTACCTACCTGGCTCTTGAAGTGGTTGGAAATGGTGATGTTCTGGGTGGTTTGGCCCGACTGAGAGATGAGGCTCCCAAGCATTTTCATATGATACTAAACGAAGGGCAGATGATGATACCGGATGGGCAAGGTGGAACTCGTGATGCATATCAGGACCTGCCGGGGCTAAGTGTACTAATCGGGGGTATGTGGATCGTAAACCTGAGTTACTGGGGTTTTAACCAATACATTACTCAGCGCGCTTTAGCAGCCAAAAACCTGGATCATGCGCAGAGAGGTGTAGTATTCGCCGGTTTCCTTAAGCTACTTATTCCACTAATTGTAGTAATACCAGGTATTGCTGCATATGTGATTGTGCAGAACGAAGAGTTATCAGGTTCATTTACGCAGATCATGACTGATCCTGAAACTGGCTTTATTAAACCTGACCGGGCTTATCCCTCACTGCTAAACCTGTTACCTAACGGCCTTAAAGGAGTCGCCTTTGCTGCATTAACTGCGGCTATTGTATCTTCACTTGCATCTATGGCAAATAGTACTTCTACTATTTTTACCATGGATATCTACAGAAACTATATAAATAAAGGTGCTTCTGAGCAGGCTCTGGTAAGAACAGGTAGAATAGTAGTAGTAGTAGCATTTTTAATTGCCTGCCTGGTGGCACCTGCGCTAAGCGTTTTAGGTCAGGCGTTTCAGTTTATTCAGGAGTATACCGGCTTTGTATCTCCTGGGGTATTTGCCATCTTCGTGTTTGGCGTATTCTGGAAGAAAACAACTCCTAACGCAGCACTTTCCGCTGCAATTCTGACTATTCCATTATCTACACTTTTCAAATTTGTTACGCCTGATCTACCATTTATCAACCGTATGGGAATTGTATTCCTGATCCTGGCTGCGATTATCATCGGAATTAGTATGATAGAGTCTAAGGGCAAAGATCAGCCTAACGCGATTGAAGTGGATAGAAAACTTTTTAAAAGTAGTCCTAAGTTTAACATAGGAGCCCTGCTGATCTGTGGTATTTTAGCAGCCCTATATATTATTTACTGGTAATTAATTTTTTATGGAGTATTCCATCATTCAAAACAAATTTATTGAACTATACGAAAGGCAGCCCAGTGTAGTGCGTGCCCCCGGCAGGGTAAACCTGATTGGAGAACATACAGACTATAATGAGGGCTTTGTACTTCCTGCGGCTATTAATAAAGAAATGGTGTTTGCCCTGGCACCCAATGATCAGCCCCGTTGCCGGGTGTACTCATATGATATGCGCGAAAGCGTGGATTTTGACCCTGAAGCATTTCAGCGCTCAGCTCATGACTGGGTTAACTACATATTGGGGGTAGTAGATCAGCTGCAAAAAGCTGGGCACACTATTAAAGGTTTCGACTGTGTCTTTGGGGGAGACATTCCCAAAGGCGCAGGTATGTCATCTTCTGCCGCGCTGGAATGTGGTCTGGCCAGCGGGCTTAACCATATATTTGAGCTGGGGTTGGATAAAAAGACCATCGCACAGCTATCACAAAAAGCAGAAAACGAATACGTAGGCGTGCAATGTGGTATTATGGACCAGTTTGCCAATATGTTTGGCGAGCGTCATCAACTGATAAAGCTGGACTGCCGCTCATTGGCGTATGATATGATTCCCTTCCAGATCAGTGGTCATAAAATTGTGTTGCTGGATACCAATATTAGCCATTCGCTGGCTTCCTCTGAGTACAACGTTCGCCGGCAGCAGTGCGAAGAAGGCGTAGCAAAGCTTAAGGAGCAGGAATTGGACATTAAAAGCCTGAGAGATGTAGATCTGGATACTCTGACCCGCTTTCGTACCATGATGGACGAAGTAGTATACCGACGCTGTCGCTACGTAGTTGAAGAAAACAAAAGGGTAGAAGAGGCATGCGAACTACTACAGCAGAACGATTTGCTGGGTTTTGGGCAGAAGATGTACGAATCGCACGAGGGCTTGAGTAAAGAGTATGAAGTAAGTTGCGAAGAGCTGGATTTTCTGGTTGACTTAACACGAGAAGATGATAATGTGCTGGGAGCGCGGATGATGGGCGGAGGCTTCGGAGGCTGCACCATCAACCTGGTTAAAGAAGAGGCTCTCGCAGAAATGACTATGGATATAGAGCAGGAATATCAGCAAAGATTTCGGAGAGAGCTAAAAGTATATATAGGAGATATAGTTAAGGGTACAGAGGTGTTAGATTTAGGCCAGTAATAGATGTATTAGCTGTTTTTTAACTGTAATGCTCAATTTTTTATGATGAATTTTGACCTGAACGAACACCCACACCGGAGGTATAATCCTCTCTCTGGAGAATATGTACTGGTATCGCCCCATCGTATGAAGCGTCCCTGGCAGGGGCAGGTAGAAAAAAAAGATGAAACGGTGCGGCCAAAGTACGACCCTAAATGCTACTTGTGCCCCGGCAACGAGAGAGCAGGAGGGGAAAAAAACCCTCAGTACGAAAGTACTTATGTGTTTACTAATGATTTTGCGGCGCTTAAAGAAGATGTTCCCAGCGGAAGCATAGAAAAAGGTAACCTGATAAGGGCACAGAGTGAAAAAGGAATCTGTAAAGTAATCTGCTTTTCTCCACGTCACGATCTCACCCTTCCGCAGATGGAAACTACCGCCATTGTAAAAGTAATAGAGCTGTGGCAAAAAGAATATGAGGAGCTGGGTAGTCACCCTGAGATTAATTACGTGCAGATTTTTGAGAACAAAGGACAGATGATGGGTTGTAGCAATCCTCACCCTCATGGACAAATTTGGGCACAGAGCACTGTACCTCTGGAGCCAGCAGTGGTAGGCAAACATCAGGGAGACTACCTGCAAAAATATGGTAATAGTTTGCTGGCAGACTACATACAACTGGAGCAGGAGGAGCAGGAGCGCATCGTGCTGGAAAATGAGCACTTTATCACGCTAGTGCCATTTTGGGCAGTATGGCCTTTTGAAACCATGCTGATCAGCAAGCGGCATATCCAAAACATATTACAGTTTACAGAGGAAGAAAAGCAGGCCTATGCGGAGATGCTTAAGCAACTTACCATTTTATATGATAACCTGTTTGAAACCTCTTTTCCTTACTCTGCCGGTATACATCAGGCACCTACCGATGGTCTGGAGCATAAAGAGTGGCACTTCCACCATCATTTTTATCCCCCACTGCTACGCTCAGCCACCGTCAAAAAATTTATGGTAGGGTACGAGATGTTGGGCGACCCACAGAGAGATATTACAGCAGAATCCAGTGCTGAGCGACTGAGAAGCCTGCCAAGTGTACATTATAAAGATGCTTAGGCCTGACAGGCTTCTTAATTATAAGGCTGAGTAGTTTTTTTAGCTACTCAGCCTTATTTATTAACCTATTTTAGAATAATTTGTCTGCTTATGCTTTTGCCGTTATGGGTAAGCCGAACTATGTAAGTATCTGCTGCTAACTGCTCAGACGGTACTACAAGTTCTTTGTCTCCTGCAGAAGGGTAAGTATACTCTCTGGAAAATAGCAACCTGCCCTGTCTATTAAGTAATTCCAGCTTTACAGAGGTAGCTTCCCACAACTTAAAACTTACTTTAATCTCCTCATCTCCAGGGTTGGGGAAGACTCTAAGGCTACTTTCAAGCAAAGTCCCACTTTCATCAGACTGCCTGTTTAATGGGATGTAAGTATGATTTTTAAAGGTGTTTACAGCTTTTCTTTCTATTACAAATGGCATATACCCATCTATATTATGCAGAACAAATTTAGTGTTTGAATGTAAGGGGAGCTCATAGTTTCCATTTTCATCAGTATAAACTTTAAGCTTCTCATTCTCTAAAGCACTAATCTCTACACCAGATAAAGGTTTCCTGCTTTGTGCGTCAACCACTTTTCCTCTGGCGGTATGGTCTGGAGCAGCATATATTTTGTTGGTTTCTATTACTATTACTTTTGAAGTCTGTTTTTGCGGATCTGGTGTTAAAAACTCCCCAGCAGCCTTACCTGGCATTACATCTATACGCCTGATAGAGGCAGGGGGCAGGTTTAACTGTTCTAAAGAGGCGATATCATGGCGTACTTCGCCATCAACAATAAGGACCATGCTATCTTCAGTTGCGGGAGGGGTAGCAAAGTTTAATGAGCGCAGCCTTGGTTTCCTGCTTTGTGCGTCAACCACTTTTCCTCTGGCGGTATGGTCTGGAGCAGCATATATTTTGTTGGTTTCTATTACTATTACTTTGGAAGTCTGTTTTTGCTGATCTGGCGTTAAAAACTCCCCAGCAGCCTTACTTGGCATTACATTTATACGCCTGATAGAGGTAGGGGGCAGGTTTAGCTGTTCTAAAGAGGCGATATCACGGCGTACTTCGCCATCAACAATAAGGACCATGCTATCTTCAGTTGCGGGAGGGGTAGCAAAGTTTAATGAGCGCAGCTTTATATCATGCAGAACTTTTTGCTGTGTAGGTATCAGTCGTTTATGGTAACCTATACTGTTAACAGAAAAACTTTGAATCTTTTCTCTGCTCTCAAGCCTGAACTTTCCATCTGCATCGGTAAGCGTACCTATTGTAGTACCATCAATTAATACGTTCGCTGCTACAATAGGCTGTCCTTCTTCTTCATCAACCACCTGTCCACTGATGATATTCATCTTTTCATCTGTGCTGTCAATAGTAGCCTGTTTAGATGTAGCATGAGCCTCAACCAGATACTCTTTTGTTAGATTTTGTGTCTTAAATCTTATGTCTTTTATAGATTGACTACTCACTGTACGAGGATCTCTTACTACACCATCTAAGGTGAAAAGAAATTCAGAATTACTTAAAGAATAGTATGTTCTTAGATCATCATCCTGAGAATAAGGAGTATTGGATATAAGTTTAGCCATATTGTCTTTAGGGTCAATGAATAATCTTTTTATCATCACTTCATATATGGATGAGTCTTTAAATGTCAGCTTACTATTTATAGCCTGTAGATCTTTTTCCAGATTTGCAGGGGACATACGTTGATCAATTATTTTATTGGCTCGGTTTTTTAATCTTCTCGGAGTATGCACCTGTATACTAAGGTGTTCCCTATTGTTGACAGCTACCTGCGTTGTACCTGTGTCATAAAGTGAATAGAACAAAAGCGTGTCGTTTTTACCTACTGCCCTAAACTCATAGAGGCCATTGGCATTAGTAACAGTAAGTTTGCCGGTGCTTTTTACCTGTACTTTTGTATTAGTTATGGAGAGTATTTTACCATCTTTTTTGGTTCTAACAAAACCACTAACAGTAATTGTGTTCTTGGCAGCATCTGCTGCAGGAATTTCAGTTAATACGTTCACTACCGTATTATAAGGTTGCGAACGAAGGTTTTGAAAAACAGAGGGTATTGGCTGATGATAGACTTCTATTTTTGCAATATCTTGCATCAATATCTGTTCTGGTACATCCACTACAATTCCGTCCAATAAATAAAGCGCATCGTTTTTAAAATATGTCCATGGGTTGATATTTGTATTACTGCTTTCCGACATACCTACCAGCATATTGCTAGTGTTGCTGGAGTACCTTGCCAGCTCTCTATAAAGGGGAACACCAGAATTACCGTACCATCTTCTACTATAATCTATGTAGTCTGGAGTTCGTACTGAATCGTACGATAAAGAATTGATCTCAGGCTTACCTAGTAGTTGCTCTTCAAAAGGGTTTTTAAATGTAAAGGCAAATAGCAAACAAGTCAGTAGACAAAAGCCTAATAAGAAGGGGAGAGGTTGAATACTTTTCTTTTGGTAGTCCGGCAGTACTATTTGCTTAATACGCTCCGATAGGCCAGAGCGTCCTTTTGCAGATAAGGCCATAGGTGAAACTTTTGCGGGCAGGCTGGCTACTGCTAATAAAGCCTGTGCGTAAATCTGGGGCTTGCCCGTAATTTTTACAGTAATCTGGTCACAGGAATGCTCCCTTTCCTGCTCCAGAACAGAGGCGATATACCAGTAAGCCGGATGAAAAAAGAGAATCACTTCTGTTACTGATTGCAGCAGGTTCCATAAGTAGTCATGGCGGCGAATATGAGCCATCTCATGCAATAGTATGCTCTCTACCTGCTCGGCAGGCAAGGCAGTAAGCATTGAGGCAGGGAGTAATACCATAGGTTTCCACCAGCCCAGCGTTAAAGGGCTATGTAATTCACTAAGCCCAAATACTACCTTATTGATATGAAGTACTTTACAAAGTGTATCTGCTTTTGTCAGCCATTCCTTAGGAAAAGGTGCGTAGTTTTGCCGCAATTGCTTGATCTGCCACAGCCCGAAGCTTAAGCGCAGGCAAAAAAACAAGCAACCAGTAGCCCAGGCCAATGCTATCCAATACGCGTTCTGTGTGAGCATATAAAAGATACTTTGTATCTTAAATAGAGTCTCTTCCCAAAAATTAGGTACGTTAGGCTGAGTGAAAGAACTTTCTTCCGGCAAAACCAGCTCACCTTCCAAAGTTGAAGATGCCACGATTGGTTTAAATGAGGTGGTAGCATTCCATTCTACATAAAAAGTGAAAACGATTGACGTGAGCATTAATAAAAGGCAGCTTATAGCCAGTACAAAACGTAAACTGGAATGGTACTGTGGTACTAAACGAATCAGCAGCGAGAGCAGGAGTGCAAAAAACACTCCTTGCCATAATGAATGCAGGAGAGCAATACCTGTAACTTCAAAAAAGTTATAGAGAGGAGAAGCTTGGCTCAAAAAAATCATGACTCATCACTTTTGTTCATGTTATCTAAAAATTGTCTTATCTCCTTTATTTCTTCCTGAGAAGGATTTTTTCTACCCAAAGCCCGCATAACTAGCTGGCTGGTAGAGCCTTTGAATACCCGGTTGACAAATTGGTCTAGTAAGTGGTTATTGACCTGAGCCTCTTTAACTGCTGCGCTATAAATATGCGATCTGCCTTTAGCGCCTTCGCTAGTCCGGTCAACAAGCCCTTTATCATGCATAATTTGCAAGAGCTTGAGTGTAGTCGTGTAGCCGACAGTTTTTATCTGGCTAAGTTGCTCATTGACTGTTCTTACTGTGCTCGGACCTTTTTCCCAAAGTACCTGAAGGATAGCCAGCTCGTTTTCTGAAGGTTTAATATTTTTTTTCATGTATTACGAATTGTTTCGTAATATAATGATAGGGGATTATGTGAAGCTTGTCAAGCTTATTACGAACTATTTCGTAAAAAGAATTATTCAGAGTTGCAAAAGCGGGAGAAGGCTTAAAAGAGAGATAGAACTGATTATTAAAAAAATCGTAAAAAAAGTAGCGATAAAGGAACGTTCCTCACAACAAAACAATTAGTTAACGAGAAAATAAATAATATTAAGGAGTAAAAATTTCTACATAGGAAATTTTCTCCAAAAACTAGTTTTTATATCTTTGCGGCTTCATGAGTGAAATGTTAGAAGAGATAAGGGAAAAACTTAGCAGTGTGGGCTTAAAAGCGACCCAGCAGCGAATGGTAGTTTATCAGGCATTAATGCAGACGATGAACCAACACCCTACTGCCGAAAGGATCTTTGAAGTAGTTAGACCACACAACCCTACAATTTCTTTAGGTACGGTCTACAAAACTCTGGACACCTTTGTCAGCAATGGGCTGGCAGGTAAGGTGGCTTCCGATGCAGGTTTTATGCGCTACGATGTGAATATGGAACAACATAGCCATATTTACTGTACCAATACGCAAGAGATTATTGACTATCATGATGAAGGGCTGGATGAACTAATTCAGCAGTACTTTCAAAAGAAGAATATCAAAAACCTGAAAATCAGTAATATACATGTGCAGATTAATGGCCTTAAAGAAGAGCCAGATCAGGATATAGAAATTAAGTAATTAATAGTAGAACCGAATATTCATTTTAATTAAAATTAACTTATGTCATTAGTAGGAAAAAAAGCTCCTTTGATCAATGCGCCCGCGGTAATCAATGGTGAGGAAATCGTTGAAAACTTTTCGCTTGATCAGTACATCGGCAACAAATACGTTGCGTTTTTCTTCTACCCTAAAGACTTTACATTCGTTTGCCCTACTGAAATTCTTGCTTTCCAGGAGAAACTGGCAGAGTTTGAGAAGCGTGACGTAGCAGTAGTAGGATGCTCTTGCGACACTGAAGAAACTCACCTGGCCTGGATGATGACTCCACGCGATCAGGGTGGTATAGAAGGTGTTACTTATCCTGTAGTAGCGGATGCTGCTAAGGTGGTAGCTACTAAATATGGCGTGCTTGCCGGAGACTATGACTACGACGAAGAAGGAGAGCTTGTATTTAACGGCCAGCCAGTGGCTTACCGTGGAACTTTCCTTATTGACAAAGAAGGCGTAGTAAGACACGAAACTATCAATGACCTTCCTTTAGGAAGAAACATTGACGAGACTATTCGTCTGGTAGATGCACTTCAGTATGTAGAGAAGCACGGTGAAGTTTGCCCTGCTAACTGGGAAGAAGGTAAAGAAGCTATGAAAGCTACAAGAGAAGGTGTATCTGAATACCTTTCTAAAAAATAAGGTGCAATAAATATTCATCTAAGGAAAGGCCCTTCTTACCGGAAGGGCTTTTTTTTATGAAAAAAGCATAACAGTGAATAAGCAAATTCGTTTATTTCATCTGTTTAAAGGTAGATTTACAAAACGACAATCCACAACAAGGTGATATATTGCCATTGTATTTGCTAGCACCAGCCAAAAGCTACACCGCTGGTATTTTGTGGTTTGTATTTAAATAGATAAAATATTGTTTTTTTACAGAATAGCCGTAAGCCTGATCAGAGTATTGCTCTGGATGAGCTATCCTTTTTCAGCTAAGAACAGGAAGTTTTTACAAGGCAGAAGAGGACTTTTTAAACAACTCAGAGAATTTAGCGAAACCCGTAACCCGCGCCAGCCGGTTTACTGGTTTCATTGTGCCTCTCTTGGCGAGTTTGAGCAGGGGCGTCCGCTTATGGAAGAGATGAAAGAGCAAAATCCTAAAATACAGATAGTGCTTACCTTTTTCTCTCCCTCCGGCTACGATGTACGAAAAAATTACGAAGGAGCCGACCTGGTGTGCTATCTGCCTTTGGATGGGAAAAGGAACGCTGAGAAATTTCTAAACTATGTAAAACCAAAAGCAGCATTTTTTATAAGATATGAGTTTTGGTATGGCTACTTAAGTGTGCTAAAACAGCGCCATATACCTTCTATCTCTGTATCTACACTTTTTCAGTCTAATGCGGTACCCTTCCGTTGGTATGGTAGGTTTTACCGAAATATGCTACGCAAGGTCACTTATTTTTTTGCGCAGGATCAAAACACAGTAGATCTGCTGGTAGGCATAGGCATACAGAGCGTAAGCCTGGCAGGCGATACTCGCTTTGACAGAGTAGCAGATATTTGCCGCCATGCGCCTAAAAACGAGCTGGCAGCAGCATTTAAAGGTGATAGCCATGCTATGGTAATTGGGAGCAGCTGGCCGGAAGATATGGAGCTTCTTCTGCCTTTTATGAAAGAATTTGTAGATGACATAAAGTTTATCATTGCTCCTCATAATATTGAAGAAGAAGCTTTGCAGAAGATAGAAGAGGAACTTCCTTATAAAACAGTACGCTACTCCAAAGTTAAAACAGAAACTATTAGCAACTACCGGGTATTAATTATAGACAATGTAGGGATGCTCACCTCACTGTACCGTTATGGTGAGTTTGCTTATGTAGGTGGGGCTTTTGGCAGAAGCCTGCATAACATATTGGAGCCTGCTACTTTTGGTATGCCTATTTTCTTTGGTAACCGTAGCTACAGGCACGTAAATGAAGCTAATGCACTATTAAAAAAGGGAGTAGCCTTTACTGCCGGAGACTTTAAGGAACTAAGAGATAAATTTAAGCGCTTTTTTAACAACGAAGAGGAACGACTGGCGGCTGCCGAAGAGTGTCGTCAGTATGTTAGCGAAAACACCGGAGCAACTCAGCTGATTATGAAATATATAGCGCAACAGAACTAAGGGTATGAAGGGTAAAGTAATTAAGTCTACAGGGTCGTGGTACAATGTATTGGCGGAGGATGGTCTCGTGTACCCATGTCGCTTGCGGGGGAAATTTAAAATTAAAGGCCTTAAAGTTACTAATCCGGTTGCAGTAGGAGATAAGGTGGTAGTAGAAATGGAAGAAGGAGAAGAAGGTACCGGAGTAATTACCGAAATAGAAGCGAGAGAAAATTACATCATCCGTAAGTCTACCCACAAAAAACATCATGGCCATATAATAGCTACCAATATAGATCAGGCAGTGCTGGTAGCAACATTGGTGTACCCTAAAACTTCTCTTGGTTTTATAGATCGTTTTTTAGTCTCTGCAGATTCTTTCAGGATTCCTGCACTCATACTATTTAACAAAAAAGACCTGTTAGAAGCAGAGCACCAGCAGTACCAGCAAGAGTTAATAGCCATGTACAGCAGTATAGGCTACACCTGTATGGAGCTATCGGCATTTGACTCAGCCGATATAGAAAAAGTTAAAGCTCAACTTCAAGATAAAACCAGCTTGTTTTCCGGTCATTCTGGTGTTGGAAAATCTACATTGCTCAACCAGATAGAGCCTTCGCTAGAACAGAAAACCTCCGAAGTATCCAGCTTTGCTAATAAGGGTGTCCATACTACTACCTATGCAGAGATGTTTGGTATAGGACAAGAGACATTTATTATAGACACTCCCGGAATTAAAGAGTTGGGCTTAATGGATATTAATGAAGGAGAGCTTAGCCATTATTTTCCTGAAATGAGAGATTTGCTGGGCGAGTGCAAATTCCATAATTGTACACATACGCACGAGCCGGGCTGCGCAGTTATGGATGCGGTAGAGGAAGGGCGCGTGGCTGGCAGCAGATACTATAGCTATCTGAGCATGCTGGAAAATGACGACTCACATCGTTAGCTCTAAGCTCGCTTTACATTCTTTAGAATATCCCAATCCAGTGGATTTTCTTTGTCAGTATGTAGTACAGACACATCTCCGGTAGTTTCAAATACTACTGCTTTTACCTGTTGGTAGTTAAGCACATTGGCTTCTCTTAGTTTTGAGCGTAGGTCATCCTCAGAGAGTTGAGCTTTTCGTAAGTTTTCCTGCAAAATTTTGGGCCCCTCCATTAAAAGTAAAGGCTGATTGTCTACTGACTTGCTGAACCAGCTTAGCTTTCGTCGTAGTATAGCTACGACAAATTGTAAGAAGTATAGGCTTAGGAGTGCCACACCGCTCTGCAATACACTAGGACTTTTATTGATAATGGTAGAAGATAATAACGTACCTACCGCTACCGTCATGGCAAAATCAAAGCTGGACATCTTAGAAAAGCTTCTAAGCCCAAAAATACGGGTATATAAAATAACGAGCGCATAAACTAAAAAGGCTGAAACAGCAGTGGGGCCAAGTACATCGAGAGACGAAAAAATCCATTGTTTCATATCTAGCTAAGTTAAAGATAAAAAATCTGATAAGTCTCTATCTCAATACTAATAAGTAACGGATTGTTTTAACAAGCCAGCTCAATTCCTTTTCTATTTCATCCCTGTATTATTCCCGTTCATCAGAATTTAATTTTTGCCATGCTGCTTCCAGTTTAGATTGAGCACACAAACTAATATTACAGCATATGGAAACGATACGTAGCATCAGTCTTTTTCTGCACATTGTGGCTGGCTTCATAGCTCTGGTGGTAGGTGTATTTGCTTTTGCCTCGCGTAAAGGAGGTAAATGGCATCGTTATTCGGGTAAAATTTATGTATGGGCAATGGTAGTAGTTGCGTTATCAGCTTTTTTACTCGCACTAATACGTTATAACCCTTTTTTATTTATGGTAGGGGTATTTACATTTCACATGACCATCACCGGATATCGAGGCCTGGCCAGAAAGCAGAAAAACCAATCCAAACAATGGGATTGGATGCTAATAGGGTTTTCAGTACTAATGGCTGGCTATATGACTGTCAATACAATCAGTAATACAGGGCAAAGCCTCAATGAGTTTATGCCTGTAGTGCTGGTATTTACTATTATTTTACTAGCTTTTATAGTTAAAGATGTTAGAATTTACTCCGGTTTGGTAGCCATGAGTGCTAACCAATGGTTGATGTATCATATCACAAGAATATCGGGAGCTTATATTGCTACTTTTACGGCCTTTCTAGTGACCAATGTACAAACTCAACCCGCCTACATAGCCTGGTTATTACCCACAATGGTCGGTAGTGTAGTAATTGCCTACTTTCAGCGCAAGTACAAAGTAAAGCCTAAAGCTGGTCGTAAACTGAAAAACAGGCTTACCACTTAGACTAAAGCATATTCGGCAGGTTTTCTATCTGTTAAGCGTACAATTTTGTCTCTGGCTTCCAGATCCAGCTTTACAGTTTCCATGTACCAGGGGATAGATCCGTCAAACTGCTCTTGTAAATGATCTTCAACAGCTTCCAGCAAGTCTTTGTGGGTGAGAGATGTCTGAGTAGATAAAGCTCCTAAAATTGCCTGGCTCATCAGATCATACTTTCTTTTGTGTATGTTAACTCCTTTCTTGTCATGTGGGTGCCGCGTCATAATTTTTTCTTCCATAGCCTGTGTATTTTTTAGATGAAAGAATTGACAGTTAATAAGAAAACATTCGCTGGGTAAAGCTTAAGTAATTTAGCAATTTATTGTATAAATTATTAGCACAACTTAAACAACGCTATGAAGAAACCACTTAAGCTATTCAGCAGTCGCAGAAAATTTGTTAAAAGATTTAGTCAGGGCGTAGGGAGTAGCCTTCTTTTACCTTCAGGGCTGGCTCTTAGCCAATGGTCTTGTGCTACCAAATCTCAGCAGGGAGAACAGTCTCAGGAACAAACGGAAACGCCGGCAAAGAAAGACCGATTGGGAGTCGCGCTGGTAGGCCTTGGTAGCTACAGTACAGGACAGCTGGCCCCAGCATTGCAACAGACAGAAAAATGCTATCTAGCTGGTATAGTTACAGGAACACCCTCCAAGGCAGAAGAATGGAAAAAGAACTATAACATTCCTGAAGCCAACATCTATAATTACGATAACTATGATGAGCTGGCTAACAATCCTGATATAGATATTATCTATGTGGTGCTCCCCAACTCTATGCATGCCGAATATACTATAAGAGCTGCGCAAGCCGGTAAGCATGTTATTACCGAAAAACCTATGGCAACCTCGGTAGAAGATTGTGAGCGAATGATTGCCGCATGTAAAGAAAACAATGTAGAGCTGGGGGTAGGTTATCGCCTTCATTATGAACCCTACAACCAGGAAATGATGCGTCTGGGGCAGGAAGAGGTATTTGGCCCTGTAAAATCTTTAGAAACTGGCTTCGCCTTCAATATTGGTGACCCTACACAGTGGAGGCTAGACAAAGAACTTGCCGGGGGTGGCGCTCTAATGGATGTAGGCATTTATACCATACAGGGTGCTTGCTATACATTAGGAGAACAACCGGTTTCTCTTGTTGCCCAAGAATTTAATTCAGGCAACGAAAAATTTAAAGAAGTACATGAGACAATAGAATTTAGCATGAATTTTCCGAGTGGACTTACCTCCAAGCATGAAACCAGCTATAGCAAAAGCTACAATTATCTGAAAGCTGAAGCAGAAAATGGATGGTTTCAGCTAGATAGAGCTTATGATTATGGGCCGCTTTCCGGTAAAACCAGTGAGGGCGAAATGGATTTCCCTCAAATACGCGAGCAGGCCGTACATATGGATGCTTTTGCAGATTCAGTAATGAATGGAACAACCTTTAAAGCTCCTGGCGAAATGGGGCTTAGAGATATGTGTATTATTGAGGCTATCTATAAGTCTATAGAAAATGGTAATACCGAGGTAGACATTGACTACCGAAGCTAATTTTTCAGGAGGACAGGCTGGTTGCCCTAAAAAGTAGACAGTGCTCTACTTCTAAAAAAAGTAAATGTTTGCAAAGAAACAAATGCAGCAGAACTAAAAAGTAAAGGCCGCAACAAAGTTAGATGTGCGGCCTTCATTAAAGTATAGTATATAGGAGTAAATTTTCAGGCAGTTTCCATTTTATCCCTGTTTCGGTCTTTGTAGCAACGGCCCATAAAGCTATGCTTAAATTTTTCTTTTTCTTCAGGCGTCATTTGCTCCCATTTGCGCTGAAACTTCTTCTTCCATACCTGTCGGCGAAACCGACGTCTGCCTCCCCAGCCGCCACTACCAAAGCCTACCAATACTTTAGCTAAAGCCAACAAGCCAATAGCCTGTATAAAACTGATACGTGGCCCATTAAATATCTCCGGAACCAACCAGTTCCACAAGAACATAACGGCCAAACTAAATGCCAGCGCTATAGCTACTGCAAAAAAAACAAACTTTAAAACCCAGCTAAACTTCATGGCTATAGGTCGTTATAAATATCTTCTAAATGCTTTCTTAAAAACTGTACAGCATAACGCTTACGCGATAGCAAGGTGTTAATAGATTCTCCGGTTTGCTCCGACATTTCGCGAAAACTGATGTCTTCAAACTCATGCATCACAAATACCTCACGCTGAGCTTCTGGCATTTCGGCCAGAGCGTTTTCCAGCGCTTCCCAGATTACATTACGCATCATACTATCCTCAGGGTCTATGTTCATTTGGGGGAGTAATTCCTCCAGACCCATAGCGTCCTCATCTTCTGCGTCGCGAGCACGGCGCATCTGGCTAAATGCTTCGGGTTTTTTCTTACGGTACAAGTCTGCGATTTTGTTGCGGGTTACCCGAAACAGCCAGCCCGTTACTCTTTCAATAGACTCTATGGTACGATAAGCCTGAGTAAACTGGAAAAACACATCCTGAAGAATGTCTTCAGCATCGTCACGGTCTGGCACACGCTGTCGAATAAAGTTGAGCAGGCGCCCGCGCTCTTTAAGCACAGTACGCTCAATTTCTATATTTCGCCTATCGGCTAATGTTGTAATTGATATTGCGTCCATTTGATTTACAAGTCGTGGAATGATACCCATTTATTGTACGGAATAAATGGAAAGAGGATTAGGCATGACATGTATAGCTGCATTTGCTATTTTTTCTTCCTAAGCAAGAGAACCGGAAAAGAATGAATAATATTTACAACATAATTTAGTTTATAGCGTAAACTAGTTTACATTTATATAAACATTATTCTTATGGCACAGCAAACATTCACAGAAGCAGACTCCTGGAACACAATTCAGGAAATGATTATTCTTGCTAAGCAGGAAATCCGTAACGATAGTTTTTACTTTTTACTATGGGGTTGGCTGGTATTTATAGCTAGTTTAACGCACTATGCACTATTGTTTACCAGCTTTGAGCATCCCTATATGGTTTGGCTACTCATGTTTGTAGGTGCGGCAGGTACGGTGTATCGTACAATAAATCACAAAAAGAAAAGCAGAGTCAGAACTTATGTAGATAGGTTTATTAGCAACCTCTGGATCGCTATTTCAGCAGGCTTACTGGTCTGCATTCTGGCCGGTGGTTTTGTTACAGGTTTTCAGCAGGCTTACCCTTACCTGATTTTGCTTTATGGCATAGGCACCTTTATGTCAGGCGTAATATTTAGCTTTAAACCTTTAATAATTGGAGGGGTAATAGCCTGGTGTATTGCATTTGCGGCCTTTTTTGTAAGCTTTCCGGTACAATTACTTTTGTTAGCGCTTACTACCCTTATCGCCTACATTATTCCTGCTTACATGATAAAAAAGTAATAGGATGACCGATTTTAAAAAGCTGAATCCGCTATTACATACCCAGCTAAGGCTAGCTATTATTTCTTTGCTGGTAAGTGTAGAAGAGGCAGAGTTTACTTACATTAAAGAAAAGACAGGGGCAACTGCTGGTAATTTGAGTGTACAACTGAGCAAGCTCAAAGAGGCGGACTACATTCAAATAGAAAAGTCTTTTAAAGATAACTATCCACAAACCCGGTGTAGCATTACTAAAAAGGGTGTACAAGCATTTGAAGAGTATGTTAATGCCCTGCACACCTACATCAACCACAAGCCCCAGTAGCTAGGCATAGCATAAAATATGATCATAAAAGCCTGTATCTATGAGAAGGTGGTTAAAGCAAAACTATAAAAGTGTATATCGACAAAGGGGCGAAGGCAATACGCGTCTGGAGCAGCTCAGTGATGGCGTAATAGCCCTGGCCATCACACTTTTGCTAGTCTCATTGGAAGCTCCAAAAACTGGAGATGAGTTAATTACTTTTGCAGCAGACTTTCTGGCTTTTGCTCTAAGTACTATGGTTTTGTTTTTCATTTGGGGAGCACATTGCCAGTATTTTTACCGCTTTGGCCTAATAGATAGGCAAATTAATATTATCAATGCCTGCTTACTAATTGTGGTTCTATTCTTCGTCTATCCGCTTAAGTTTATCATCAGTTTTTTGCTGTCTTACACAAAATTTATAATTCTTATTCTTTTGGGTCTGGAGTATGATAAAACAGCTTTTATAGAGTTGGTTACCTTAGTTAACAGTTGGGAAAAACTTCCCCTGATTATGATCATTTATAGCTCAGGTTACTTTGCACTAATCTTATGTTTTGCCCTGCTATATCGGCATGCTTATGCCAATAAAGAAGAGCTAGAGTTTAGCGATGTGGAAGAAGCTCATACCCATAGTACCCTTACTAAATACTGGATACAGTGTGGTGTATCATTGTTATCTATCGTAATCGCATTGGGTGCTTACTTTTCGCCTATGCCCTCACTGGCTATACTGGCTGGTGTAGTGTATTTTCTTATAGGTCCTTTAATTTATGTGTTTAGCAAAAGAAGCAAAGGAAAGCTTGAACCTCAGACTCATTAATGATAAAAACTTTACCTCAAACATTAAACACATTTGGTTCATTGAGTAAGTATGAGTATACATATAGGTACATCAGGCTGGAGCTATGAGCATTGGAATGGGGTTTTGTACCCGCAAAATACCCCTCCTTATCAGCGATTGCACTATTACCTTCAGCATTTTCATACCGTAGAGCTTAACAGCAGCTATTATCGCTGGCCAAAGCTTAATACATTTAAAAGTTGGCGCCGCCGACTTCCTCAGGGTTTTCTGATGACGGTAAAGGCCCCGCGGGGGCTTACCCACGCTAAGCGATTATATGCTCCTGAGAAGTGGCTGCAAACTATAGAAAAAGGGTGGCATGCTCTGTTAGATAAAAGAGCTGTTTTTTTAGTTCAACTATCCCCACAAATGGAGTATGACTATGATCGGCTGGCGTATTTTTTAGACAACATTCCCTGGTGGATGCGAACTGCCCTAGAATTTAGACATGCCAGCTGGCATAGAGAAGATATATTTCAGCTACTGGAAAGACACAAGGCCGCATATTGCATTATGAGCGGGGCAATGCTCAAGTGTGAACTAAGGGCTACAGCACCTTTTGTATATATAAGGTTACATGGTCCGGACCACCAACATTTGTATGGCGGTTCTTATTCTGATCAGGACCTTCAATGGTGGGCAGAACGAATACGAGAGTGGCAGTACCAGGGCAAAGAAGTTTTTGCTTATTTTAATAATGATGGAGGGGGCAATGCTGTACGCAATGCCTGGAAGCTAAAAGAGTTAATTGCGCAGCAATAGTACCAAGTTACCTTCTTTAGCATGTTTATTATGTTATCTAGGTATTATATCTGCAAACAAGTATACGCTTTTTAAACTTTGGGGTGGATTCTGCGGAAAAGAATAAGATATTTGAGATACAAAAAATTAAGCTGAAGCAAAGACTGTTATCAGTACAACCATCACTAACCTGTTTTTTTGATTAGTTATATGCGTAATATGTTAAAGAAATCAATGCTGTTGTGGGCACTTGCCTGCTTCTGTTTGCTCACCGCTTTTAGCCCGAAAACGGAACCTGACCAACGGCCTAAACTAGTAGTAGGCATCGTAGTAGACCAGATGCGTCAGGAGTACCTCTTACGTTTTTATGATCAGTTTGGCGAAGGAGGCTTCAAACGTCTGATGAACCGGGGCTTTATGGCGCGCAATGGTCACTACAATTATATTCCTACGTATACAGGACCTGGCCATGCTTCTGTCTATACAGGTACTACTCCGGCGACACATGGTGTTATAGCCAACGACTGGTACAGCAGAGAACTCAAACGTACGGTGTACTGTGCAGAAGATACCAGTGTGAGTGCAGTAGGAGGCTCTGAAAAAGCGGGTAAAATATCTCCCAAAAATATGCTTAGCACTACTATTACAGATCAGCTCAAAATGAGCACTCAGGGTAGGAGCAAAGTAATAGGCATCTCTATTAAAGACCGTGGATCAGCTTTACCTGCCGGACATATGGCAGATGCAGCCTATTGGTACGATGGCAGCACCGGAGAAATGATGACATCTACTTACTATATGGAAACACTTCCGGAATGGGTTCAGGATTTTAACAGGCAGCAGCTACCCAAAGAATACTTAAGTCAGAAGTGGAATACCTTATTGCCCATAGAGGAGTACACAGCCAGTACCTCGGATGATAACCCATACGAAGTAGTATTCAATGGAAAAGATACTCCAACCTTTCCATACGACCTTAAAAAGGCGAACAAAGGAAGCGGAAACTATAGTCTGCTAAGTACTACCCCTTTTGGAAACAGCCTGGTAGTAGATTTTGCTAAAGCTACGCTAAAAGCGGAATCGCTGGGGCAGGGAGAGAATACCGACTTTCTGGCAGTTAGCTTTTCTTCTACCGATTATATCGGACATGCTTTTGGTGCTCAGTCAATAGAGTTGCAAGATACGTACATCAGACTAGATCGTGAGCTGGAAGACTTCTTTAATACACTGGATGAGCAGGTAGGAGAGGGCAATTATCTTGTATTTCTGACAGCAGACCATGCAGTAGTAGATGTACCTAAGCTACTTGTAGATGCTCGTATGCCAGGAGGTTACCTCAACGCATCTAAAATCAGTAACATCATCAATCAGGATCTGGTACAGAAGTATGGAGAGGGGCAGTGGATAGAGCATACCAGTAGCCAGATAGTCCTTAATCATGAGCTAATCGCCGAAAAGAAAATTATGTTGGAAGAGGTTCAAGACTATGTTGCTACTCGCCTAATGAATTTTAAAGGAATTAAAGAAACTTATACAGCGTCCACTATGCGTAAATATGAGTATACACGCGGACAGCGTAAATTGCTCCAGATGGGTTATAATTTTCAGCGCTCAGGAGATGTGTTGTTTACCATAGAGCCAGGCTTTCTTAACAGCAGTCGTATGCAGGGCACTTCTCATGGTACAGGGTACAATTACGATACACATGTACCTATTTTATTCTATGGATGGGGTGTAAAAGCAGGGAAAAGTGTGGCTTACCACACCATTACAGATATAGCCCCCACATTATCTATGATACTTAATATAGCTTTGCCCGATGGGGCAGATGGTCAACCTATTCAGGAACTGTTTGAATAATTAATGATAGCATTTCCGTTGAAGCCTTTTCTGATTTCTCAGAAAAGGCTTTTACCTTTCTAAAGATTTAGTCTTCTCTTTGGCAAGAAAAGCCCGAATAAACATAATAGCTTCGGCAGGTTTTTCTTCCTGCACAAAATGCCCAGCTTCTAACTCTTCAATTTGAGCGTGCGCAAAGTTTTCTTTCCATTTTTTAAGTAGTATGGGTGTAAGCAGAGTATCTTTTTTACCCCAGAGTATAAGCATTGCTATATCTTTCAGCTTCTCTTTTTGCTGCCAAAGGCTATTATACCATTCGCTACTACTAAGGAGGTGTTTCGCAAAAGCAATAGTCCCGCCCCTGGTTTTAGTATCAGGAAAAGCCTTAATATACTGCTGCTGCAATACTTTTGTAAGTTTAGCCTTATCGAAGAAAGCCTGCTTGATAAGTACCTTTGGTGAGAAATTGAAATATTTGTACAGAAATCTACCCAAAGGACTGCTCGCTATTTTGCCCGCTCTTACAAATTCAGGGTACTCATTGAGCGACCACATCCAGGTATTAAAGATCACTAGTTGTTTTACCTGATCAGGCTGAGCCAGGGTATAACTAAGCCCTATAGGACCACCAAAATCATGAACTACCAAAGTAATATCCTCTAACTGTAAATGTGAAATGAGGTCAGTAAGTCGCTGAGCATGAGCCTGAGGTGAATAGTCAGCTAACGGAGGTTTATCAGAGAGCCCAAAACCCAGGTGGTCCATTGCAATACAGCGATAGTTAGCCGAAAGATCTTTGATCATTTTTCTGTACACATAAGACCAGACCGGTGTGCCATGTACCATGACAATGGGCTTGCCTTTTCCTTCATCTACATAATGCATTTGACCTTCGGTAGTAGTAAAGTAATGGGGTGCAAAAGCATACTCCTGACGATTTACCCAATCATTGTTCATAGGAATGAGTTTTATATTTTTCTAAAAGTAGTGCGGCCATTTTATAGATAGGATACTTTTCGTTGAGCAAAAAGTGACCGGCCAGTCCATCAATTGAGGCAAACAAAAGAATAGCTTCTGGCAAAGGTTGAGCGTATCCCATTTTTTCTAGTATCAGACTAAGTTCAGTTAGAATGTAGGCTTTAATTTCTTCCTGCTCATTTTCGTACTTCTTCATGATTGAATTTTGCATGCGTATGCTATGTAGCAGTCGCCAATGCTGTCTTTTTTCATGCAGTATATGGAATATGTTCTCTAACAAAGTTTTTAAAGGGTCTGGGTCGTCGGTCGGGAAAGTGAACGAGTGTTTAATATCTTCTATACCTTCTTTTAAGATGGCCCCCAACAACTCATCTTTTCCTTTAAAATAATTATAGAGTAGTCCGAGTGAAATATTAGCTGTTTTAGCTATTTCTCTAATAGAAGTTTTTTCAAAACCATTTTGGCTAAAAAGCTCTAAGGCGGTGGCTAATATTTGTGATTTAGTAGACATTTAATATAAATGAACGTTTGTTCAAAAATACGATTAATAATTTGATAAACAAGTTATCTGTTAGATAGTCTATGAAGTAAAAAGTATATCATCCTAACCCTAAAATTGACAAGCTATGCCAAACGAAAAAATTGTTAAATATCTAGGAAACGAAGCAGAAAGCCTGCTGCAGCACAATTCTCAAACTTTTTCAAAAGAAAGTTTACTCAATCCATCCCCCAACTATGTAGAAAATAGCCTGGGTCAATCTAATCGCTCTCCACAAGTGTTACGAAGTATGCAGCAGCTTTTTACGCACGGAAGATTAGGTGGTACAGGATATATTTCTATCCTACCGGTAGATCAGGGAATAGAGCACACTGCAGGTGCTTCTTTTGCGCCCAACCCTATGTATTTTGATGGTGAAAACATTATTAAATTAGCTATTGAAGGGGGGTGTAACGGAGTAGCAACTACTTTTGGGGTGCTGGCACAAAATTCCAGAAAGTACGCTCATAAAATACCATTTATTGTTAAGCTTAACCATAACGAACTGCTTACTTATCCTAACAAATATGATCAGATCATGTATGGATCTGTTAGAGAAGCCTGGAACCTGGGAGCTACAGCAGTAGGAGCTACGATTTACTTTGGTTCAGAAGAATCTAACCGGCAGATACAGGAAGTGGCTGAAGCTTTTGAAATTGCACACGAATTAGGTATGGGAACTATACTCTGGTGCTATACTAGAAATAGTGCTTTTAAAGAAGATGGTAAAGACTATCATAATGCAACAGATATTAGTAGCCAGGCCTGCCACATAGGAGTAACTATTCAGGCAGATCTAATTAAACAAAAGCTACCTGAAACAAATGGTGGCTTTAAGGCATTAGGCTTTGGCAAAACGCATCCCGATATGTACAATAAACTAAGCACCGAACATCCTATAGACCTTACTCGCTATATGGTAGCCAACTGTTATATGGGTAAAATTGGTTTAATTAACTCTGGGGGAGCATCATCTGGTGAGTCTGATACGGCAGATGGCGTAAAAACCGCAGTAATAAATAAAAGAGCAGGTGGTATTGGACTTATTATGGGACGCAAAGCATTTCAAAGACCTTTTGAAGAAGGGGTAGAGATACTAAACACAATACAGGATGTTTACTTAGATAAAGATATTAGCCTGGCATAACCACACAAGTATCATAAAGATAGTAAAGGGGCTCAAAAAGGCCTCGCTTTTGCTTTAAACAAACTATACTATAGGCATTCACGTTAAGCCGAAAGAGCAGACGTTTTTTAAAAGTATTTATTCTTAGATTTGTACTAAAAAGCGTAAATTTAAAGCAAAACAATATTATGATTATAGCAGTAGATTTTGATGGCACTGTCGTAGAAGATGCATATCCTAAAATTGGAAAAGAGCAGCTATTTGCTTTTGATACGCTCAAAGCATTGCATAAAGACAGGCATAAATTAATCTTGTGGACTTGTCGTCGTGGAAAAAGGCTAGAAGAGGCGGTTGAATTTTGTCGAAATAATGGCATAGAATTCTATGCGGTAAATAGCAACTATCCGGGAGAGGTACTTGATCCGGAAGATAGTCCTAAAATTGTGGCTGATGTATATATAGATGATCGTAATCTGGGTGGATTTCCCGGTTGGAGCGAAGTGTGGAAACAACTGAAGCCCGATGAAGAAATGCAAATGCCAGAGCCCAAGTCAAGAGGTTTGCTTAGTAAGATATTTGGCTAAAATGCTTCCGAGATATTGATGTAGAAATTCTGTGTATCTTTTCCGAAGGCATAGTCGAAGCGTACGTTAAGACTTTCATCTGGCAATACAGAGTAGCGTACTCCACCCCCTAATGAGTATTTCAGGTCTTTCCAGCGGAAGCTTTCCCATTGATGAGCCACATCGCCCACTCCGCTAAAAGCTACGGCACTAATTTTTTTCCAGATTTGCATGCGGTATTCAACTTGTGCCGCTACCAGCTTTTCGTGCAGGTAGCGGCCCTGGTAATACCCGCGCATTATCATATCTCCACCTAAAGGTGCCAGCTCATTAAAAGGGACCTCACCTTCGCTCAGGTAGGCGTAAACCTGCCAGGCCAGTATATCTTTTCTTTCGGTAAAGGGTCTGGCATATGAACGTATATCCAGTTTTGTTAAAGAATAATTGTAATCGCTGCCCAAAGCTTTATAATGCACCTGATACTTAAACTCTGCCAGCATTCCTGTTGAGGTACTCATCAGGTTATTTCTGTTATCATATTGTAATCCGAAGTTTAAGCCTGCGGCAGTATAAGCCTTACTGCCCAGCGGTAACTCACTAGCCAGCAAACCCCGATCCTTAAAATCCTGATTATATGCCCTTTTAAAACGAATACCTACTCCGGCATACAGTTTATCTACTACATTTCGGTAGGTTAGATGCTCTATACTAAGTGTATTAATTCCATAAAGTTCTTCATTGCTTTCAGCTGTATTATTACCAATACCGTAATAGAGCTGCGGGAATTTACGGAAGTCTATTTTTCCCTTTTGAATGTATTTCTCTCCACGACTAAAAATAGCGTAAGTAGGCGAAGCTGTTATTTGCTGGTTAAGCGTGTAGCGAGCAGAAAAGAACAAAGAGGAGGTACGATCTGCGGGCAAGGCATTTTTAGTTTTAAACAATATAACGCTACCCATACCCAGCTGTACGCTGGTTTCCGGAGAGTAGGCAAGTAGAGGGGCTATCACCCAGCTTATTGGGTAGGCGGAGGTATCCTCAGCTTGAATAGTACCCGAAAACATATCTACTACTTTGTCTGCTAAATCGGTAATAGATTGCGCTTTAAGGCTAAAACTTAAGCAAGAAAGTAAGGCTACAGTAAGGTAGATTTTTCGCATGGGGCGCAAGATAGAAAATACTCAGCAATCAGGGTTGTGGATTTGTATTAGGTGGTGTGCTCCCGAAATCAAAATACTCTTCCTCTTCAAGCTCTAGCTGATATTCCGTTTCTTTGCCTTTGTTCTTGATAATCTGCTTCAGCTCTTCTTTTTCATTTTGCAAATTGTCTTTAAACTTAGACTTAGCCGCCTGCATATCATAGCTGATTTTATAATCGTCTACGGTTCCCAGAGCAGTTAGAAAAAGGTTAATAGGAGCTGAATCATCTTCCAGCACACGGCCAAATTTTTCCTGTCGGGCTTGAGCGCGTTCCCGGGCAGCTGCTTTGCGAATGCTAAAAGTTTTCATGGGCACTTCAAAACGGTAATCTATATGATTATCAAAAGTATGTATGCCTTCTACCCAGATATCCGAGATATTAGAACTGACCTGCATACGAGGAATAAATATTTTCTGGTCAGCTATACGGATGTGGTTATTAAGCTCAGCAAAACGTAAGCGGGAGAGGCTTTCCTCTTCTACAAAGCGAGCCAGCTTCTGCATAGGCTCAAAGTCATTCAGTCTGCCATCGCGTATGGTAGTTAGCGCATTTACTTCCAACGATGGATAGTTCAGTTGTAAATGTTGGTCAAAATTCATGTTCCAGTCTACATCAGCATAAATTTTACCTTCCAAATGCTTTTGAGTAAGAAAGTCCTGCCCAAAGTCTTCAAAAGTATAAAATATGCTATCTGCTCGGAGATGCTCAAAAGCAGTAGTAGCATTTACTTTAACAAAATCCGGTCGGCGAGCATCTATAAATGCCTGCGCACTTACTTTGCCTCCGGCAGTAAGAATAGAAGACTGCTTAAGCCTGGCCACCTGGTTCTCTACCTGAAGTTTACCTTTCAGTTGACGTCCTCTAAATCTTCTAAACTTGATTTTTTCTACATGGCAGTCAAAAGAGAGTTGTATTTTAGGGTCAATCTGGAAACGATAGTCCTGTTTTTCGCTTACTGCCTGCCAGCTGTTAGATTGAGGAGCATTGGCCTGTCCGGATAATAGTTCGTCCATGTCTATCTGCTGGGAGTGCAGGTCAGCCTCAATATGTATACCCTGTGTGTCGGAGAGCATATAAGCCAGCGCATTGCGCAACATGCCATTGAGTAGTACATGGCTGTTACCAACATATGCCTCCAGGTTACTAAGCGAGAGGTCATTACCCTTAAACATAAGGTTGCCTTGTAGCGCACTTACGGGCAGCCTGTCGGCTTGCCAAAGTAAATCAACATCTTGGAGGCTGATATCTCCGCTGCTTTTAATTCTTTGCCAATACCCTTTGCTTTCTCCTTTAAGATCTTTAAGACGGCCGGCAATCTCAAAATCTGCAAACAGCTCTCCTCTTGCCGCTTTTACTTCTTTGATAGGGTAAAAATCTAAAAGCGCATTTACATCTATATTTGTTTTGAGGTGGCAACGCAGAAAGTAATTTTTAAAATTGCTGAGGCTCAGGCTTCCGCGAACAGCTCTGTCATCTAACTGTCCATAAATATCTTTGAGGTTAAGAACCGATGTGTTCAAACTGTGAGATTTACCGTTGGTAAAGCTTCCCTGCAAACTGATGTTTTCCAGTTTCTTTTTATAGTCGGGATGGTAAAATGAGGCGTTTTCGCAGCCAAAGTTCAGGCTTACTGCCGGAGAAGCTGTACGGCTTACGTGCCCTTTTACACTACCCTCAAAGAAGGCTTTACCCTCACTACGGTAAGCTGACCATTGACGAACGATAGATTCGGGTAGGAGCGAAAGAAGTGTTTGTAAGTCTGTATGCTCTCCACGAGCTTGTAAGTCTATAAAATTGTCATCAGCCTGATCTACCAATCCGCTCAACAGAAAATGACCATTACCAATACCCAAACGAGTTGTATCAATCTCAAGAAACCGATTCGGATAATCATAATTAAGATGAGTAGCTACGTGCAATGGCTTGTTTTTAAAATACGCATCATCCCCACTGCGAATGTACCGTGAAAACAGATTGCCTTCAAGAAGAATATCGTACTCTTCCCCTACCACCTCAAGCAAGGCTTCTATATCCTCTGCGAGCAGGTGATGCGCCTGATTCAGGCCAGCGTCCTGATAACTGACATCTACGTTTTTAAGTATAATTTTTTGTAACTGAAAGCGAAGAGGTTCATTGGTGCTACTAAGGGAGTCTACAGAAGAGCGTTTTTTAAATATGCTATAGTTATTGTTCCCCTGCTTATCTATAGCGAGCCTTACCTGGCTGTTGGTCAGGTACACCTTATCTACCACAAACTGCCCCTGCACGAACTGCCAGAGGTTGAAAGTAAAGTCCAGCTTTTCTGCCTGTGCCAGCAGGCTATCACTTGCTGTTTGGCTACCCTTAATTTCTACTTCTTTCAGGGAGATGGCGATTTGGGGAAACTTCTCCCAAAAAGAGAGCTGTATAGACTTCACTTTTACAGGAGTTGCCAGAAACTGGTCAGCCTGCTTTACAAAATGAGTAATTATCTCGTCCTGATACACATAGGTCAGTATGCCGCTGGCTGTAAGCAGTAGAGAGAGGGCAATCAGGCATGTAAAAAAAAACTTTCTGACCAAGGGTATCTAATTTAATATAGTAACGCTGAGGCAATATCAAATATGATACGTAAAGCTCAGGCTATTGACCTCTATTACATTAGAAAACTTACACATTTGGCAGGGAAAAAGTTTAAAGAAAAAAAATTAAAAATTTTAATAGAGTACTTGTATTTACAAAAAGGACTATTACCTTTGCAGAACATTTTGATAAAGGGGCTTAAAAGTTAGCCCAATTAATCAAAATAATGGGTTCTTAGCTCAGTTGGTTTAGAGCACCTGCCTTACAAGCAGGGGGTCGTAGGTTCGAATCCTACAGGACCCACTTGATTTTAAAGCACTTACAGAAACATCTGTAAGTGCTTTTTTTTATGTCTTCTCTTATCTATAGTTTAGTCTGCTATTGTCTAAATTGTGTTCGGCAAAATTTCACATAGTATTAAGTAGACAGAAGTCCAGTTTGAATCACCGTACCATCCTAAAACATCTTTTTCTCAAAATGCGAAGGCTAATGTGTTGAATAATAATGAGTTTTAGTGATTTATGCAGGCGCAGGGTGGGTCCGGATACCTAGAGTAAATAAATCAGAAAGTAAGCTTACTAAGTCATTTAATACTAATTCTTAGAGAAGGTGTTGATAGGGCAAGCTTTTTGGAGCATCTTGTTACGAATGACAGATTGTAATTTTTCAAATAAAATGCTTATGTTACTCCATAGGCAGAAAAAATGTTGATCTGAATGCCCGAGTAAACGGCTGATTTGACTTGAAACTACCACAAATTCATCTTTCAGCTTAAGGTTTAGAGCCCCATAATCAGATATCATATTGAAATGATACAGATGAACGTTCAGCAAAAAAAGAATAGCATCACACCTCAGGAATACCAACAGCTACAGTCCTCTCACGATAGCTTAAGAAGTATTATAGATAGCACCTCTGACTTAATTGGTGCTATTAATTGGAAGTTTGAGTTTACAATTTTTAACGAAGCTTATAAGAAAGAAATATATGAGCTTTTTGGCACTAACCTAAAAACGGGTATGCAGGTGCAGGAGGTAGTACAGCATCATCCTGAGTACCAAGACGATGCTTTAGCGCTATGGGGTAATGCTCTGAAGGGAGAGACATTTACCGTCACTCGTATGTACAATCACCCTGAGCATCATCTGGTATACTATGAATATACCTTTAATCCGATCAAAAATCAGGAGGGAAAAGTAGTAGGAGCGGTACAGGTAGTGCGTAATCAGACAGACAAAATTAGAGCCCAGCAGAAAGTAAAAGATATAGAAGAGTTTGTGCAACTGGCAGAGCTGATTCCGCAAAAAATCTGGGGGGCTACTCCTAATGGCAATAGCTGCTATGTAAACCATCGTTTTCTGGAATATACCGGGCATATCTACGAAGAGCTTATGGACTATGGCTGGACTAATATTGTTCATCCGGATGATCTAGCCACGGTACTTAAAAAATGGAATGCCAGCATGAAAAGCGGTAAGCCATATGAAGCAGAGTACAGGCTCAGAAACCATCAGGGAGAATACATGTGGCACCTTTGCCGAAGCCTGCCTATGCATGATAGTAGTGGTAATATCGTCAAATGGATGGGTACCGCCACTAATATTCATAAGAGAAAGCTACTGGAGCAGGAGAATAAGAAAAATATTAGCGAGTTTGAGTTTTTAATTGATATGATTCCTCATATCGTCTGGAAAGCATTGCCTAATGGAGAAGTCGTTTTTTATAATAAAAAGTGGTCGGAGTACACTGGTATACCGCAGAAGGAGGGGGCAAAAGGGCTTTGGAAAATGGTGCCGCACCCTGACGATGTAGAGCCTACTCTGAAAGCCTGGCAGCATTCTGTAGAAACAGGAGATACTTACAAAATAGAGCATCGGATCGCTACTAAAGATGGTACCTATCGCTGGGTACTGTCTCACGCGCTGCCTTTGAAAGATGCAGAAGGTAAGATTGTCATGTGGTATGGCACTGCTACCGATATTCATGATGAAAAAACCTACCTGGAAGAGCTAATATGGATGCAAAAGCAAATGCAGGAGAGAAATAAGGAGTTAACCAAAGTAAATATTGACCTGGACAATTTCGTGTATACTGCCTCTCATGATCTGCGCACGCCTATCCTGAACCTGGCAAGCTTACTCACCATGCTGGAAGAAAGAATTGATGAAAAGACAGGACAGTCGGAGCAGCAGATCATCAAAATGATGAAAGTATCTATGGACAGGCTGGAAAATACGATTAACGATCTTTCAGAAATTGCCAAGCTCCAAAAGGAAAAAGAAAATCAGGAAGACTTACTATTTCAGGATTTGTACGATGAGGTGTACCAAGATCTTGAAAACAATATCCGAAAGACAAAAGCCAACATTACGACAGATTTTAAGGTAAAAGAGATACATTATCCTGCCAAACACCTTAGAAGCATACTTTATAACCTGATTTCTAATGCCATAAAATATGCGCATCCAGATAGAAGCCCTGATATAAAAATACAGAGCTGGGAAGAGGAAGGTCAAGTCTATCTGTCGGTGAGCGATAATGGACTGGGACTGGACCAACGGCAGCAGAAAAAACTTTTTCAGATGTTTACCCGACTACATACCCACGTAAGTGGTACAGGGGTAGGGCTTTACATGATAAAGCGTATTGTTGAAAATAATGGAGGAGAAATATCTGTTAAGAGTGCAGCAGGTAAAGGCTCCACCTTTACGGTCTGCTTTTCGTAAGCCTAATGCTGCGTAAACAGTCTTATGCCTATGTTTTCATCAACCTTCTGACTGGAATTAGCACAAGCACCCATACGATTTCAGATACCACAAAAAACACCCCCATCTGCATAGGGAAGTACAAAAAGCTAACGACAATGCCCAAGGCTACGTTGTTAGCACCAGAGCTAAATAATAGTGCTACTTTGTCTGCTCTGGAAGCCCTAAACCAGATACTATAGCCAAATACATATAAGAACAAAAACGCCAGCAGACTCACCAAAAAGTAAGGCAGTACTAATGCAGTATCGCTTAACAATACATAACGGTACTCAGCAATGGCAAGCGTAAAAATACCGGCAATACCGAATATGGAAATAAAAGAGTCGTGGTGTTGCATCCACCGGCTAATACCCTGATGTCTTTTTAAAGGAAGGTGTACCAGATAAGGAAAAATAACTGTGATAAATAAAGTTTGGAAAAGCTGAAACCGATCTACTTCCAGTTCATCAGACATAAGGAAGCTGCTTAGAAAAGGCAATAAGAATGGAGTTAAAGAACTACTGAGAATCAGCAAAGCCAGAGCGAGTGTAACATTGCCTCCAAACACATTGCTAAAGGCCGGAGAGGTAACACCACAGGGCAAAAGGCAGAGCAGAGATACTGCGCTGGCATAAAATGAAGAAAAAGGAAACACCAAGGCAAACAATAGTAAGGGAAGCAACAAAAACCTTAAAACATAAAAACCTACTATTGTAATAGACTGAGAGCGAAAAAAAGCAGGCGAGAAATCCACTTTAAACGAAGAAGCAAAAATAATAAAGCAGAGTATAGCGAGTATTAGCGGACCAGAGATTTCTCCTGGCTGCGGAAGTATAAAGCCTAGTACAGTAGATAAAAAAAGAATAAGGTTAAAGTGCTTTTTCGCGAACTGGTTCATGACAGGAGTTTAGACTAAGAACTGCATAAGCAAACGGGGAGGGAATTTATTTTCTATCGCTATGGCCCAGAGAGCGCTCAGGATTAATTCTGTCTCTTACTAACTGTTTCAGCTCTTTAGATTCAGGAAAACGCCCCTCATTTTTGCGAGAGTAAATAAGCTCATCATCCAGCCGTACTTCAAATATACCGCCTGTCCCGGGCTGTAAAGCCACTTCGGCCAGTTCTCCATCAAAGGTAGTTAACAGTTCTTGTGCCATCCAGGCCGCCCGCAACATCCAGCGGCACTGAGTACAATATTTTATTTCAACTCTGGGGCTTAATTGTGACATGAGTTTCAGCTTTATACGCGAAGGTAAGGATAAAGGAGGCGAAGTGGAAAGTCCATCCCATAAGTAGAGACGGGATGGACAATTAATTAAAATAAAAAGGCATAGAGAATCATGGCAGCTATAACTACCAGTATGGGTATGACTACGGGCCAGTTTACCTGATCCTCATACTCCTTTTCCTCTACTTTATGTTTTTTAAATTGATCCATTGTTGTCTATTGTTTATAGTGTTTAATAAAAAGGCATAGTTTGCCTGATTGACCGATGAGGTGCATAAGTCAGCTTAGTAAAAATTACAATGGATAAGGGCTAGGGCGCGTGGATAGAAGTGTAGATGTAGAATGGGTTCCTAAGATAAGAGGGTATAAACAACCGCTCTTTCAAATCCAGCGTAATGGACCATATGCCTACTTCTGGCAAATAGTTTACCCCAATAAAAAAGTAAACGGCTGGAAGTACCGGCAACTGCTGAGTACTAAGCGTAGCGCTGTAGCTGGTATAAGAAGTATAATAGGTCAGGCTATCTTCAGTAGCAGTTTTAGCCGTAGGCTGAAGTCGGGATGGTACTGCCCAGATAGAAAAAAGAAGCGTAATAATGAGCAGCAGAATGGCTACGATACGGCACAACCAGCCCTTTTGCACATCCAAAGGATGGCTCAGAGGAGTCAGCTTTGATGAGTGTGATGTAGCACAGTCCATATTACCCAACTATAACGTAAAGCCTCAATATTAGATGATAAAGAAGCAGGGAAATTTTCTAAAAAGAAAAGCCTACCGGTAAAAGTAGGCTTAACTTAATTGAAACTGTATCTATTAAATTAGAAAAGTAACTCTCTGTATTTGGCTAGTGGCCATACGGCATCGTCAACCAAAAATTCCAGCTTATCTACATGGTAGCGGATTTCGTCAAAGAAGCCTTCTTTTATGTCTTTGTACATAATAGCACGCTCTCGGTTATCCTCTACTTTATTGGCTGCTTTTCTGGCTTCAATCATCTCATGTACCTTCGCCTTTACAATATTAAGGTGGTGCGTAATTTCATTAACAGTCTGGAAGCCAACCGTATTTTCGTAGTCCAGGCCTAAGCTCTTCATATCGCTAAGGGCAGAAATCAGCTCATTCTGGTAGCGCAAAGTAGCCGGGATAATATGGTTAAGTGCCAGGTCACCCATTACACGAGACTCTATCTGCACCTTCATGATGTAATGCTCCCACATAATCTCCAGGCGAGCTTCCAGCTCTGCCTCAGTGTATATGTTATTGCTTACAAATAGGTTCTTAGACTTATCTGTTAGGTATTCATCTAAAGCTTCGGCAGTGTTAGTAATGTTAGATAGCCCTCTTCTTGCAGCTTCTTTCTCCCATTCTTCGCTATAGCCATTGCCTTCAAAGCGAATGTCTTTAGACTCTTTAATATAGCGGCGGAGCACATTTACGATAGCCACCTCTTTTTTGTCTCCGTTGGCAATTAGTGCGTCCACTTCTTTTTTGAACTTGTTCAGCTGATCTGCCATAATGGTGTTAAGCACAGTTACCGAAGAGGCACTATTTGCTGATGAACCTACTGCTCTAAATTCAAATTTATTACCAGTAAAGGCAAAAGGAGAGGTACGGTTACGGTCAGTGTTGTCTAGCAAAATAGGTGGAATCTTGTCTATGCCTAATTGCATAAACATATTATCATCTCCATTATGCTCTACCGATGCGTTATTTTCCATATCGTCCAGCACCTTAGTGAGCTGAGACCCAATAAAAACAGAAACAATTGCAGGAGGAGCTTCATTAGCGCCAAGGCGGTGGTCATTACCAGCGGATGCGATAGAGGCTCTTAACAAACCATTATGCTCATGTACAGCTTTAATCGTATTGATAAAGAAAGTCAGGAACTGAAGTTTGTCTTCTGGCTTAAAGCTAGGCGAAAGCAGATTTTTACCTGTGCTGGTAACTAACGACCAGTTGTTATGCTTACCACTACCGTTAATACCGGCAAAGGGCTTCTCGTGCAGCAATACCTTTAGGTCGTGCCTTTCTGCTACCTTCTCCATAAGGTCCATCAGCAGCTGGTTGTGGTCTACGGCCAGGTTAATTTCTTCAAACATTGGAGCGCACTCAAACTGGCGAGGCGCTACCTCATTATGACGTGTACGAATAGGTATTCCCAGTTTATGAGACTCAACTTCCAGGTCCACCATAAAGTTGTGCACGCGGGTAGGAATAGAGCCAAAGTAGTGGTCTTCCAACTGCTGACCTTTTGCAGAGGAATGGCCAAACACGGTGCGTCCTGAAAGTACCAGGTCGGGGCGTGCACGGTATAGGGCACGGTCTACGAGAAAATACTCCTGTTCAATACCCAAAGAGGCTTTTACCTGCGTTACCCCCTCATCAAAATAAGACTTACATACGTCGGTAGCGGCTTGGTCTACAAAAGCCATAGCTTTAAGCAGGGGTGTTTTGTAGTCCAGAGCTTCGCCTGTGTAAGAGACAAAAATAGTAGGGATACAGAGCGTTTTTCCGCTACCATTCTCCATAATAAATGCCGGAGAAGTTGGATCCCAGGCAGTATAGCCGCGCGCCTCAAAAGTATTTCTTAAACCTCCACTAGGGAAAGAAGAGGCATCGGGCTCTTGCTGTACCAAAGCAGAACCTTTGAACTTTTCCATATGCCTGCCCTGCACATCTGGCTCAAAGAAGGAATCGTGCTTTTCGGCAGTAGCACCAGTAAGGGGCTGAAACCAGTGGGTGTAATGGGTAACACCTTTAGAGATAGCCCAGGATTTCATAGCTGAGGCAACGGCATCAGCAACATGCGACTCAATTTTTGCACCCTTATCTATTGCCATGATCAATGCCTTGTAGATGTCGGCAGATAGCACGCGGCGCATTGTTTCTTTGTCAAATACGTTTTGTCCGAAGTATTCAGAAATTTTGTCGGACGGACACTTCACAGGTACAGGCTTTCTGTCCAGTGTTTTTTCTAATGCCTTAAAGCGGAAATTGGTCGATTGCATATGTTATATTGATAAGAATAGTCAAAGCTAAAAATTTTATGAATATCCGGTACGCATATCAGATCTTCCACAAAAATATTTTTACATAGAATATTATGTAGGTGGGAAGGCTCAGATGGGATACTATAAAATTTAGGTTGCTTTATATTTATACTAAAGTTATTGTTAAAAAAGATGTTGCATACTGCAATTAGTGCTAAGATCAAGGCTATTAAAAATGAAAATATGTAGGGTTTTCATAAAGCCATCAAAAACAAATATAACAAATAACATGAGCTGATAAAGGATGATGCTCAGCTTTTTTGCTTTTGACTCGTATCAATGTATACTTTTGTTAACAATTTTATACTAAAAATCAGCTTTCAATATCAATTATTTAACTGCCTGCTTAGCTCTGCCATATCTCGTGCGCTAAGATCAGTATCAGGAGCCAGTGGATATTTAGTTTGCCCTTCTCTCTCTATAAACGCAGTCTGCATACCGGCCCAGTGGGCACCGGCTACATCCCATCCATGTGCGGCTACCATCATACAGTCATTGACCTGTGTATCCAACTGGTAAGCAGCCCAACGGTACACATGTTGGTGAGGCTTATAAAAGCCAATATCTTCCACACTCAGGCATTGGTCAAAATAAGGGCTAAGCTTTGCGTAGGTAAGCTGACTCTCCATAGCGTAGCGAGAAGAATTGGTAAGTGCTACTAAAGTAAAGCCACTCTTTTGTAGCTGGTGCAGGGCTTCTGCAACCTCAGGATAGGCATTTAAAGAAGTCATAGGTTTAAGCGCCTCTCGAGCGTCTGCCTCGCTGAGCTCCATCTTATTTTTATGTGCTACGAGCTGCATAGATGCTACCCCAATAGAACCAAAATCTCTGAACTGGTCGCTCACGGTACCTACTAAAGCATACTGTAACATAGTAGTAAACCATAGAGGCACCAACTCTCTTTGCCCTTCCAGTGCTTGTGCTACGGAATCTTTGACAGGCTGCAAATCCAGCAGAGTTTCGTTTACATCAAAAAACAATACAGAGGGTCTTGATCTCATAGTAGGCATAAGGTTAAAGTGATAATGGCTTATGTACCCTAGTTTAAGTAAAAATTCAATGGTTTTTGACCTCAGATTTACTTTCTTTCATAAGAAGTCAACCTAATTACTACACAAACTAGCAACATGACAATATCTTTTAACTCCCTATTGTTTGCTCTCGGACTTAGCCTGTTTAGTACTTGCCTTCCGGCCCAGCAGGTACAAGCAAACAAAGATCAGGTCTTACAGCATATTTATAAAAGTGGCGAAGAAGGCTACGCCTGTTACCGTATTCCTGCTGTGGTAACTACAAATAAAGGAACTGTGTTGGCGTTTGCCGAAGCCAGAAAAAATTCTTGTGGCGATGCCGGAGATATAGATCTGGTCGTTAAAAGATCAGAGGACGGTGGCAAAAACTGGGGCCCATTGGAGTTGGTATGGAATGATGAAAGCAATACCTGCGGTAACCCTGCACCAATTGTAGATACTCAAAGCGGAGATATAATTCTTTTGGCAAGCTGGAATAGGGGAGAAGACCACGAGCCTGACATTATTGCTCAAAGTAGTAAAGATACCAGAAGGGTATATGTCTTACGATCTTCCGACGAAGGCAAACACTGGACTAAGCCCCATGAAATAACTAAAGACGTAAAAAAAGATAACTGGACCTGGTACGCCACGGGGCCGGGCTCGGGCATACAGCTCAAAAAGGGTGAGCATGCCGGAAGAATAGTGGTAGCTTGTGATCATATTGAAGCTAATACTAAAAAATACTACTCTCACATCATCTACTCTGATGATCGCGGCTATAACTGGAAGTTGGGTGGACGTACACCTAAAGACCAGGTTAACGAATGTGAAGTTGTAGAGCTGCAAGAGGGAATGCTTATGCTAAATATGCGTAATTACGATCGTAGCCAAAGTACACGTCAACTGGCCTATAGCTATGATTCTGGCCTAAGCTGGACAGATATGCAGCACGCTCCCGCATTAGAAGAGCCTATCTGCCAGGCGTCTATGCAGACTTACTCAATAGCTAAGCAAAATTATATATTGTTTGCAAACCCTGCGAGTGAAAAAGCCAGAGAGAATATGAGTATTAAGTATAGTGATGATGCTGGTAAAACCTGGCAGGTATTGCAAGGGGTGCACTCAGGGCCATCTGCCTACTCTGATATGACGATTGTAGAAAGTAGCAAAATTGGCCTACTCTACGAGGCTGGTCAGAATAGTCCGTACGAGGGTATTGCCTGGAAAAGCTTTCCCCTAAATGGACTTGAAGAGAAGTAGCACCGATGTGCATGTAGCTTAAAAGTTAGGTAAAAAAAATAATTAAGGTAGGGGTAAAAATATCAGGATATGTAGGTAATCTTATGTTAGAGGGCAATAGAGAGATTTTTTTGTAAAAAAAAGTAGATAGTAAAGTCTGTGTAAACTCCTGTTTATCCTTTTAATAGATGTTGTGTAAACATTCTAATATGCATCTCTGTTAATTACTATTACAAGCTTAAGTATACTTTTCTGATTGCTTCTTAAGCTAATTTTTTAACCAAACTATTTTTTCTAATGAAAACTAAAGTTCTGTTTCTAACTCTACTCTCTTTTACATTAAGCTTTAGCACTCTGAAGGTCAACGCTGCTACTGACCCACTTCCTGCAGATGAGCAAATGACCAAAGAAGAGTATCAACTAGCCCTTGAACAACTGGAAGAGCGTGTCGATGTGCTCAAAGAAGCTAAAAAAGATGCTACTACAAAAGCTGAAAAAGAAGCTATTCGTTCAGAAATTAAAGATGTAAAAGAAGAAGCTAAGGCGCTTAAGCAACAGGCAATGTCAGGAGGGATTTACATAGGAGGAGGAGCTCTGCTTGTAATAGTATTGCTACTTATTCTTTTATAAGAAACAGGCTGCCAGCCTAAGTATCCAGGGGTATAGTAAATAGCTATACCCCTTACTATTTAAAAGATATAGCGGATACCACACCAGGGTATAGTCTCCTGATGAATTTGTTTGAAGATGTCTATCATTTTAGACTTGAGTTGGTGTTGGTAGCGGATATTATCGCCGCCCATTTTACTTTTTTTTCCTTCCTGCCATTCGGGTTGCCATAAGATCTGCTCAGCTTTAGGGTTAATATTCAGGTTTGCTTCGTGCTGCGCTTTGTTATGCGTCAGAAAGATGACTTCACATTTCATTTGTGCCTTAACCTCTGGCTTTACAATACTGTCAAGTTGCTTAAACAAAGCTTTGTAGTCGTCTCGCCAGGTTTTACCATAAACGATTACCGGAGAAAAGTTTACGTGTACCTCATAACCCGCATCATAAAAATGATTAATGGCTTGCAGGCGCTCTTCTATAGGGTCGGTACGAACATCTACTAACTTACTAATAGCAGAGGGCATAAGGCTAAAACGGATGCGCACTTTACGCTTTGGGTTATAGTTAAGCAGGTCTGTATTTACAAATTTGGTGGCAAAGCTGCCTTTTGCTTTTGGGTGCTCCCTAAAAAAGTCCATCGCCTGCATAATACCCGGAGAAATAGAGGCGTCTACCGATAAATCCGAATTACAGCCCATATCATACACATAATAGGTAGAATCTGTCTGATGCGGCTTTTTGGGCCAGCTAAGCGTGTGCACATGCCGGTCTATCGTCTGCAAAGTTTCCTGGGTGTTGGTAAAAAGCGTAATGGGATTTACAGATTTGTGACGGTCTACGTAGCAATAAGTACAGCCTCCTGTACAACCGTTGGCAAAGCTAGGAGCTATAAAATCTGCCGAACGGCCGTTTTCACGACATATTTGTGTCTTTAACCTACCCAGCACCAGCACATCTGATTTTACTTTATAATGCCCAATACCATTAAGGTCAGGGAGTCGGTTATGTTGCTTAATCTGTTCGGTGTGGGCCTCAGGAAAGCGAGCCAGAATATTTTCTCCTTCTGCGTTTAGTGCATCAGGCGTATGAAATATAATAGAAGGTTTAAATGGGTGCATACAATTATAGTTGGACAATAATAACTGTCTTACACCCCGGATAGTTCTTTTGTTTTTAAATGTAAAAAATTGATATTCAGTGTTTTAAAAAAAAATTATTAAGTTAATTTGAAATGTTCCGCTTAGCTCTTGAGGGCTTGTTCTACCGACTCTTTCATCTTACGCAAACCTGTTTTGGCCACTTCTAATGGGTCTTGTTTCCAGTAGTTAGGGTTGAACAGTTCTAGAGAAAGTACTTTAGGTGTGCCTCCGGCAGCAAGAGTTTGTAGAATCTGGTTCAGAGGTGCTACTCCATCGCCAGGGTATACTCTGTCCTTGTCGGTCAATTGATCTCGTGCTGGCTGAGCAGGATAATCATTCATATGAAATATCTCTACGGTGCTACCGCTAAGCATCTGCAAAGCGTTAAAACTGGACCCGCCACGGAATAGATGGTAAACATCTGGAAGTATACGGGCCTTTGGGTGGCCGCTTTCCATAGCTACAAAAGTAGTCTGGCCTAAACGGTGTAGGTTGGCCGAAAAGCCCCAAACTTCCAATTGTGGGATTACGCCCATTTCTTCACCTAGCTCGAGCAACTGACGATACCGATCGGCAGCTGCCAGCAGGTCGAGACCAACTTTGTCGGTAGCACCAGCAGGAGGGGCCGCAATACGAGTACAGCCAATCTGTGCCAGCATATCCATTTCTCTTTTGGCTTGCTCAAATGCATTGGCTCGTACCTGTGGGTCGTCTACAATCCACTGGGCAAAACCAATAGCATCTTCCACTTTTATCCCCAGCTCATCAATACGGGTTTTAAGGTCTTTTAAGCTTCCTCCTTCTTCTACATACTTTTGTACTCCAGGCACCCAAACCTCAATACCATCATAACCTGCCTGAGCCGCAATTTCTATTTCTTTCACCAGGCCCAGTTGTTGCTCGCGTATGGTGCTGGTATTCAGGCAGTAGCTAAAAAGGTTTTTTTCAGAATTAAGGGCAGTTTTAGCAGGAGTAGGTTGATTCGCTTGTTCGGATGCAGTACTGCCGCAGCTTTCTAGTAATGAGGCACCGGCTACAGCTCCTAGTGAAGCTAAGGCCTGTCTTCTGGAGACTTTCATATTTAGTAGTTTGTAGTGTTGTTGCAGATGGTATCATTAAAGATAAAGTGCTACAAAATATTATGTAGCACTTACTATTTCAAAATATACTAAAAGAAATTGCTTTTACCAGTTTTAGCTTTTAAGCAGCTGAGCAAGGGTTTGCTTAACGCCATGTTGTGCGTACTCTCCCAGATAATGCTTTACTCTCGCTGCAAAATCGCCAAGTTGACTATAGTCTAACTCCCACAGCTGCTGGTTAAGCAGTACTTTATCTACAAAACTATTAACCAATACCGGGTCTTGTATATCTACCTCTTTCCAGATCTGGTAAAAATATTCTGCCTGATCATCGTTTATAGGATACTCCTGACCATTGAATTCGCCAAAATAGCGGGTGCCATCTTTTTTTATAGGACGTAAAAACAATAGATAAGCGGCAAAGCCCGCACACATAAGCTCTGGTACTGTCTTATATTTATCGTAATAGCGCTTAAAAGTGAGCCCATTACGCATATTCATCTTTGAGGTGTACTGTAGTGTAATACTAATTAGCTTGTGGTTTAGAAAAGGGTTACGGAACCTGTCCAGTACATCGTTGGCAAACTCGCTAGCCATTTGCTGGTCAATCTCCAGGCTGGGCACAATCTCTTTTTTAATTACCTTGTCTATAAATTGTGACATTACAGGGTCTTCCATACAGTCGTACACTGTATCTAATGCACATAGAAAGCCTGCGGCCACACTTATCGTATGTCCGCCATTAAGAATACGGAGCTTGCGCTCACGATAAGGGGTAATATCTTCGCTGATGATAATTCCTTCGTCAACAGCCAGCCAGGGTGCTTTTTCCAGAATTTTTTTGCGCTTGCCTTCTACAGCAAAAAGGCGGTACACCTCGCTCACAGTTAGCAGCTGATCTTCAAAACCGAGCTCTTCTTCAATTTTCTTTTGTTTTTCTTCTTCAGGCTCACCAGGCACAATACGGTCTACCAGAGTATCGCAAAAAATATTATGCTCCTTAATCCAGTCTGTAAAATCACTACCCAACCTATTGATTACGGCCAGTTTTAAAACAATGTCTTTAAGCTTGGAGCCATTATCCAGAATTAGTTCAGTAGGTAATATTAGCATACCACTCTGTGGCGAGCCACCCAGTGTCATAAAACGCTCGTGTAAAAAGGCAGTAAGCTTTGCTGGAAATGATTGCGGCGGGTTTGCCTTCAAATCATCATCTTCGTGTAGTGTAATACCAATTTCTGTGGTATTAGAGACTACTGTATTAACCTCTGGGTTGCGTGCGTACGAAAGAATATCCTCCCAGTGATCCGCTGCCGGTAGCGCTTTGCTGATAGCAGCATTTACAATATGTTCTTTTACAGTTTCTCCTTTGGCAAACCCTTCTACACAAAGTGTAAATAGTCCATCCTGATCATTAAAGCGAGTACTCCGGCCGGATTTAGTATTATTTACAATAACTACCCTACCGTCAAACTGGCCTTCGCGTTTAGCTTTGTCTATAAAAAAGTCAATAAGGCCTCGAAGCAGAGCTCCTGATCCGAATTGTATAATCTTGTCCGGTGACTCCAGGTGCCGCTTTTCAGGAAGGTGTAAGTTTGGTTTTGCTACAATATCAGCATTAAGTACTGCTTGCTGACTTAGTCTTTTTGACATGTTTAGGTCGTTTATTTGATATAAAAAAGATTTTAGAGTGATACGCCTCTCTTCCAGGGAATAAAGTCATCCTGACCGATAGCTACTGCTTTAGGCGTATATGCGCCACTGGCAGTACGAATAATATAGTCCAGAATTTCTTCTCCTTTGCTGGCAATGGTATCTTCTCCGGTAATTACAGTACCGGCATCAATGTCTATAATATCTGACATACGCCGGGAGAGTGTAGTATTACTGGAAATTTTAAGGGTAGGTGCTACAGGATTGCCTGTAGGCGTGCCCAGCCCGGTGGTAAAAAGAATAATACTCGCCCAGGAGCCTGCCAGTCCGGTAGTGGACTCTACATCATTGCCGGGAGTGCATAAAAGGTTGAGGCCAGGCGTACGAACTACTTCAGTATAGTCCAGTACATCTACAACCGGTGAAGTACCACCTTTTTTAGCGGCTCCGGCAGATTTGATAGCGTCTGTAATAAGGCCATCTTTAATGTTGCCCGGAGAGGGGTTAGCGTCAAATCCGCTGCCTACGGCCTCTGCACTGGCACTGTAAGCTCGCATAATGCTGATAAATTTATTGGCAATAGCATCATTGACACAACGGTCGGTTAGCTCCTGTTCTACACCATTAAGCTCAGGAAATTCTGATAATATAACGGAGCCACCCAGCCCCACCAGCAAATCTGCTGCATGACCTACTGAAGGGTTGGCAGAAATGCCTGAAAATCCGTCTGAACCTCCACATTCCAGACCTACCACCAATTTGTTAAGTGCTGCGGGCTTTCTTTCAATTTTATTTGCCTGGGTAAGCCCTACAAAGGTTTTTTTGATAGCCTCGCTAATAAAGGCTCTCTCAGATTCACTTTTCTGCTGCTCCATAATGTAGAGCGGCTTGCTAAAGCTAGCATCTCGTTTAAAAATTTCTTTTTGTAGAATTTCTGCTTCTGCATTCTGGCAACCCAGGCTAAGCACTGTAGCTCCGGCTACATTTGGGTGGGTAATATAGCTGGCAAAAAGTGAGCAGAGTGTATGAGCATCTTCTCGGGTACCGCCGCAACCTCCTTCATGGGTAAGAAATTTAATGCCGTCTACATTTGGAAAAGCCCTTTTGTTCTGCATTTCTTCAGCAGTAATGACAATATCTGAAGAGAGCATCTCAGCTTCTGAAGCTCCCCGCTGGTGCTGTTGAATAAGCGACTGCACATCAAAATCTACGCTGCTACTTCTGTCATACCCCAAATCTTTAACTAAAGCCTGTTGTATAACGCGAATGTTGCGGTTTTCGCAGAACACTAAAGGAATAAACAGCCAATAGTTGGCTACTCCAACACTACCATTATCCCGATGATACCCCATAAAACTTTTGTCTTTCCAAGAGCTTACTTCAGGGGCTTGCCATCCGGATTTTCTTTGCCCCAGGCTGAAGTTGCTGGCATCATGTTTTACATTTTTGGTAGTAATCGCTTCCCCTTTTTTAATCGGTTGCATAGCTTTTCCCACCAATACCCCATACATATAAATTTGACCGCCTACGGCTAAATCCTGAGTTACAAATTTATGCTTGGGAGGGATATCGTTTTGTATGGTAAAAGACTCATTCTCCCAGCTTACAACCTCTCCGGCACTAAGCTCATC
The DNA here is from genome assembly GCF_030506305.1 of Porifericola rhodea. Classification (GTDB taxonomy): domain Bacteria; phylum Bacteroidota; class Bacteroidia; order Cytophagales; family Cyclobacteriaceae; genus Catalinimonas; species Catalinimonas rhodea. The sequence goes on along the minus strand of NZ_CP119421.1, from coordinate 1,677,041 downwards.
TAGCGCTACAATCAGGTTATCCTGCGGGTGAATTTTTAATATTTTGTTTCGCATAATATTCTTTAGCTGTATTAATAGGTAGTAGGTTTTAAGTGATTGATAGCATGGGTAGCCTATAGCTTTACAAATCAAATGATTTTTAAAGCTTTCAGAATGTTTATGGTAATTTCTTTTCGGGCTCGGATAAAATTATCATGTGGGTCTTTGCTCTCAATATTGGTTGCAAAGTAATATACCTTTTCATTTTTTACCAGATAGCCTACATACCAGCCAAGGTTAGTATTATGCAGCTGATTGTTCCATCCACTTTTAGCACTGAGGCTGTAGTCTTCAGTAGTCTCGTCCAGTAAAATATTTTTTACAATTTGCAGGTGAGCTTGGGAATATGGAAGGTCCTCATGATACAGTTTCTGTAGAAAGTCAATTTGTTCTCTGGCAGAGATGCGTAAGTTACCGTCCAGCCAGAATGCATTTTTCTCGCTACCGCCAGGGTCTTGGTTACCATAGCCCAAAGTCTGTAAGTGCTTACGGTATTGGTCTTCACTAATTTGCTCAGCCATTTGTATATAGCAAGGCACACAGGAAAAGCGAAATGCGTTTTTTAGTGGTAGATCCTGATTCCAGGCAGAAATAGACCACTCTTTCCCTTTCCAGTAAATTACGGTGTTTTCATCTTCCACTATATTCTCTTCCAGCACGATTAGGGTATTGGGAATTTTAAAAGTGGAAGCCGGACTATAGGCTGTATGGCAACGTTCTTTATTGTAATAGGTGTACTGTTGCTCACTTTCATCCAGTAGGATAAAAGAGCCTTCCACCCCAAAGTCATCAAAATATTGTTTAAAGTTTTCTTCCCTTTCAGTGGTGGTGTCGTTAATAAGGCTCAGACCAACAGCAAGGAGAACGTAAAGGGGCATCTTGGCTACTTATTGATTTGGTTGAGAGGATGATGAATATATCCTGCATATAATATTACCCCACTATGGTTTTCGCGTACAAAAAACATAAATGGGCGGTTGATACGAACCACCGGAGCTCCACTACTGGTATTGGCAGCAGCTACTCGGGGTGTTGCAGTCTGTACACCATTTTCGTGCATTTCTAAACCTGCAGTATGAATCAGGTCTGCTACCTTAGTAACAGCAGCAGAATCCTGTAGAATACCAGAGAAGTCTGCCTGAGAAGTGAAAGCATCTTTAATACCCAGGGCAGCTAGCGGCTCCTTTAAAGCAAGCTGAGAGCTGATGTTAAATTTAGGTAAGTAAAGATAGTAATCCAGGGTATCAGCATTTTCCAGGGCTTGCTCCAAAGATTTAATAGTAAGTGTGCTAAGCTGTGTATGGATACTGTCAGTTTCGGCAGGCATAAGTATGGTCATGCTAAACTGCTGGTTGCCAAAGGGAATATCTACCAATGTTTTTTGTGAGTCTTGGTGATAGCGGTAGCTTGCCTGATCAGTAAACATCATGGGAACAGTCACCTCTTTCTTATCATTTAAAAAGAAAGTGCCGGGAGCAGTGCTCTCTTTAGCAAAAGGAAAAGTCCATTGGGCTTTTAAGTGTGTAGCACTAATGAGGTAAAGCGACTCATAAGGTAAAATGGTAGGAATTTCCACATCTATCTTACCTGAGGTATTGTCTTCTATCCATTTGCTGATGTGCGAAGAAGCTTTAAGGTCGTGGAAGTCCAGGGCCTGTACGCCTGCACCATAATAAGCCATAACCATATCGCTGAAAAGAGGACGTACCGCAAGTTCCTGTCGGTGCCATAGGGAGTGAGCAGATACGAATCGCATATGGTCATCTACTCCCTGCAAATAGCTATTCAAGCTGTTGTACACTTTGTTTACTTCCAGCCGCTTAAGCACTTCGCATTGCTGTACACGCTGCATCTGCATAAGCGTATTATTTTCAGCACCGTTCATAGCCATACTTAAATCCATATGAATGTAGTAAGGCGAATAGAAGAGGTTTTCCTCAGCATCTTCTAAAAGCACTTTGGTGAGGTCTATAGCAAAATTGTTACTGGCTCTTACTAACTCCTGCTCCTCTATGCTTAGCTGACGCAACTCAATACCCTCCTGAGGGGCTACCTGATCATCCTGGCAGCTCCAAAGTGCTATAATAAGTACTGCAAATAATAAGTGTCTCTTCATTAAAGCTAAACTTTATCTTTACTCACACAGCATATCAATTAAATATATGAAATGTTCAGTTAGATTCATAGCAAATCTAGATATAGTATAATCTTACATCAATAGAATCTGATGTAATAATTACAAGAGAAATGTCCTTCAGGCTCAAGCAATTGTATACCCTCTTTAGCCATAATATCACCATTACTATCCTGATGATCTGCTACACCAAACCATGGTTCAATACAAATAAAGTCGGCACCATATTTTTGCCAGATACCTAGGTAGGGAAAGCCTTTTACCGACATTTCTACCAATTTTTGTCCGCCAGACTGCTCTAGAAGGCTTACTGAAGATGACTGATGCCCTTTAAAAATAATTGCGTCTTCCTCAAAAAGTTTTGGGTGTAGCGCAAGCTTACTCTCATTAGACATGAGTGGATAAGTTTTACCAGTTTGTAAACCATCTTTTATCAGGTATCGCTCCAGAGTTTCTGGCTTATCAAACTCTAATAGATACTCTTGGCTCTTTTTGTCTACTATTTTAGGCATAGTAAAAGCCGGGTGTGCACCTAAAGAAAAAGGCATATCCTTTTGATCTTTATTCTGTACGTTATAATCAACCGTCAGCATATTGTCAGTTAACTGGTAACGGATATCGAACACAAAGTTAAAAGGGTAATGCTCCATGCTCTGATGGTCTGCGGTCAGGCCCAGACTAAGGCTACCGGGTTCTTGCTCAACCAGGCTGAATTCACGGTCGCGAGCGAAGCCGTGCTGAGTTAAACGGTAAGTTTGCTCATTATATTGAAACTGATCATCTCTAAGCCTGCCTACAATAGGAAAAAGCACTGGTGCATGCCTGGCCCAAACGGAGGGGTCGGCCTGCCAGATGTACTCTCGTCCACTTTCTTTGTTTACTACACTGCAAAGTTCGGCTCCATCTGCTTTTACCTGTACCGTCCACTGATCGTTTTCCAGAGAATACTTCATAGCGCTAGTCTGTTTAAGTTTAAAAAATTACAATTAGGTGTATTGTACATAGCGCTCCCACTTTTGTAAGACTTCAGTAAAGTCCTGAGGGAGCTCAGACTCAAAATACATTTTTTCCTGACTAATCGGATGTACAAAGCCTAAGGATTTAGCATGAAGTGCCTGACGAGGCATAATTTTAAAGCAGTTTTCTACAAAAGCTTTGTACTTGGTAAACTTGGTGCCTTTTAGTATCTGGTTGCCTCCGTAAGTAGCATCATTAAACAGAGGATGACCAATATAGCGCATGTGTGCCCTAATCTGATGGGTACGTCCTGTTTCCAGCTTACACTGAATGAGGGAAACATAGCGTAAAGTCTGCAATACCTCGTAATGCGTAATGGCATGTCTGCCAATGTCACCCTCAGGGAAAGCCATGGTTACCCTGCGGTCTTTGGGGCTTCTGCCCAGGTTTACATCAATAGTCGCTTTTTGCTCAGCAGGCTCTCCCCAGACCAGAGCGTAGTAGACGCGGTCAATGCTATGGTCAAAAAACTGCTTGGCAAGGCCACTCATAGCTTTTTCAGTTTTAGCAATAACCAGAAGTCCAGAAGTATCTTTGTCTATCCGGTGTACGAGTCCGGGGCGTCCGTCATTACCCTCCATTGTAGGTAACTGCTGAAAATGATATGCCAGCGCGTTTACCAATGTGCCTGACCAGTTGTTGTAAGCAGGATGAACTACCATACCTGCCTCCTTATTAACTACCAATACATGCTCGTCTTCATAGACAATATTAAGTGCTATGTTTTCGGGCTTTACCTCTGTGTCGCGTGGGGGTTCCGGGAGAGAAATGCTGATTTCATCCAGGGGCCTCACTTTATAATTAGATTTAATAGGCTGCTTATTTACCAGCACATACTCGCTCTTGATAGCATCCTGCAGTTTGCTTCGGCTTACATTAGGAAGGCGATCCATCAGATATTTATCTATTCGCACCAAAGACTGTTTGGCATCTACCGTAATGGCATAGTGCTCAAACAAGTCTTCCTGTTCCTGTTCATCCTCGCCTTCTATTTCGTTAAATTTCATAATGCTTAACTTTAGGCTGCAATTTACATAATCTTTTTCAAGCCCGTTGGTTAAAGGTTTGACCGTAAACAAGTATTCTAAAACAAATTTGCTGTACAATTCAAAAATCTGAAGAAAAAGCAGGTATGCAACTCACTGAAAAGCCAATACTGGAGGTTAACAGCATAAATCAAGAGCTAACTTTTGCTAAGGGCATCCATTTAGATATACTGAGGCTGGACAAAGTTCATCCTTATATTTCTGGAAACAAATGGTACAAGCTCAAATACAATTTGCTAGAGGCAAAGGCTCAGTCATATTCGCAACTACTTACTTTTGGGGGAGCCTTTTCTAACCACCTTTATGCTACTGCCGCAGCGGCTAAAGAGTATGGTTTTCAGGTGATAGGGGTGGTAAGAGGAGAGGAGCATCTGCCTCTGAATAGTACACTTGAGTTTGCCACAGCACAGGGTATGAAGCTGAAGTATGTAAATAGAGAAGCGTATCAGAACAAGGAGGCTGCGGCTTTTTTAGCCTCTCTGACTAGTGAGTTTGGTCCTAGCTATATTATACCCGAAGGAGGGTCCAATGTACTGGCAGTTAAGGCCTGTACTGAAATTGTAGAGCAGCCCGAAAAATACGACTATATCTGTTGTTGTGTAGGTACTGGAGGAACTATAGCAGGAATTATTGAAAAGACGCAAAGCCAGGCAAAAGTACTGGGCTTTTCTGCGCTTAAGGGAGGAAGCTTTTTGTATGATAACATTAATTTACTCACCCAAGGCTACAGTGGCAAAATTTATAAGAGCTATCAAATTATAGAGGATTATCACTTTGGGGGCTATGCTAAGGCTGATCGTAAGTTGGTAAATTTTATTAATACATTCAAAAAAGAACATCATATTCAGCTAGATCCTATCTATACCGGCAAAATGGTGTATAGCCTCTATGACATGTTAAAAAATGGCTATTTTGGTACTGGAGATAGGATATTGATAGTGCATAGCGGAGGTTTACAGGGCATAGCAGGCTTTAACCAGCGGTATCAGAAAAAAAATCTTTATATTTCTATAGACTGATGTTTACACCAAAGCCTAAACTATGATTAATATAAAAACTATGAAAAAACTACTCCCCACCCTTATGCTTTTGCTACTTGTAGTGGCCGATTTAAAAGCCCAATGCGGCAATAATTTTTACCGCCTGAAGGAAGGTAGCGAATTTGAGATGACCTCTTATGACAAAAAAGATCGTCCGCAAGGCCGTACCGTTAATGTTATTAGTGCCATCAACGAAAAAGGCGATACCTACGAAGCTACTTTTAGCAGTAAAATTTATGATAAAAAAGACAAGCTAATTACTGAAGGTGAATTTGTTATGATTTGCGATGGAGATATGCTCAAGATAGATATGCAGCGTATGCTCAACTCTATGGAGCAACTAAGTGCTTACGAAAATATGGAGGTAGAGGCCACAGGCGACTTCATGGAATTGCCTTCTTCGCTGGATGTAGGGCAAAGCCTATCCGATGCCAGCACTACTGTTAAGGTAAAAATGGGCGAAAGCAGTGCTACGCTAAGCGAAATGAATATTAAAATAAATGATCGTAAGGTAGACAGTAAAGAAGATATTACTACTTCGGCAGGGAGCTTTACCTGCTACAAGGTATCATACATTACAGATGTGGATATGAAAATGATGGGTATTAACCGCAAAAGCTCTTACCAGGGAGCCGAATGGATAGCAGAAGGTGTAGGTGTGGTGCGTACCGAAACTTATGATAAAAAAGGTAAGGTATCCTCTTATAGCTTGCTTACTGCCTATAAAGAATAATATCCTTAGCCTTAAGTATTGCGGAACATAAAAAAAGCCGGAGATTAATTCCCGGCTTTTTTATTTTCTGACCAAAGGAAGCCGCCTGCTTAGTACAGGTTTGCGTCCTTCCATAATCATATCATCATCACTTACCCTTTTTACGCCTTCCACAGTGTAGTAAGCATCGGGTTGGTAATAGCGTACTGCCTGTAAAAAAGAGTCTATTTTGCTACGAGGCACTACCGTAAACAGAATATTGGCATTTCCTTCCTGATCCATAGCTTCTACACTATTATAGCGGTAGCCTTCATCTACCAGCCAGCTAATAAGGTCGCTAACATCTGACTTACTGATTATTCTTACGACCATACGGCCCATCGCTATCTTCTCTTCAATGCGCATGCCTATATATGTACCGGTCGCATAACCCGTAGCATAAGCAAGGTAAGACCAGGCGTTACTAATATTTTGGATGATCTGGCCTATTGCCAGCAACCAGATTAAAGACTCAAAAAAGCCTAGCACCGGCGCCCACTTCTTGGCACCGTTCATAATGTACATTACCCTAAGGGTAGAAAGTGATACGTCTGTTACCCTGGCCATAAAAATGAGCAGGGGAAGTATCAGGTAATTGAACAACTGCGGGCTAATCCCAAGCGCGTTAATAATAAATGTTTCCATTTTTTAGCATCCGTATTTAATAAAATCCCGAACGCAATTTTGGGGCTAAAGATGCCCGCGAACCAAATTTTATTTTGCGCTTACAAAATGTTATTCCAGCAGTTGTCTGATCATGTCTTCCAGCTTGCTATAGGCATTTATTTTAATTTTATATTTAGCGGTATCTACACCCTTAAGGCTAAACTTTGAGACATAAATTTCTTCAAAACCTAGCTTTTCTGCCTCGCTGATTCTGTTCTCTATTCTGTTAACTGCACGAATCTCGCCCCCGAGACCAACTTCTGCCGCAAAACAGGCTCGGCTGGAGATAGGAACGTCTAAAAAAGAAGACACAATGGAGGCACACACGGCTAAGTCAATAGCAGGGTCTTCTACTTTAAGGCCCCCAGCTATATTTAAAAATACATCCTGTACACCCAGCCGATAGCCTGCTCTTTTTTCTAATACCGCCAGTAACATATTAAGGCGTTTGGCATCAAAGCCGGTAGAGCTACGCTGCGGCGTGCCATAGGTAGCGGAGCTTACCAAAGACTGTATTTCTATAAGCAAAGGGCGGTTACCTTCCAGACTGGCTCCAACAGTGATGCCACTAAGTTCTCCTTCACGTTGAGTAATTAATATTTCTGAAGGGTTAGACACCTGGCGCAAGCCAATATCTGTCATTTCGTAAATGCCTAACTCAGAGGTGGAGCCAAAACGGTTTTTGATGGTGCGCAGAATACGATACGCCATATGGCGGTCACCCTCAAACTGCAAAACAGTATCCACCATATGCTCCAGCACTTTAGGGCCTGCAATACTACCTTCTTTGTTAATGTGCCCAATAAGAAATACAGGAATATTGCTTTCTTTGGCAAACTTCATAAGTTCGGCAGTACACTCACGCACCTGAGACACACTACCAGCCGCAGACTCCACATACTCAGACTGTAGCGTTTGAATGGAGTCTACAATCATTAACTGAGGCTGAACCAGTCTGGCCTGCTGAAAAATCTGGGCAGTAGAGGTTTCTCCCAGAATATAGCAATGTTCTACACTACCGTTTAGCTGAGGCTGACTCAGCATGCGCTCTGCGCGCATTTTAATCTGCTGCTCACTTTCTTCCCCAGAAATATACAATATTGTTTGCTCCTTTAGCTGCAAGGCAATCTGAAGCATAAGTGTAGATTTACCAATTCCTGGTTCCCCGCCGATAAGTACTAAGGAGCCCGGCATAATACCACCGCCCAAAACACGATTAAGCTCTGCATCTTGTGTATTGGTACGACTTTCTTTTTTGTACTCAATTTCGTTGAGCAGGCGCGGCTTATTACTACTCCCTTTGGTAGATGCGGAACTTTGCCAGTTTCCTCCGCCTCTGCTATTTTTACTTATCACCTCTTCTACATAGGTGTTCCATTCGCCGCAGGCATCGCACTTACCCTGCCACTTAGGAGAGGAGTTGCCACAGTTCTGACAGACGTATAATGTTTTTGTTTTGGCCACAATTACTAAGGTTGTAATGTATAATCTGTTGTACCATGCTATAGTACAACTTGCACATAGTTAACAAATATTATTAGCATTTTCCTCCCCTAAAAGTTAAGAACAACTTTGCTTTTTTTAGTTTATAGTGCATGCCTACGTATATCAATGCAATAGGAACAGCTGTTCCCTCTCATAAAATAAAGCAGACAGAAATCGTCAACTTTATGGCGAAAGCTCATCAGATGAGCTCTGAAGCTAAGCACCGGCTAAGAGCTTTGTATAGAGCTTCCGGCATACAGTTTAGACACTCAGTATTAGCAGACTTTGGCGAAGATGCGGCTTATGATTTTTTCCCTGATAATGATGACTTAGAGCCTTTTCCCACAATATCGCAAAGAATGGAGCTCTATCGTAAGGAAGCTTTTCCTCTTAGTCTTGCGGCAGTACATGATTGTTTTAAAAGGCAAAAAAATATCGCTACTAAAGATATTACGCATATAGTAATGGTCAGCTGTACGGGTATGTATGCTCCGGGAGTAGATATAGAACTGGTTAAAGCTTTAAAACTACCATCTAATGTACAGCGAAGCTGTATTAACTTTATGGGTTGTTATGCTGCTTTTAATGCTCTCAAAGTGGCCGATCATATTGTAAGAGCCCAAAAAGAGGCCAGGGTATTAGTGGTTTGTACCGAGCTATGTACGCTACACTTCCAGAAGAATAAAGATGAGGATACTTTATTAGCCAATGCCCTTTTTGCGGATGGCTCTGCCGCCGTGCTTTTAAGTGCTGAAGCAGAAAGAGGCCAAGCACAATTGTCATTAGAGCAGTTTTATTGTGCTCTGGCTACCGAAGGTGAACAAGACATGGCCTGGCACATTGGCGACTTTGGTTTTGAAATGAAGCTTTCGGCATATGTACCAGATATCATCAAAAAAGGCATAAGACAGCTCAGTGAGCAGCTTGTTTCTGAGTATGCAAAAACTAAAGAAAAAGATACAGAAGCCGCAGTAGCGGACTACTTTGCGATACACCCCGGAGGAAAAAGAATACTACAAGTTATAGAAGAACAACTAGGCCTGTCTACCGAAGATAACCGCTATGCATATGAGGTGCTTAAGAGCTATGGTAATATGTCTTCTCCTACTGTATTGTTTGTGCTTCAGGCTCTGATGGCTGAAAGGGGGCCCCTTGACCATAAGAAGCAGGTTTTAAGTTTTGCCTTTGGACCTGGACTTACGCTGGAGAGCATGCTGCTGAATGTTTGTTACCTTTGATTTTTTCTTAAATTACCTGTCCATTAACTACCCAAATTATGAAGATAGAAGGTATGCTTAAAGCAGATGCGCTTAAAGGAAAAACAATAATTGTAACCGGGGGAGGCACTGGCCTGGGAAAATCCATGAGTAAGTATTTTTTAGAGCTGGGAGCCAAGCTGGTAATTACCAGCCGAAAAATGGATGTATTACAAGCTGCTGCAGATGAGCTTATGAAAGACACTGGAGGAGAGGTGCTTCCCGTAGCTTGTGATGTACGTAAATACGATGAAATTATAGAGGTACTCCTGCAAAGCGAAAAAAAATTTGGCCAGGTTGATATTCTTCTCAACAATGCTGCCGGTAATTTCATCAGCCCTACCGAAAGGTTATCTCACCGCGCTTTCGATATTGTAGTAGATATTGTACTTAAAGGCACTTACAATTTTACATTAGCGGTAGGTAAAAACTGGATAGAGAAAAAGCAATCAGGCACTATGTTAAACATAGTAACCACCTACGCATGGACAGGCTCAGGCTATGTAGCTCCCTCAGCCTGCGGAAAAGCCGGAGTACTGGCATTAACTCGTTCTCTAGCAGTAGAATGGGGGAAGTATAATATTCGCATGAATGCTATAGCACCGGGCCCATTTCCTACAGAAGGAGCATGGAGCAGATTACTACCCGGCGATATGGCTAAAAAATTTGACCCCGCCCAGCATAATCCTTTAAAAAGGGTAGGAGAGCATCAGGAGTTAGCGAACCTGGCTGCTTATATGGTTTCAGATTATGCCTCTTATGTAAACGGAGAGGTAATTACCATAGATGGGGGTGAGTGGTTAATGGGCGCTGGCGAATTTAATCATCTGGATGCAGTGCCTCAGGATATGTGGGATCAGATGGAGAAGATGAGAAGTAAGAAATAGATATGCGCTTATTGCTGATCTTTATTGGTCTGGCTGTACTGGTACTTATCCCTTTTGCCATTTGGGGAGATCATGTAGATGACTTTTTTACCCAAATCGCTACTGTAGAATGGCTACGAGGCTATGGAGAATGGGCTTGGCTACCTGCTATTCTTCTACTAATGGGGGATCTGTTACTACCCCTACCTGCGACAGTAATTATGAGTGCCTTAGGTATTATTTATGGCCCCTTGCTGGGTGGCCTTATAAGTGCCTTAGGCTCTTTTGGAGCAGGTAGTTTGGGTTATGAGCTATGCCGAAAATTAGGAAAGCCTGCTACTAAACGCCTCTTAGGCGAAAAAGGCTGGTATAAGGGCGTGAAGATAAGCAAGAAGATAGGTGGTGTACTGGTAGCTGTATCTCGCTGGACTCCCGTTTTACCAGAAGTTGTAGCCTGTATGGCAGGCATGCTTAAAATGTCCCGAACAAAATTTTATATTGCTTTAGGTTGCGGCACCCTGCCTTTAGCCTTTACCTATGCCTGGCTAGGTTATTATGGGGCGGACGCAGCACTACTTACCTTATTAGCAGTTGCCCTGCTGCCTCTATTGCTATGGCTGGCCCTTTATCCATTGTTTAACAAATACTGGATGTTAGACTGAGTTGCCAAGGCTGTAGACTTTTATCTGAGAAGGTTTAAGAGGTACAGAAAGCGTGATTTCAAATTTTCCGTTTTCCCACTCTTCAATAGTGATAAACTGGTCTTCTTTTTCGTTTTCAAACTCCCAGTAGTAAAAAAAAGATTCGTTGGCCGCAGAGGTATCTCCGTTAGCAAAAAAAGAAGCTTCCGTGGAGTACTCCAGATAATAAGTTTGTCCTTCAAACTCAAATTCACCTTCTGCTGTCTCATCCATACGGTCTAGGTCGGCACGGTTAATAGGTAGCTCGCGAAGCTTGAGACTGCGAAGTGCAAGGGTTACATCCAGTCCATCATCTTCTTCTATGCTTATCCAGACTTTTTGTTTGCCATTATCACCTTCCAGCTCATGCCATTCGTTGCTGCTGCCTTCCCTATAAATACTTTTGGAGAGTATAGTCACGTCATACTCCTCCATATTGGGCCCTACGTTCATAAGGTGAATAACGCCTCCGGGGCCAACATTTTCCAGGCTCAATTCTCTGGGCTCGTTGGGGGTAGTTTCTGTAGACTTCTTTTGTTTATTTTTTTGCCAGAAAAACATAGCAATACCAAGAATTACAATGATAAAAAAAATGATTGACCACATAGTAGATTAAAAGTAAGAGGCTCCAGTAAAGAAGTGGAGCCTATCAAAAATTATTGATCTTTATTCATACCCATTTTGGCTTTAAGAGCAGCAAGTTTGTCATCTCCGGCTGCTGAGCTTGAGCCTAGAACACTATCTATTTCATCATCTACAGATTTTGGCGCCGCAGCTATCTCTCCATATGACTCTGCCAGCGACTCTTCTTCTTCCACCTTGTTTTTCATACGTTCCAGCATAGATACTGTGCTGGAAGAGTCAATACCCGCCATCTGTTTATTCAGCTTTTTAGTGGCAGAGCTCACTTTAGCACGTGCTTTTAAGGTCCGCAACTCATTCTCCCATTTAGATATTTTGCTACGTAGGTCATTTACCTTAGCCTCCAGGTTAGCAGTCATATTATCATATTTCTGCACTTCGGCCTGGGTACGAGCTACCTGCTGGTCGGCATGCTCTTTTTTGTTAAGTGCTTCTGTAGCTAAACGGTCTGCTTCTGAAGCATCCAACTGGCCTTGCTGAGCTCTTTGCAATAGCAGCATAGCTTTTTTCTCATAGTCTACCCCTTGCTGCTCATAGTTTTTCATTTCTCTACGTGTGCGTATGGCTATAGCTTTTACTTCGGCCAGGCTTTCCATTGCTTTGCCCAGGTCTTGCTTCAGGTCTCGTATGGCCTGCTCACTCATCTTAACGGGATCTTCCATTTTATCTATCATGGAATGAGTCTGGGCTTCACCTACTTTAAATAATCTTCTGAATATACTCATGATTTATTTTTTTATGTTGATTAGACGGCATCACAATAGTTAAACTACTGTTTATATGCAGCCTGAAGAATAAGAATAAAATGATGTTATAATAGACTGTAGACTTATTTTGCAAAACTCAGGAAGTCATCGGCGTATTCGGCCATCATGAGGCCTATTGAGTTTATTGTGCCCTCAATCTCGTTCTGATCCAGGTTTTCCAGCTGTAAGGTATCTCTAAAAATCACACGGCCTTCCTCATCCAATACCAGCGCCCCATGTACCAGATTACGGTTCATCTGCAATAGTTTACGAAGTACGCTGCTGTCGTTTGTATCCTTAAGCTTAATGATAAACTGCTCAAATACCAGAATTTCTCCCTCACAATCAATAATCAAATGGCTAATGCCCTGATCTTCATCCGTTATGACTACAATACCCTCTTCAGTATCTTCTGATTGTATATCAAAGCCAAGTTCAAACAAAAATTTTTTTACTTTGTCAAAATGTGAGACCATAGGTAAGTTCGGTTAATTTGATAGTACTACAATATATACACTTTTTGTAGTCGGTTAAGTATCCAATTTAATTTTTACTATCTAGTTACTTTTTTATTAAATAGCAATTTATGAAGCTCTTCGTTAATGATACCCCGGTAGAGATATTAGGGCAGGATAAGGTATTGGATGAAAACCACTATGAGTATCAGTTTGATGCTCGTCAGCATAAATTTAGTAGCATAAAGCTTAAAGACGATGTTTTAGTAACAAATGCCAATGAGGCTTATATAAAAGACTGTCTGGATTATTTTAACAAACAAAAGGTAAAAAAGCTGGATAGCATCACTTTTATTGTACCTGATATTCATCAGGCTAAAGAGTTTGTAAAAGGGCAGTACCTGGTGATAGAAGCTGCGGGTGGCTTGGTAAGGAAGCAAAGTAAAATGCTAATGATTTACCGCCTTAAGAAGTGGGATTTGCCTAAAGGTAAAATGGAAAAGGACGAATCTCCTTTAGTAGGGGCTTTAAGAGAGGTGGAAGAAGAATGCAATGTAAGGGCAGAAGCAGTAGCGGAAGTATGCCATACCTGGCACACCTACACACGTAACAAGAAGAAATATTTAAAGAAAACGTATTGGTTTGCTATGGACTGCATAGATGATAGCCAGATGAAAGCGCAAACCGAAGAAAGTATAGAAGCCGTAAAATGGATGGATGAGGCAGAAATCAAAGATGTGCTGTACGATTCTTACTTCTCAATCCGCTATGTCTTTAGAGAATATTACCGGCAGTTTGGTCACTTCCACTAAATAGTATAAGGCAAAAACTCATTAACATCGCCTCCGTAGCGATGCACCTCTCTAATAATAGACGAATTGATATGAGCGTATTGAGGAGAAGTAATTAAAAAAACAGTTTCCAGGTTTGGGTTGAGGTGCCTGTTTACCTGTGCAATGCTGTTTTCGTATTCAAAATCGGTAGTGTTTCTTAGGCCTCGCAGCAGGTAGTTAGCTTTGTACCTTATAGCCAGCTCCGCGGTTAGCTCATCGTATGTAATTACTTCAATACGATCGTTGGTAGCATAGGTATCGCGCACATGGCCAATCATTTTTTCAATGGGAAGATAGCGCTTCTTCTTGCTGTTGTGCCCTATGCTGATGATAATGCGGTCAAACAGTTGAAGACCACGCTGAACAATATCGGCATGGCCGTTGGTGAAAGGGTCAAACGAGCCGGGAAAAAGTGCTATTTTCATCTATTCGCAAACGTAAATGCTGTACAAGTCAAAATACTGATGATCAGGCACTTCATCAAACATATATGCGAAGTTTAAATAAGAAGGACGGCCACCAAAAGATATATTTCTGATATAACGATACAGCTCTTTAAAGTAAGGGGATTGGGCTCCTAAGTTACCCCAGACAATAGTCTTAGTGTCCTCCTGCTTCATATCCAGCTCCTGCATGGCAAGCATAGTATATTTTACAATATCCTTGTCATTCTGGTAAGGGAAGCGATTATAGTAAAGAAGCTTGTTATCTTCATTAACTACCAGGCTAAAATTTTCTCGCCCAATATTAATGTACAAATCTTTGTAGTAGGTAAAGTCACGATGGCTTTGTATGCCCTCTATCATAGCGCTACCCTGATGTACTACCTGTACGGTAAGAGTAGGGTAGATAGCCCTCACTTTTTCTATAATTTTACGCTCTGCAGCAAATACACATACGGCCTCAGACTGTATATGCTTATAATAATAGTAATCATCTAATTCACTATCTACCTCTGTGCTAAGCTTAAGATAGTCGCGAAGGTGGTCGCTAGAAAAGAGGTTGGCAGGAAGAATAGTAAACTTCTGGTTTTTCATGGCCAATTTTACAGACTTCCAGTATCCGGCCATAAGCAGGTGGTGGCCTTCAAAAAGTTTGTAAAGGGTATTGATGAGAGCATTAGTAGAAGAAATGCCCTCTAGCTCGTAATCTTCGAGCAGAAGGCATTTATTGTCTCTGGTATCTATGACACAAAACTGAAAATCGTGCCTGCCTACTAATAGCGACAGATTATAATGTGTCAGCTCATCAATACTAAAATTAGTATCCTTTATTCGGTTGATTAAATGGAAATTTCCAATTTCGTGCTCCAAAATGAGAATGGTTTAACTCCTCAGCAATAGATCTCTCGCTCTTAATATTATTCCCAGTTTCCGGCAGTGGTTACCTCAGTTCTTGAACCTACTCTAAGAGGTCCTTTAATGCTGTTTTCTCCACGGCGTGCGGGGTTAATAGGAGAAGGATCTTTAACTTCAAACACATCAACGTTTACGCCACTCCGCTCAATCTTATCAGCAAAAAGCTCAAATTTCTCACGAGTGACAGGTACAAACATCAAGTTGTTTAGGTTAAACTTCTGATATACCGGATTATTGTAGATAGAGTCGCGCACAGACACACTACCTAAAGTATCAATATGGATGGTAGTCTCTTCTGCACCATAATCTAGCAGTACAGTTTCTTCCCTTCTTTGAGTAATGAAAATTTTACCAGTATCTATGAAGTTAATAAGCTTATCCCAATCGCTAGTAAACTGTCCGTGAGCATCTTTGTATGCCACTTCAGCATCTCTGATAAACTGTAGCTTTTCAATAACCCTGCGTTCAATAGCAGCAATGCGTTCTTCCTCTTCAACACTGGAGATAATACCATTAATCAGGTAATAACCAATACCTACAGCTAATAATAAAAAGACAAAGGTCAGTACTTTAGTAAGGTTCATTGCGTAGTAAGTTTTTTACAATTATAGACATTTTCACAGGTAAAACATAACTGTTGAATCAGCTATTTTAATGTTTTATCATCAAATTTAAAATACCCTTGCGTATTTAATAAGTCCATTGGGTGCTTGCAAATGTTTAGCATTTGGTGCAAACGTTCCCCTTTTTTGTCATATATAGCAGAGGGTGACATAAATCCTACTTCTTCTATGATTTGTTCTTCCGGGCTCATTTCAGGGTCATAACCTGTTTTAAGCTCACCGCCTACTTTTTTAACTTCAAAAAATAACTCTATCGCATGCAGTGGGGGTGCTAGAAATTCATGGGTAAATAAAAACTTGCTTATTTCTATTAGCAGGCCGGTTTCTTCAAAAAACTCTCTTTTGAGGCAGTCTTCGGTAGACTCCCCAAAATCTACTCCCCCGCCCGGCGGCGCGTAAAAATAGCCGGTTTTCGTAAGAGCTTTGTGCTTTACTATGAGTAAATCTTCTCCAGAAAAGCATAGCCCTACTGCTCTTACTCTGAGTTTTTCTCCGTATATGCGTTGGATAGACGCTCTATGCATAAACGTTGTTAATGGATTTATAATGTGAAGGCTACTGCCCAAAAGGCTAAGTAGTTTAAAAAAAGTAGAGAGGGCAAAAAAATAGCAGAGCCTGCCTGACTCTGCTATCTTATAAGTTCTAGATCATTTTAACTCTGTATAGTATACTTTTAGCCTTATACTGTCTGCTTCGGTAACTATTTGAGAGTAACGGTCATTTAGGTCTCTGTTAACTCCGCTACTGCTTAGATTAACCGGGTAAAGCATTACGTTAGAGTTGTCTATATAACCATCTACTAAATTTTGTGCAAAGCTGGTCATCTTAATTTCATAAGACATGCTTGCAGAGTCGTAAGCAAAAGGGGAACCTTCTGCCGGTACCGGTATATTATCAATAGAGTTATAGACGTAGTCAGTGTCATTATAAAGCCCTGAAAATATGAGCTGATTGGCCACCGGACTAAATTCTACTAAGTTAGATATACCATCATCTTCCAATTGAAAGCCTAATAGATAAGAAGGTGGAGGTGTGCCTAGCTTTGGTGGCTCAGGTAGGCCTATGTGTAAAATTACCCTGTTTAATAAGACTTTCTCAGAATTGTTTCTTACAAAATCTAACAGTGGCTGAAAGTCAAGCCTGGGCAATACTCCTGTGCCTGCCTGCATGTAGAACCCTCCGTCGGAAGCATCGCCTATTGTACCTGCCTTGCTTAGCTCAGTTAGTACAGTACCATTGCGGTCATATTCTATTCCATTAAAAAACCTGGAAGTACCAAAGCTATAAGACTCAGAAACGGTATCTGAAGGAGCACTGTGGTATACTATCATACTTATTGCAGGATAGAAGCCACTCGCGAAAGTGTTCTCCGTCTCTGATACTAATGCTATGCCTTTAAAGTAATTGGTAAATAGCGCATTGCTATCTATTTCAGCTGCATTTGCTTTCAGCTTATCTAATAATTCGTTCCCCAGAGTTTCGCTCAAACGTATTCTTAAGGTATCTGTAGGTTCTTCGGCATTAGCTGTAAAGCTAAATGAACCTATAGGAGTATCCTCGTAGGCTAACTGTGAGTCACGATAATAAGCAAGGGTGTCGTTGAAATACTCTGTGAGACGATGAATGTTGATACGCTGCTGCATATCGCCATCTGTGCTACCATAGAAATAGTTCTTCACCAGTACCAGCACCATAGAGTCCAGTACATGGTCGTCTTCAGCTTTGTTTACTGAACTATTACCAATCCCTACTTTTATGTAAGCTTTAGATTTAGCATACCCAAAGTTATTATTCTGATAATTGCCTACCAGCATGTTGTCAGCATTGCTTGTAGCTACAGAGTCTAGCTGTGCTAGTTTAAATGGAACGGTAAATTCGGTAAAGGATAAATTGAGATTTTCGTCGTTGGGGTCAAAGTCCAGGCTCAGCAGATCATCATTCTCACAAGAAAAAAATAAGAGGGCTGATAAAACTATCAGCCCGGATTTTTTAGCTAACCAATTCATTGTATAAGTTAAAGTATGAATCGAGAAGGTTATCGTCTTTTTCAATGGTTTCGATCTTTTTCTCACTGTCAAATTCTTCAAGTAAAGTATTTAGATTATCGCTTACTCCATCTTCAGCTTTAATGACAGCATCGGCATATTCTATTCCGATTTTAATGAAGCCATCGTAGTCAGCAGACTGTAGGTTTACCAGCATGCTATCATCAATGTCCATCATCTTAACCTTATCTAAAAGGTCGCCATCAAATTTGTGCTTGAATGGATTATTATAAACGGTAAATACTGTTTTAGTATTTTTGAAGAGAGGGTCATTTTTATAGGTAGTCTTCAAATACATAGGAATCAGGCTGGTCATCCAGTCGTTGCAGTGAACAATATCCGGAGTCCATCCCAGTTTCTTAACAGTTTCTATAACACCTTTGCAGAAGAAAATAGCGCGTTCGTCATTATCCTCGTAGAAATTGTTTTCTTTATCAAAGAATACAGACTTTCTATGGAAGTAGTCCTCATTATCAATAAAGTAAACCTGAAGCTTAGCATTAGGGATAGAGGCGACCTTAATCGTCAGGGGCTTCTCTTCTTCGCCCACGGCAATGTTAATTCCAGATAACCTAACCACTTCATGCAGCCTGTTTTTGCGCTCATTAATTAGTCCGAAGCGAGGAACCAATATACGGATCTCCATACCTCTTTCCTGCATACCTTGAGGTAGCTGTCTTACAAAGTCTGCAACTTCAGAAGTCTGCAAAAAAGGATTGATCTCACTAGCTACATAAAGAATTCGGAGTTTTGACATATCTTTGCGAATTTGAATTGTGTTATTGGAAAAGCATGGGCAAAATTACGAAAATTTTACCATATTTCCACTTTTTTTCAATTGCACGCAGCGTTTTGCGTGTTTAATCGTATTAGGACTGGTAATAATGCAAATATTTGAAAACATTAAATCCCTTCAGATTTTTTTGTCGGAGCAGCGGCAAAAAAACCGCTCAGTAGGCTTTGTGCCTACAATGGGAGCACTGCACTCAGGCCATCTTAGCCTGCTTAAACAGGCCAAAAATGAGAATGACCTGGCTATTTGCAGCGTTTACGTTAACCCCACTCAGTTTAACAACACAGATGACCTGGAAAAATATCCCCGAAACCTGAATCTTGATAAAAATTTGTTGGAGAACGTGAATTGTGATGTATTATTTTGCCCAACAAATGAGGAAATGTACCCCTACGAGAGAGCTAATGGCATGGCCATGAGTTTTGGCAGACTGGATCAGGTACTGGAAGGTAAATTTCGTCCCGGTCATTTTAGCGGTGTTGGCTTGGTACTCTCCAAGCTCTTCCATATTGTGCAGGCAGATAAAGCTTACTTCGGACAAAAAGATCTACAGCAATGCAGTGTGGTGCAAAAGCTGGTAGACGAACTCTTTTTTGATACACAACTCGTTGTTGTGCCCACCGTAAGAGAAGACAACGGTCTGGCCTTATCTTCTCGTAATGAGAGATTATCCTCGGAGGGAAAAAAGCTGGCTGCAAATTTGTACCAGGCGTTGCAAAAAGTGAGTGATGCCTTGCAGAGAGGGAAAGCCCCAGAGCAGGCGCGGCAAGAGGGGGTAGATAGCTTAAGTAAGTATTCGGAAATAGAGCTGGAATACTTGGAAGTAGTTGACAAAAGAAATTTTATGCCTCCTACAGACGCTACACCTCAAGTAGAAGTAGCCGTCTGTACAGCAGCTTATGTTGAGGGGGTAAGATTAATAGATAACATACTTGTTTTTTCATAACCCAAAGGAATTTTATTAAATAACTGGTGTTTTATCTTGGCGACTTTTGCAAGCACTCTAAAGCCTCTTGCAAACCATGAATAAAACCATGCAAACAACAATGAATATTCAAGTCTTAAAATCTAAAATACATCGTGCAAAAATTACCCAGGCAGAGTTGCACTATGTAGGAAGCATTACTATAGATGAAGCCCTGATGGATGCTGCCAACCTTATTGAAAATGAGAAAGTGCAGATTGTAAATGTCAATAATGGCGAGCGCCTTGAAACTTACGTGATTAAAGGAGAGAGAGGAAGTGGTATGATCTGTATGAATGGGCCGGCAGCTCGTAAAGTACAGGTTGGCGATATAATTATCATCATATCTTATGCAGGTATGGATTTTGAAGAAGCTAAAAGCTTTAAACCAAGTGTTATTTTTCCTGACGATAATAACCGATTGACGAGCTAAACTTTGGGCAATATTAAAAACTACCTAAAGTACATCATTTCTCTGCTGGTAGCAGGAGCTTTGCTGTGGTATGTCTTCAAAGACTTTGACCTTAGCACTTTTGTAGCAAAACTACGCGAAGTAGATTACCGATGGGTAGCTCTTGCCATACTTATATTTATTGTTAGTCATACCCTTAGGGCTTTTAGGTGGAATACCATGCTACATCCCTTGGGTTATCGGCACCTGACTACCTTTCGCACACTTTTGGCAGTTATGGTAGGCTATTTTGCTAACCTGATTATTCCGAGGATGGGAGAGGTAAGCCGTTGCGGCATACTTAAAAAAACGGATAAAATACCTATTACTACTTCTTTGGGAACAGTGGTTGCCGAGAGGGTAGTAGATCTTATATGTCTGTTTTTTGCCTTAGTACTTTTGCTTGTATTTGAGTTTGAACTACTCAACGAATTTATTTTTTCTTTTTTGGGCGATAAATTCACTGCTCTACAGGAAAACGCTGGTGTACTGTATATTTTAGTAGGTTTAGGAGCGGCATTTTTGCTGCTGGTTTTTTTTCTTAGAAAGCAGATTAAACGTGCAGTTCAGCACCACACCCTATGGCACAAGCTACGTAACTTAAGTAAAGAGTTGCTGAAAGGTGTAACCAGCATCGGGCGTATAGAAAACAAAGCGGGTTTCTGGCTGTCGACACTTTTTATGTGGGTAGGCTATTATATGATGTCTTATGTGGTATTTTTTGCATTACCAGAAACTTCGGCATTGGGCCTGGGAGCAGGCCTGGCTGTATTAGTTATGGGTAGCCTGGGTATGGCAGCACCAGTGCAGGGAGGCTTTGGCACTTTTCATGCGTTGGTAAGTGGCGTACTACTACTCTATGGCGTAGCTGAGCAGGAAGGTGTGCTTTTTGCCACTTTAATTCATAGTATGCAGACTGTTTCTTTTATTATTTTTGGCGGTATCAGTTTTTTTATTGCTTCAGTTCTTTCTACTAAAAAGAAAGTAAATACTACCGCTGAGCAAAAATATAATGCTTAAAAAAAACGTCTTACATCTTATAACTTCCTTTAGTTTTAGCCGTAAAATAGCTTTGCATTATGGAGCATAAATAGCTTTATTTATGTTTTACTAGCAAACATTGATTTAAAAAATATGTCATTATACTTAATATTATTTATAGGAGTAGGAATCTTGAGCTTTGCTGTAAGTCAGAGGCTTAAGAACAAATTCAAGAAATACTCACAAATCCGCTGGAATGCAGATTTGACAGGTCGTGAAGTAGCTGAGCGTATGCTCAGAGATAACCGTATTTATGATGTGCAGGTAGTTTCTGTACCCGGGCGACTATCGGACCACTACAATCCGGCAGACAAGACTGTTAACCTTAGTGAAGAAGTATATTACGGACGTTCAGCGGCAGCTGCGGCGGTAGCTTCTCACGAATGTGGACATGCGGTACAACATGCTACAGCTTACAGCTTTCTGGAATTTCGTTCCGCTATGGTGCCGGTGCAAAATGTAAGTGCCAAAATCCTGAATATGGTAGTATTGGCCCTTTTCTTCGGGGGAGCATTTGTATTTGGTCTCAACGGTAGTTTTTTCAGTCTGGCGCTGCTAATTATTATTGCCTGTTATGCTGTAATTACACTCTTTTCGCTGGTTACCTTACCTGTTGAGTTTGATGCAAGTAAGCGTGCATTGGCATGGATTAAGCAACAGAATATTGCTTCACCTAACGAATACGGTATGGCTAAAGATGCTCTTAAATGGGCAGCTATGACCTATGTAGTAGCTGCTTTAGGTTCTGTAGTTGGTTTGCTATACTGGATATCTATTTATCTGGGTGGCCGCGACTAGTGCTTAGTAGCATATAAAAATATTTGAAGCACCTGCGTGAAAGCGTAGGTGCTTTTTTTGTAATACTGCGTCCAAAGCTTATCTTGCAGTAAGATACTCTGCATGCATAACAAATTATTAACATATATAAGCTTATGGATTTTCAACTGACAGAAGAGCATCTGGCCGTGCAGGAAGCCGCCAGAGAGTTTGCACAAAGTGAACTATTGCCTGGAGTAATTGAGCGAGACGAGAAGCAGGAGTTTCCTACTGAGCAAATCAAAAAAATGGGAGAGCTAGGCTTCATGGGCATGATGGTGAGTCCAGACTACGGAGGTGGTGGAATGGATACAAAGTCTTATGTACTGGCTATGGAGGAGATTTCTAAGGTTGATGCCTCGGCATCCGTATGTATGTCTGTAAACAATTCATTAGTATGTTGGGGAATAGAGGAGTACGGTTCAGAAGATTTAAAGCAAAAATACCTGCCTCAACTCGCCAGTGGTCAGATAATAGGCGCGTTCTGCCTATCAGAGCCAGAGGCAGGCTCTGATGCTACCATGCAAAGAACCACCGCAATTGATCAGGGTGACCACTATATAATAAATGGTACCAAAAACTGGATTACTAATGGAAATAGCGCGTCTGTACATATTATTATCGCGCAGAGTGATGTGGAAAAAAAGCATAGGGGGATTAATGCATTAATTGCCGAAAAGAGTTGGGAGGGCTTTACCGTAGGTAAGAAGGAGAATAAAATGGGTATTAGAGCATCTGACACTCACTCTCTTATGTTTAATGATATGAAAGTACCCAAAAGCAATAGAATAGGAGAAGATGGCTTCGGGTTTAAGTTTGCGATGTCTGTACTTAATGGTGGAAGAATAGGTATTGCCGCACAGGCTCTGGGTATAGCTTCAGGCGCATATGAGCTATCCCTACAATACGCGAAGGAAAGAAAAACTTTTGGTCACGAGATAGCTAAACACCAGGCCATACAATTTAAGTTGGCAGAAATGGCTACTAAAATTGAGGCCGCGAGACTGCTCTGCTTGCAGGCGGCAGATCTAAAAGATCAGGGAAAGAACTACGCGCAGGCGAGTGCTATGGCAAAATTGTATGCCTCACAGGTGGCCATGGAGGTAAGCACTGAGGCTGTGCAGATCCATGGAGGATACGGCTTTGTTAAGGAGTATCATGTAGAAAGAATGATGAGAGATGCTAAGATAACACAGATATATGAAGGCACTTCGGAGATACAAAAGATAGTAATTGCGAGGGGAATATTAAAATAACAGTATATGTATGTAATATTTTAGGTTATAATGAAAAAAATTTGTATTTTGCGAGCAAGTTTATAATTTCTTATTTGGAAAGTTACATGGGTTTATTAAATTTGAACAATGATTTCAAATGAAGAAATTCTGTTATTACCGAACATATTATACTCCTAAGCTGAATGGAAGACTACAACAAAATTATTGAATCGCTCAGTGTAAGATTCATCAAAGCGAAAAACATTAGAATCTTACAGCCTGTAAGAATACAAAATTATTACGATGTTGAGAACACAATTCTGATTCTTAATCGTGGTAAGATCAGATATGGCAACGATGATACTGAGGTGAGTGGCGGTAGTGTAGTGTTCATCCCGGGTGGCAAGCAAGTATCAGTTACCTATGGCACCGGTGATCCGGTAAGCTTATCTAATGATGATTTTATCAACAACAAAGAGTTGTATTTTCAGTCGTTAGAAACCACAGACGTAAAAACATTAGAAGCAGAAAATTTCAGCTTTATTAATTTCGAAGCTAAAGTATTTGACTCGGTAAACTTTTTTGCTTCACTAGATATTCCTCCATTTGTTTTAGAGAGTAATAGTAAGATACAGGAGATTATTCAGGAGATATTAAGTGAGAACAACTCTGAAACTCCAGGCAAAGACAGAATTATTAAGTTAAGCACTGAGCGTATGGTAATTGAAATCATTCGCTATATTCTGGATAACAGAATGTTTGTAGAGCAGCTGGCTACCAACAGTACTTACTTTAAAGATCCTCGTCTGATAGATATTTTTGCATATATTAAAGACAATATCGGAGGTGACCTATCTAATAAGGTGCTTGCCAATGTAGCAAATGTGTCTGAAGATTATGTAGGTCAATACTTTAAAATGTTGACAGGTATTAACCCTCAGGATTATATTGAGTATCAGCGTATGGAGAAAGCTGTAAACTTACTGAGAACTACCAAAAAGAGTATTCGCGAAATTGGTAAAGATGTAGGTTACAAAGATACGGCTTACTTCTGCCGACGTTTTAAGATGATGTTTGGTATACCTGCTGGTAAAATGCGTCGTCGTGAGTCGTTGATGAATGTGTAAATAAAGACACTAAATACAAATATCAAACCCGGTCTAGAGCCGGGTTTTTTTATGCCTAATAGGTAAGCATGCACTTATAGTTGTACCTAAATCATAATTTACTTCTTAAGATTACGGTTGAGGTAGGCATCAAAGTTAGGGGCCTCCCGACTATATTCTGAAATAATTTTGGCGGAGGCAAACAGAAAGTTAGCCGAAGCACGGTTGCAGGCAAAAGGAATATCCCAGGTTACAGCAATACGGAGAAGTGCTTTAACATCCGGGTCATGAGGCTGAGGCTCAAGAGGGTCCCAGAAAAAGATAAGAAAATCAATTACCCCTTCCGCTATTTTAGCACCAATCTGCTGGTCGCCTCCTAGCGGACCACTCAGTAGCTTATAAATGCTGATAGATTTAATATCTTTCAGACCATCTTCCAGCATTTTGCCCGTAGTTCCTGTAGCATATAAATCATAACCTGCTAGTAACTCTATGTGATCTCTTACCCACTGAAGAAGCTCTGGTTTTTTGTTATCATGGGCTACAAGAGCCACTGCCTGTTTTTCTTTCATAAGAGGAATAATTCTTTGACTAAGTAGCTATAAAAATGATAAGATTTTTTGTGGGAAGAAACGATTCACTTATAAAAAACAAATATACTGTGCCATAGATAATGCTAACCCTCATTATCCATGACTATCACATCCTGCGCTTTACTGAACTCCTCTTTAGCATCTAACCAGCGACTACGAGGAACGGCTAGCATATAGTAACAGTCTTCAGCAAAATCCTGTGCCTCTATCTGTGCTTCAAACTTATCAATAAGCTGCATTACCTCATTAGTGGCTGTATAAGCAAAACGAACTTCAAAAGTCTTTAGAATTAGTTTTTTTACAATCTGGTTATTGGCTAGAGCATCTGCGGTAGCAGTTTTATAAGCGTGAATAAGGCCAGGAACTCCTAACTTAGTTCCTCCAAAATAACGGATAACTACCACCAAAACATCGTGTAGGTTTTGTGAGCGTATCTGTCCTAATATTGGGTCGCCTGCGGTATGTGCAGGTTCTCCATCGTCATTAGCCCGGTAAGTTTCTTCTCTCCCTTCTTCAGCTTTAAAGATAAACGCATAGCAATGATGTCGGGCATCGTAATATTGCTTCTTAAGCCCATCCAAATGGCTTTTTACTTCAGCCTCAGTACTTACGGGATAAGCATAAGCCAGAAACTTACTGCCCTTCTCTTTATAGCTTCCTTCAGAAGCTTGTTTTAATGAGTAATAAATATCCTGCTCAGCCAAATGTCTAAAATTTAAGTCAAACTCTTGTACGCCGCGCCAATGTGGTCAATCAGGTTAGATGCCAGCATTGCCTGCTGTCCCATAGACTCTACAGCCAGATCGCCAGCCTTACCGTGCAAATATACGCCTAAAATGGCAGCTTCCAGAGGGTCGTACTTTTGAGAGAGTAGTCCGGTAATAATACCAGTAAGCGCATCGCCAGTGCCGCCGCTTGCCATACCCGGGTTACCACTACTATTGAAGCAAATCTTACCGTTTGAGGTACCTACTGCGGTATGGGCCCCTTTCAGTACTACAAATACTTTATAGCGTTTGGCAAAACTCTGTAATAGTTGTAAGCGGTGAAAATCGTTCTTTGCGGGTTCGGTAAGGCGCTCAAACTCTTTAGGGTGCGGAGTTAAAATAGAGTTTTCAGGTAAGAGCTCCAGAAGCTCAGGGTTTTTGCTACAGATATTTAAGGCATCGGCATCCAGTACACTAGGCATCTGTAAAGATTTAGCCTTTTCCAGAATGTTTTTAAGCGCTAATGTGGTTTCCTCAGCGGTGCCTAAGCCGGGGCCTATTCCCAGGGTGGTATAATTGTTTAATGCGGTACTTCCTGCCTGAGGCAGATCAGTAAATATATACTGATGACGATCTACCGTGGTCATAGCCTCAGGAGCAGACATCTGTAAAATTTGATATCCACACTCAGGCACGTGTACCGTGAGTAACCCTACGCCAGAGTGAAGACAGGCTCTTGCGCATAGTACCGCCGCACCCATTTTTCCATGACTACCGCAAACCAGAATAGTTTTACCGAAATCTCCTTTATGCGCATGTATCTTACGTCTTTTTAGTATAGAACGCACAAGCATTTCGTCTGTATAATAGTAGTCCGCATCTGCCTGGTTAATATAATCGCGATCTAAACCTATATCCAGGGTCTCCCAGGTGCCGGTATAACGCGTAGTTTCGGGCAACAAAAAAGCGATTTTGGGCATCTGAAAAGTAAAGGTATAAGTAGCCTGTATAATAGAGCAACCTTCTTCCTCCAGGGGTTTATCAGCAAAAAGACCAGACGGTATATCAATAGACACTACAGCAGCTTCAGATGCATTTATCTTCTCAATTACTTTCGCAAATATACCCTCTACCTTCCTTGACAATCCGGAGCCGAAGAGTGCATCTATTACAATAGCTTCTCTGGGAATTTCAGGTATATCTTGCTCTACTTCAATATTTTTTACGCTCACTAACTCTCGCAGGCGTGTTCGGTTAGTTTTAAAATCATCAGAACCTTTATTGGAGGCCCCAACCGTGTAAACATGAATTTTACAATTATGCTGGTGTAAGAGGCGTGCAAAAGCTAGCCCGTCCCCACCGTTATTTCCGGGCCCGCAAAAGATATAAACAGGGTTTACAGTAACTCCAAAAGTTTCCAGAAACTGATGCAAAAAAACAGTGGTAGCACGCTCCATCAGATCTATTGAACTAATTGGCTCATTTTTGATGGTAGCTGCATCAGCTTCACGGATTTGCTTTGTGGTGAGTATCTTCATAAAAATATTATTAAAATTTGAAAAATCATCCCATACATTGCTCTAACTAAGGCATCAGAAAGGCCTTTCAAGCCAATGTAACAGCCCTTAGTGCTACTGCCTATAGGGGTGCCAAATAAAATTAGGAATTATGGTGTATTTGATTATTCTAATCAAGTAGATTTACAACTTGTTTATTTTTCTGACATAAATACAGTAAAGACATGGCAAAAGAAGTAATTCATACCGATGAAGCCCCGGCTCCAATAGGTCCGTATAGTCAGGCGATTAAAGCGGGCAGCACACTTTTTGTTTCGGGGCAGATTGCTCTGGATGCAAATAGTGGAGAGCTGATTAACGATAACATCACAGAAGAAACTCATCAGGTAATGAAAAATCTGGAGTCTATACTACGTGCGGCTGGTGTAGGTTTTTCTCAGGTAGTAAAGTGCTCAATTTTTGTAAAAAATATGGACGATTTTGCTACAGTAAACGAGGCTTACGGGCAGTATTTTAAAGAGCTACCCCCGGCCAGAGAAACAGTGGAGGTAAGCCGTCTGCCAAAAAATGTGAATGTAGAAATATCCTGCATCGCTACCTTAGACTAAGGGAAGGGAAAAGTAGTGTTGTCTTTATTTCCTTATAGTAGAGAAACCATAGTTTCCTCATACAATGCCCGCGAGCTGTCGCAGCGCTTATGGAAAGTAACTCAGCCCACCCGCGAAGGAGAGTGGATGCCAGATGTAGAAGACGATGAACTGTTGTTTAACGGCAGAGTAAAAGGCAATGAGTTTAAGCTTTCTCGTAAGGTAAAGCGGGCAAATAACTTTCTTCCCCTTATGAGCGGCACAATAGAAAGCAGCTCAATGGGTAGCATTGTTTTTATACAATATAAACTATTTATCTGGACCCTGTCTTTTCTCATATTCTGGTCAGTGCTTACCAGTCTGTTTGCGCTGTACTTTTTTGTGTATGAGCGTATTTATATTAATGCTGCTTTTTCTTTATCAGTAGGTTTAGCTAATTATGTTATTGCCCTACTTAATTTTCAGAGACAGGTAAAAATCAGTAGCCGCACCATTAAAGAAGTATTGCAGTAGCTAGGCAGCTCTTAGTTTGCAATGCCCCTTTAGCTATTATAATTTTGCGCAACCATCGCCTACACCCTTAGTTAATAAATTACATAGAGATTAATCATCATAATGGAACAGAAAGTAAGAGTAAGGTTTGCCCCAAGCCCTACAGGGCCTCAACATATCGGAGGAATTCGTACCGCATTATACAATTACCTATTTGCCAAACAGCTTAAGGGTACATTTATCTTAAGAATAGAAGATACCGACCAGACTCGCTATGTACCAGGCTCAGAAGAGTACCTGAAAAAAGCATTGGACTGGTGCGGTATACAACCCGACGAAGGAGTAGATCAGGGAGGGCCTTATGCTCCTTATCGTCAGTCGGAGCGAAAAGATATGTATCAGAAATATGCTCAGCAGTTAATAGATGCCGGTCATGCGTATTATGCCTTTGATACAGAAGAAGAGCTGAACGAAATGCGCGAGCGACTGAAGGAGGCGCGTGTTGCGCAGCCCCAGTACAATGCTATTACACGCATGACGATGAAAAACTCGCTGACTCTTTCAGAAAAAGAAGTAAAAGAGAAGATGGAGGCGGGTGAGCCTTATGTGATACGCCTAAAAGTACCTCGTAAAGATGAAGTAAGGCTCAATGATATGGTCCGTGGTTGGATTATGGTACACTCTTCTACGCTGGATGATAAAGTTCTGATGAAGTCTGATGGTATGCCTACCTATCACCTGGCAAATGTGGTAGATGACCATCTTATGAAAATTACTCATGTAATTCGTGGCGAAGAGTGGCTTCCTTCGGCTCCCCTTCATGTATTGCTTTATCGTTTTTTAGGCTGGGAAGATACCATGCCTAAGTTTGCGCATTTACCCCTGTTACTTAAACCAGATGGTAATGGTAAGCTTAGCAAGCGTGACTCGTTAAAACATGGGTTTCCGGTATTTCCGATGGAATGGATAGATGATGACAATAATCAGCTTGCAGGTTTTAAAGAAGATGGTTACCTGCCCGAAGCTTTTCTTAACTTCTTGGCCTTCCTGGGTTGGAACCCCGGCACGGAGCAGGAAATATTCTCTAAGGAAGAGCTTATTAAATCCTTTAAAATTGAGCAGATAAACAAAGCAGGAGCCAGGTTTGATATCAACAAAGCCAAATGGTATAATCAACAATATCTGAAGCAAAAAACAAACGAAGAGCTGGCAGAGATGCTACTGAAAGAGCTTGAAAAGGAAGGCGTAGCCAGTAGTCGTGAAAAAGCTGCATTCGTAAGTGGATTAATGAAAGAGCGAGTGACATTTCCTGCGGAGATATGGAAAAATGCACAATTCTTTTACGTAGCTCCCCAACGATATGACGAAAAAATCGTTAATAAGAAGTGGACGGAAGAGGCAGTAACTGTACTTAAGGCTTATGCCAATGCTCTTAAAGAGCAATCTAACGGGATTAGTGCAGATGAAGCTAAAGCAGTGTTAGAGCAGGTATTGAACGATTTGGGCGTAAAAATGGGAAGGGTAATGCAGGCATTGCGTTTAGCCGTCACTGGTGAGGGTTCTGGCCCGGATCTAATGCCTACCATTGAGGTATTAGGGACAGCCGAGACCGCTTCCAGAATAGAAAATGCCCTGGAAAGACTTGGGGATAAGGTTAAAACGTAGAAAATTATGAGCAGAAAAAGATTAAGTAAGAGAGAGAAGCCAAAGGTTAATAACGAATTGGATGGTTTTGATATTAAAATCGATTCTTTTGGAGAGATTAGATCCACTCTGGAGATTGATAAAATTAATAAATTTCTAAACCGCCACGTGGACGACAAAAAGCTACGTGACCGAGACGATATTGATAAAGGCCAGGAAGATGTTGATAACAAAAACTCTTCACAAGAAGACAAACAATAGGTAGATCTACATATTGTAAATATTTTAAAAGCAATCCAATGTGGATTGCTTTTTTGCTTTGGACAAAAATGAAAGGTCAAATTCCTTACCTGTAGACTAATTATCAGGTATTTTATATTTTGAACCATCAAGTTACTTCAATAGCACCTTTCAGATTTTCAGAAAAGTAGAACCCGTACAATATTTAGAGGGTAAGTACAGACTTTAGTATAGGTAACAAGCAAAATTAATATACATTAACACACCTAATCCTTTAACCCAATGAACAAATCGCACGAAATTGATTATGAAATTCATGGCCACGGCATACAGCTAGTAGAAGTGGAGCTTGATCCTAACGAAACTGTAATTGCAGAAGCAGGTGCCATGGTGTACATGGATAACAGTATACAGTTTGAAACCAAAATGGGTGATGGCTCTAACCCAAATCAGGGTTTCTTTGGCAAACTACTATCCGCCGGCACACGCATGCTTACCGGAGAGTCTGTTTTTATGACGCATTTTACCCACCGCGGACATGGTAAAGCTAAAGTAGCTTTCTCTGCACCTTATCCCGGCACTGTTATACCTCTGGATCTTTCTTCATTTCAGGGAGGTAGCCTAACGGTACAAAAAGACGCTTTTTTGTGTGCGGCATTGGGTACAAAAGTAGATATCACTTTTAATCGTAAGCTGGGTTCAGGTCTGGTTGGAGGCGAAGGTTTTATTTTGCAAAGATTACAGGGAGATGGGCGTGCTTTTATACATGCTGGAGGTACCGTAATAGAAAAAGAGCTTAACAACGAGACCCTGAAAGTAGACACTGGCTGTATTGTAGCGTTTGAGTCTTCTATAGACTTTGATGTACAGTCGTCCGGAGGCCTAAAATCTATGATATTTGGTGGGGAAGGGCTTTTCTTAGCAACCCTATCGGGCACCGGAAAAGTTTGGCTACAATCTATGCCCATCCGTAAACTAATTGCTGCTCTGGCCCCTTACGGTAAAAATGAGAGCAAAGGCGAAAGCTCAATTCTGGGAAGCTTTTTGGAAGACTAGTATATTCTGGCCGGATGGAAGTTCGGCCTTTTAAATTTTCCCCATTATTGGCGCATTTTTTTTAATGCTTTAAAATTAGGGATCAGCATAGGCACCTGCTGCTGGTACTTTTTATATCCCTCACCAAATTGCCTGACTAGCCTCTGCTCTTCAAAATGTGCGCCTACGATCAGGTATGCGATTAATAACAAAACAGTAATTAAGTTGACCTGGGTAGGAGAAAAAAAACAGTACCCAACCAGCATGAGTAAACCTCCAAAATAGAGAGGATGCCTTACCGCTTTTAATACACCTTGGGTATGCAAAACGTCTTGAGAAGAGTCAGCAGGCTTTAGTCCCAAAAACTTTTTCAAAGAAAATTGCTTAAAAGCCAGTCTTACAAAAATAATTCCATAGGTAGCTAATGCTAAACCTATAAAGGTAAAGGCCTCTTTCCAGGTGGCAGGAACGATAAGCTGAGAAGGCCGTGTAACATGATAATACAAAATAGGGAGCAGGCTTATCAGGGCAAACATATTATAAAGTACACGATAATACTTGGCAGCTTTACCCATTATACTTTTTATACTGTCTTTTGCCTGTTGGGAAGCTAACAAACTATGTATGCCAAAGTATACTAACCAGAGCAGCGTAAGCGTAAGATAATCAGTAAGATTGTTCATGTGCTAATTTCCTTCAGGGATATGAAAAACAGAATAATTCTTTTAAGCTTGTAAGCGATTGTTTGCGAGAATAAACTTTTTACACGATGGAAACAACACAAACATTAACCAACGAAATGCAGCAGGTGCTGCAAACCTTAAAAGTAGATAGTCTGAACCCTGCATACAGTACAGGCTTGCATAGCGGTAGCGCTACTGAAGGAGGAGCCACAAAAGAAATTCACTCTCCGGTAGATGGCGCTTTGATCGGAAGTGTAAAAATGGCCGACGAAGCTATCTACGAAAAAGTAGTAGAACAAGCCCAAAAAGGTTTTATGGTATGGCGTAAGATGCCTGCACCCCAAAGGGGAGAAATCATCAGGCAGATTGGTCTTAAACTACGAGAGTACAAAGAGCCACTGGGGAAACTGGTGACCTACGAAATGGGCAAAATATATCAGGAGGGATTAGGAGAGGTACAGGAGATGATAGACATCTGTGACCTAGCCGTAGGCCACTCACGACAGTTATACGGCTTTACTATGCACTCAGAACGGCCCAATCACCGTATGTACGATCAGTACCACCCTATGGGCATAGTTGGTGTAATATCCGCTTTCAACTTTCCGGTAGCTGTCTGGGCCTGGAATGCTATGATTGCCGCGGTATGTGGTAATGTCGTCATCTGGAAGCCCTCAGAGAAAACTCCTCTAACTGGTATAGCTTGTCAGAATATTGTGGCAGAAGTGCTTAAAGAAAACGACTTGCCAGAAGGTATTTTTAACCTTGTAATTGGTGATGCTGAAATTGGTTCGCTGATGTCTCACGACCGTCGTATTCCTTTAGTATCAGCTACAGGCTCCACCCGTATGGGCAAAAAGGTAGGAGAAGCCGTAGGCGCTCGTTTGGGTAAATCTCTGTTAGAACTGGGGGGTAATAATGCAATTATTATTACTGAGCATGCCGATATGGAGATGGCTATCAGGGCAACTGTATTCGGTGCTGTAGGTACTTGTGGGCAGCGCTGTACCAGTACGCGTAGGCTTATTATCCATGAAAGCAGATACGAAGAAGTAAAAGAGCGCTTACTCAAAATATACCCTTCACTATCTATCGGTAATCCATTAGATGGTAAAACCTTGGTAGGCCCTATGATTGATCACGAGGCAGTAGCAAATTTTAAAAAGGCCCTGCAAAATGTACAGCAAGAAGGAGGCAAGCTCTTAGTTGGAGGGGAGGTACTGGAAGGAGAGAGCTACGCCAGTGGTAATTATGTGAAGCCAGCAATTGTAGAGGCAGAGCCGCAATACGAAATGGTACAGGAAGAAACTTTTGCTCCAATACTTTATCTGCTGAAGTATCAAGGTGAAGTAGAAGAGGCTATTAGCATACAAAACAATGTAAAGCAGGGTCTTTCGTCTGCTATCTTTACACAAAATTTATTAGAAGCAGAAACTTTCCTTTCGTACCAAGGCTCTGACTGCGGTATTGCAAACGTAAATATCGGGACTTCTGGTGCTGAAATTGGAGGGGCATTTGGCGGGGAAAAAGATACTGGCGGTGGACGTGAGTCTGGCTCAGATGCCTGGAAGTTTTATATGCGCAGGCAAACCAATACAATCAACTATAGTACTGAGCTTCCTCTGGCCCAGGGTATTGAGTTTAACATTTAATATTTTTTAGCATAAACCAAAGAGCCACTTTCACTTACAGAGAGTGGCTTGTTCTCACCCTTTAAGGGTGAGGAATATGCCGTGAACTTATTTTGAGTACAAAGAGAGTTTTAAGAAAGTATAAGTGGAGATATATAAATGCAAACTGCTTAGCTAGCTTACTCCTGACTGTTTTTTTGAGTGTATATTTAATTTTTTGTCAGGCGAGTGCAATATCTCATTAATAGCACCTACAACAGCGTCAAGTTCTTGAGTAGCAACATCCAATTTATCCAGAAGGTCTTGATTTAAAGGTTCTGGTGCTTGCCTAATAAGTAATACAAGTCCCATGATACGACATAAAGGGCCTCTTACCTTATGTGCATTGTAAAATGCATAGTCCATTAGCTGTTGGTTAAGTTCTTCCAGGTCATGGGTACGGCGGGCCACACGCTCTTCCAGGGTCTGGTTGATCTGCATGATTGATTCATTTTGTTTATGAGTGATTTTACCTTTTTCCATTAATACTAATGACTGCTGTCGCAAAATTTCTCTTTCCAGATCAAAATTAGACTTCAGGTTAAAAGCAAGGTAGGCAGCAGTAATAGAGCAGACTATAAGTACAATTGGTACAGAGGCAATAGCTTGTGGGGTAGGTTCACTAATAATGGAGTATTCTGTATAAATTTCAAGCAATATCAGCACTATCTGTATGCCTACATAAACACATATCACAATTAGCCTTTGTTTTGCAGGTGAAATAATGACACTTAATAGTGTAGCAATCAGGAAAAGGTATGGGATAGCTGTTTTCAGACCTCCCATACTTATCCAGAAAATTGTTAATAGCAGTAATAGAGAAGTAATTAACGGATTAATTACTTTGTCAAACTGTTGTTTTACCTGTCCTATACAGAAAAGAAAAACATAAAATAACCATGAAATTATGACCAGAATGGCATTTATTGGTTTCCCTCCATAGATAATGTGGTTAATAATACCGTAGGTATTTAGTGAGATTATAGTTATGAAAATATACTGAGCAAGCTTTTTCTCAAATGTCCTCTCTATCTGATATTCCATATGGGGCTATAATTCATGGAAAGGCTAAAGTTTATAGAAGTACGAAAGCATAAACTTATAATGGTACACAAATACATACCATTCAATCCAAGATAATATACTTTGGTGTAATACTTTTTATCAATACTGCATTATTTGAGAAAGCATTTAGTATGGTAGAAATACTTATGCAAGTATAATGGAGTTATCCCGCATAATGGGGGATTTTTATTTTATGATGTACTTATTTTAAGTATTTTTTTTAGCTTGCAGAAAATCTTTAAACCCTATGTTTTTGCTCAAAAATACTTTTCTGGGAATATTCCTAGTAGCTGGGTTATTCCTGAGCGTCTCGTATTTTTTGCCGGCTTCATACCATGTAGAGCGCTCCATTGTAATTGAGAGGCCGGTGAGTATGGTTTACCCAAAGGTATCAAATTTGCATAAATGGGTAGATTGGAATCCATGGACGGAAAGTGACTCAACTGTAAAAACAACAATTAAAGGGACTGGTAAGGAAGTAGGCTCTGTCTGGAGTTGGAATGGAAAACTTGTAGGCATAGGATCGCTTACACTTCAGGAAGTCCAACCTAATAAAAAAATTTCATCAAAATTGGCGTTTGAAAAGCCACAAATGTTTGAATCTGACGATATTTGGACTTTTGAAGAAGTGCCCGAAGGAACGAAAGTAACCTGGATTAATGAGGGTGAACTCAGCTATCCTATTAACCGTGTTTTTGGTTTGTTTCTGGATGGCATGCTTGGCCCAGACTATGAGAAAGGGCTCAAAAACTTAAAACAAATATCTGAAACCTATTGAATGCAAAACTAATCCAGATGTTTGAGCAGCACATTGAATTGTCAGATACACGCGTGCTGCTCACCCCTTATCAGCCTGAGCATCTAAATCAGTTTGCTCAGATTGCTTTTGATTTTGATATATGGGAGAAGACAAGCCCTCATATCCATACCCAGGGAGATTTAAATAAGTATGGAGAAGTATTGCTAAAGGCCTGCAGCAGTAAATCTAAATACGTATTTACCATCATTGACCAGAAGAGTGGCAAAGTTGCCGGAAGTACATCCTATATGTCGGTGTCTCCAGAGAACAACCGCTTAGAGATAGGCTCCACCTGGCTGGGCAAAGCTTTTCATGGAACTGGCTTAAACAAACACTGTAAATTCCTGCTTTTTCAGTATGCTTTTGAGCAATTAGCTGTACGTAGATTAGAGCTGAAAACAGATGTGCTAAATTTGCGCTCACGCAAAGCCATCATGAAAATGGGGGCTAAGGAAGATGGAGTATTGCGGAGTCATCAGCTAATGCCTGGGGGTAGGGTGCGAGATACGGTCTATTACAGTATACTTGCAAATGAGTGGCCTCAGGTAAAGCAGGAGGTGTTTAGAGGCATGTATTAGCACCAAATGCTGACAGATACCCAATATTAGGAAAGCCGGTTACTCAAAAATAACCGGCCACTATTTATATACTTAGCATGTCATTTTTGTCCCTTATCAGTACTTTCAAAAATTTTGTCGGCAGACTTAGCCACAAAACCCTGATAAAGTTGTCCTTCAGGTGTAGGGTAACGCTGGGCAAATTCATAATAGCAAGAGGGTACAATATGTTTACCATCGCTAAAATCAACTTCTACACTATCGGCCAAAGTAGAAGATTGCTCAAGATATACGTCTTTAGAGCCTTTAACTTCTCCACCGCTATCGTTTAGCTTAAAACCATTCTGCTTAATAAACGCATTTACATCTCTAATGTCAGCAAAGCTATTGAGCTCGTTAACAAAAACGGTAAAGTGGTTTGGTCTGTATCCGTGCGCCGACATCCATGCGGCATATTCGCTTTTAGCTCTAAGCTTTTCGTAAGTATTAAAGTCTACTTGCCAGGGGCGGCCGTTAGAACAAAAATCATATTGCTGTAAAGCGCTTTCAGGTACTTGTTCTATCAGTTCATTCACAATAGATTGTAGCTCATCGTCAAACTCTTCAAGTTTTAGTTCGCTGATAAAAATTTTAGGCATATGCTCATCCGGATGCTGAAAATGCTTGGCATACAGCTTTTTTTCAGTAAAGTGGTAATCCTGCTGATACTCGTAGCCGCCCTGTAAAAATGAACGGGAAAGAGCATCTATACCTACTTTAGCGTGGTTAAAGGTGCGTAGTGCAATATGGTCGTTGACAACACGGTCACCACGTTCAATAAATAGATTGTAGATTTTAAGAGCCTGGGGGTTCATGCTGGTATAGTCTTTCCACATCTTATCCAGCAAGTCGGGTAATGTTGTAATGCTCATTGATATTTAGGGTTAAAGTGAAAAAATTACTTTTCGTTAATCTACCGGCACTGGGGTTAGACTTTCTTCCTGCTCTACAAAAGCAATATTCATATGGCTTAGCTCTTGCAGTACCGGCTCATAAATTTCCTGATGCACAGGTATCATCAGACCCCGCTGGCTAATCTTATTTTGTAAGATTAGCTTAGCTACTATACCTAATGGGTAGCCCACAGTTTTGGCCATACCGGACAGATTTGAGATTTTCCCGATAGTAACCAGCGAAGAGGTTAACTTACGTAACTCATCATGCACCTGATATTCAATCTGATGTTGCATTACTATCATATCTCTATCTGTAGGCTTAGCAGTCCACTTATTTTCTAAAAGCTGCTGCATTACCTGAGCAGGTGTCGCTTTTTTCAGACCAATAGGCTTTTCGTCTAGTATACCCAACCATTTGATACGCTGCATGACTTCAGAGCTAATATCTACACCAATGTATCGGCTAAAGTTAGTCAGCAGATCATCTTTACTATAGGGGAGGTAGGAGCGGGTAAATTCCGCATAAGTCATGTTCTCTACGTTGCGTACCTGGTAGCTATCATCTGTAAGGCCTAGCTGCACAAAAGCATGCCATGCCGAACAAAAGCCGGGGCGCCTGAGTGTGCCTCTTAAAATAGTGGCTGCCTGATGTAAGCCATAAAGCTCTTTATACTTTAAAGAATCACGGTTGGGATAAGACTCAAAATCACCATAATCAGGAATCTCTACCATTGTCAGGCGTTTAAAGAGCTGATGGTGAGGAATATTCTTATAAATACCATGATAAATGTACTGTGCTGTACCTCCTTTTCCTGCCAGCACTACGTTTCGGGGGTTCCAGGTGAACTTATACCGCCAGGGGTTATCATCTGAACCAGGAGCCATAAGCCCACCACAAAATGATTGAAAGGAAGTAACATGCCCATTTTGACGGCGAATCTTGTCAATTATTTGCATAGCCGACATATGGTCTATACCTGGGTCCAGGCCACATTCGTATAGAAAAATTAGTCCCTGCTCTTTTACTTTAGGAGCCAGTTGCTGTACATCATCGTCAACATAAGAGGCTGTAAGTAGGTGCCTGTTTAGTTTCAGGCAAGACTCAGCCACATGAATGTGAAAGCGCGCCGGTAACATAGAAATAACTAAATCAGTTTCCTTTACCAGTGCTTCGCGGGCAGTAGCGTCAAGTACATTTAACTGAGAGGCCTGCACATTGTCGTAGCGGCTTTCATAAAGTTGGATAATCTCTACAGCAGCATCTACTACTTTAATCTGCCAGCCATTTTGCTGCCCTACCTGGCTAAGGTAGTCAATGAGGGCAGCAGCGGACCTGCCTGCCCCCAAAATTAAAATCTTCTTCATATTCTTTGGGTTAATATCTGCATTCTAACATACCAGAATTTACACATATTTCAATAAAAGAACGATAATAGAAACCAGTATCGTACACTAATCATCCTCTTGTTCTGAAAGCGCGTACCAATCAATTTTTCTGGAAATATACATGACTACTGCCAGTATAATGAAGAGAGCAATACTACCGATCAGTAATGCATAATCTTGTAGTTGGAGCAGAGTAAAAATGAAGCCGTACATCAGTAGAAGTAATAAAATCAGCAGGCTGCTTAGCCTTTTATCTTTAAAAACAGCCTGTACATAAACAGCGATTAGCGCGCTTACTGCAATACACGATATAATGTAAGCGATATTAAAACTACTATGCTCAGAAATGGCCAGCAATAGCGTAAAAAACAGGCAAAGCGCCAACCCTACCAGTAAATACTGAATGGGGTGTATGCGCTTACGATTTAGTATCTCTACAAAAAAGAAGGTAAGAAAGGTCAGGGCAATAAACATGATGGCATACTTAGCAGAGCGCATACTTTTTTGGTACTCATCTACCGGCATAAGTAAGTTTACTCCAAAGCTGTAAGATTTGCTATTTGCTAAATTAGGCTCAACATAATAATCGGGAGAAGCCTTTTCGTAAGCTAAACCTTGAAGTGAAAAGCTGTACTGTTCCCCTTTCCAAACCTGAGGGAAATTACGGTTAAGGTGTAGTACTTCCCAGTT
Source organism: Porifericola rhodea (assembly GCF_030506305.1). Lineage (GTDB taxonomy): Bacteria > Bacteroidota > Bacteroidia > Cytophagales > Cyclobacteriaceae > Catalinimonas > Catalinimonas rhodea. Next base: position 1,638,371 of record NZ_CP119421.1, on the reverse strand, counting down.
CGCTTTAAAGCCCTCTGCATTTACCTGATGAGAGTCCGGCAAAAAGGCGCCTACAAAACTAGGGTTGCCCCAGTCAGACTGTATGCTTACGTTTGTATTTTTGCCCAGAGGAAGAAAGCTCAAAGAGCTACTGCCATTAAGTTTAAGTTCAAACTTAAAGTTGAAATTATGCAAGGCGCTATCCAGGGGTATGCTTACTCTCACTCCTGAGGCTAGTATTTGAGAGGGGCCGGTGCCCGGTGAAAAAGGATAGCTTGCTCCATTCCAGTTAAGCTCTATCTTTTCTTCTATGCCTCGCATATCTGGTATGCCTAACGAAATAAATGCCTCATGCCAAATCACATCTTTTTCTGACAAACCTACAACTTCCAACATGGGTTGAGAAAAACTACCATCAAAGCTCAAGCTTGAGCGATAAACTACAGCTTCGTAAATACCACGCTTACGGCTTTCTGGTGAAACCTCTCCCCTGATATTGAGATCATCAGGTAAAAAATGAGCGTATGCTACAGTTTCTGTTAATTGTTGTTCACTGTTGACATAAGTTGTTCTATAGGGCAGCGTTAATATTGGACCTCCTATAATTTGTGCATCAGCCCAAGAGGCACTAACATCCTGAATAGCCTGTTGGCGGTAATTTTGCCGCTCACGGATAAGGCTTTCTATCATAGAGCTGGGGATCAGTAGCAGCAGTACCAGAATACCGATAGAAACAATACGCAGCGTAATAGAATTTCTGGTCCAGCTGCTAAAGCGTTCGTAAAAAGTTTTGGTTTTTCCAGGCATAGATTTTTGATAGATTCGTACACTAATTAAACGAATGAACGCATTTAATATTAGCAACCCTTAATGAAGTAAGTAAATATTATAAACAACATTTTTATGCGTGAAACACACATAGCCCTGATAAGAGAAGGAAAAGTACCGGTAGATAGCCGAGTCACACTTACACCAGACCAGGCGGTAGAGGTACAAAAGCAGTACCCTCACCTAAAGGTATATTGCCAGCGAAGTGAGAGAAGATGTTTTACTGATGCCCAGTACGAGGAGGCAGGTATTCCTCTGGTAGATGATGTCAGTCATTGCGATATTATGCTTGGTGTAAAAGAAGTGCCAATTCCCGAACTACTGTCTAATAAGACCTACCTCTTCTTCTCCCATACCATAAAAAAACAGCCCTACAACAGAGAGCTGCTTCAGCAAATTCTTGAAAAGAATATTCGCTTAATTGATTACGAAAAGCTAACCAACGGTAAAGGCAACCGTATTGTAGCGTTTGGTCGTTTTGCGGGTATTGTAGGTGCCTATAACGGCCTATATACGTTTGGACAGAAAATGAAGCTCTTCAACATTCGCCGTGCAAAAGATTGCTATGACCTTGAAGATCTGAAAACAGAATACGCAAAAATTAAGCTGCCTCCAGTTAAAATAGCAGTAACTGGAGCAGGCAGAGTAGCCAAAGGAGCTATGGAGGTGCTTAATGGTGTAGGTATTCGTAAGGTATCTCCTCAGGAGTATCTGAATACATCTTTTGACGAAGCGGTATATACACAGCTGATGGTAACAGATTATAATATAAAAAAGGGAGGCGGTAGCTTTAGACGACAGGAGTTTTTTAATCATCCAGAACAGTTTGAGCCAGGTTTTCTGCCGTACACCAAGCATACAGACTTGTTTATAGCCGGAGCTTTTTGGGATCATCGTGCACCGGTATTATTTCAACGAGAAGATATGCTGACTGATAATTTTAGAATAAAGGTCATTGCTGATATTACTTGTGATATTGAGGGGTCTATACCTTCTACCAAGCAACCTTCTACCATAGAGCAGCCTGTTTACGACTATAATCCTGAGCAAGATACTGTGGTGGAAGAACCGTACGCCAATAATAAGTTTGTAAGTGTTATGGCAATTGATAACCTGCCTTCTGAACTACCTCGTGACGCTTCTCGCTCGTTTGGAGAAAACCTAATCAAACATGTATTTCCTAATTTATTGGGGGAGGATGATGGTATGATAGCACGAGCAACAATCGCGGACAAGGGCAAATTGACTGAACCTTATTTATACCTGCAAGACTATGTAGCAGGTAGGTAGTAAAAAAAAAAGGCTATTGACGCATGGTCAATAGCCTTATTATTTGTTTATGATATTTACTATCCGTTCATAGATACCAGGAACTCATCATTGTCCTGGGTACCTTTCATTCGCTGCAGTAAGAACTCTATAGCTTCCTGAGAAGTCATATCTGACATCAGTTTTCTAAGAATCCATACACGAGAAAGTTCTTCTTTCTCCATAAGCAGATCTTCGCGGCGAGTACCCGAAGCAGGAACGTCAATAGCAGGGTAGATACGCTTGTTAGACAGCTTACGGTCAAGCTGCAACTCCATATTACCAGTACCTTTAAATTCTTCAAAGATAACCTCGTCCATTTTAGAACCTGTTTCAATCAGGGCAGTAGCAATAATGGTAAGTGATCCACCATTTTCTACATTACGTGCTGCACCAAAGAAACGCTTAGGCTTGTGTAGGGCGTTGGCATCCACACCACCAGAAAGAATTTTTCCTGAGGATGGCACGGTAGTGTTATAGGCACGAGCCAGACGTGTAATAGAGTCCAGTAGTATAACCACATCGTGGCCTGACTCTACCAGGCGTTTCGCTTTTTCCAGTACAATGCTAGCTACTTTAACGTGCTTCTCTGCCTGCTCATCAAAAGTAGAAGCGATTACCTCACCATTTACGCTACGCGCCATATCAGTTACCTCTTCCGGACGTTCATCTATTAATAAGATCATCAGATAAACCTCAGGATGATTTTCAGCAATCGCGTTGGCTAGCTCTTTCAGTAATACTGTTTTTCCAGATTTGGGCTGAGATACAATCATCCCCCGCTGACCTTTACCAATAGGAGAGAAAAGATCAAGTATACGGGTAGAGTAGCGACCAGATTTGGTCTGAAGGTTCAGCCTTTCGTTAGGGAAAAGAGGAGTGAGGTATTCAAAAGGAACACGATCACGTATTTCGTCAGTGGTTTTTCCATTTACAGACTCAACTCTCAGCAGGGCAAAGTATTTTTCACCCTCCTTAGGCGGACGAATCTGTCCTTTTACTGTATCGCCGGTTTTTAAGCCAAAAAGTTTAATTTGAGAAGGAGATACATAAATATCATCGGGGCTTGCCACATAGTTGTAGTCCGAAGAACGTAGAAAACCATAGCCATCCTGCATGATCTCCAGTACTCCATCATTTTCTATTAATCCGTCAAACTCCTTAATAGGTACAGTCTGCTGCTGTTGGTTAGCGCTTCCACGATTACTTTCTCTCTCGCGGTGAGGCTTTTTATTGTCAGAGCGAGAGTCTCGATTTTCATTTGAGTCTTTTCGTGGTCTCTGAGTTTCTCTCTCCCTAGGGCTATTACTATTGTTACTGTCGTCTTTAGACTCAGTTTTTTGAGCGTTCTTATCGTCCACTTCTATATTAAATGAGCCAAGCAGGTCGCTTGTATCCTGCGCAGTGCTGCTTTCTTCTTCCTGAGCAGGCACATCTGTTACATTAACGCGGTTCATGCGGCGAGGGCGAGAAGAGGAAGTATTAGTTTTTTCTTCCTTATCTTCTTTATCTTCCTTCCTTTTGTCGCTATTGCTCTCTTCTTTTGCAGGCTTAGCGTTAGGTTTCCTTCTCGGTTTAGACTTAGCCTTAGGTTTAGTTTCTTTAGCTTCGGAGGCTTCAGGAGCACTTTCCTTATTTTCGGTGGGCTTTTTCGTGGGAAGTTTGTCGTCAGGTAAGACCGCTTGCTGATCTAGTATTTTATAAATTAGATCTTGTTTGTTTAATTTTTTGTAATTCTTTAGGTCTAGCTCTTCGGCAATCTCTCTCAACTCAGAAAGAAGCCTGACCTGCAGTTCATCAATGTTGTACATAGGAAAAATTAAGTGGTGCTAAAAATTAAATACATCTACCAAAAATCGTAGCTTAATTTAATTTGGAATGAATGTTTTAAAATAAATAAAAGGCTTTTCAAAAGGACAACGCAGTGTTGTGAAGTGTCTGACTGAGGGTAAAGATACCTTTTCGTCCGAATTGATGTTGCAATTATATTTTACGCACTGCTAATTGTCAAGAAAAATAAGATAATTTTGCATAGTCAACATTAGTATGTCGACATGAGTTCAACAATACATCTTTAAAGAAAAAAACTTACTTCGTTAACTAATTATTTTTTAAAAATGTTACAAATCTCCTTTTTAAGAGAAAACCAGGAAAAAGCTATTGAGGGTTTGCAGAAAAGGCATTTTCCCGAAGCAGAAAAGACGGTAAAAACCATCGTAGATACCGACCAGCAACGCAGAAGTACGCAGACAGAGCTGGATCAGGTATTAGCTTCTTCCAAATCGGTTTCCAAAAAGATAGGGCAGCTCATGAAAGAGGGTAAAAAGGAGGAAGCCGAAGCTGCCAAACAGGAAACGTCTAGTTTAAAAGAGCGTAGCAAGCAATTAAGCGAGCAGCTGAAGCAATACGAAGAAGAACTGAACAATCTTTTATACCATGTGCCTAATCTCCCGGGGCCGCAAGTACCCGAAGGCAAAACTGCCAATGATAATGCCGTTGTAGACCAATGGGGAGAGGCAACTGAGCTTCCGGATACAGCTAAGCCCCACTGGGAGTTAATAGAACAGTATGATATCATAGATTTTGAGCTGGGTAATAAAATTACTGGCGCGGGTTTTCCTGTGTATAAAGGAAAAGGAGCCAAGCTACAGCGTGCATTGGTCAACTTTTTTCTAAGTGAGGCTGAAAAGGAGGGCTATCAGGAAATTCAACCGCCCATCGTTATTAATGAAGACTCTGGTTATGGCACAGGGCAACTACCTGACAAAGAAGGACAGATGTATCAGTTGGTGAACGAGAACCTTTATCTGATACCTACTGCGGAAGTGCCTATCACTAACCTTTATCGTAATGTGATCCTGAAGGAAGAAGATCTGCCGGTACGTCATGTAGGGTTTACTCCGTGTTTTAGAAGAGAAGCAGGGTCTTGGGGAGCACACGTAAGAGGACTAAACCGCCTCCACCAGTTTGATAAGGTAGAAATAGTGCAGATACATCGCCCGGAAGACTCTTACCAGGCGTTAGAAGATATGACCAGGTACATTCGTACGCTACTCGAGAAGTTAGAACTTCCGTACAGGGTTCTTAATCTTTGTGCCGGCGATTTAGGTTTTACCTCTGCACAAACTTATGATCTTGAGGTATTTTCCGCAGCACAAAAGAAGTGGTTGGAAGTAAGCTCAGCCAGTAATTTTGAGAACTATCAGGCAAACCGCCTAAAATTGAGGTACAAAGATGCTAACAACCAGACCCAGCTTTTGCATACCTTAAATGGTAGTGCGCTTGCTTTACCGAGGATAGTAGCGGCGATATTGGAGAACAATCAGACACCAGAAGGAATTAAAATACCAAAAGTGCTGGTGCCGTTTACTGGTTTCGATATTATCTCATAATTCTAAAGGGTCGTTTTATCAACTTATAGCTTGTATTGTCTACCAACTATAGTTGTGGAACGACCCTAACTTATGATTAATTGAGCCATGTATAATGAAGCTGAAGCTGCCGAATGAGCTGATCACAGCAATTTTTTACCTTCGTAGCAGATTTATCCACGCTTACTCCTGAGTTTAGTTGTTTCACATGGTCCAGCGTAGCCTGAATCTCTTTAGCCAACTCCGATAAGTCCAGAAGCTGTAGTGTAGGTTTGTACTTTTCGTACACAAAGAAAAGTAGTCTTTTATCCTGATTGATAAGGCTGACAGCATATAAATCTCTTAAATCCTGAAAAGATTTGAAATACTGATTGGCTAGCTTTCTTTCCTGGACAAAATCTCCTTGAGAGAGCTCCAGTAGCTTAGCCCTAATGTTGTAGAGTGAGCTTTTGATTGCCATAAGTATTAGTATAATATTAAGCTGTAACCTTGATATTCTTTTTTGGCTCTTCTCTAAAGCCTTTTCTTTTCATATTTCCCCAGCTTTTCTTTCCGAGTAAAAGGTCAAAGTAGCCTTTAAGCACATTTACCAATACAATGGGATGATAAAGTATAGGCTCTAAAAGTGCTGTAAGTACAAGTTTGGCAGTATCTGAACGCTTGCTGTATTTATGGTACGAAAACTCCTCGGCGATAAGGGCAAGAATAGATACAAATACGGCAAATGCATACACCAAACTCAGAAGTGCGAAGAAGTACGTAACATTGAGTGAACCCCAAATAACCAGACCTATAAAGTAAAGTATACCTACCACCTCTACATATGGAGCCAGATACTCGAAAAAGAACCAGTAAGGGTAACTAAGCATGCCCATAAGGCCGTAGCGCGGGTTAAGGAAAACCTTTCTATGTTTGTATAAGCTTTCTGCGGTTCCTCTGGCCCAGCGGTTTCTTTGGCGTCCTAATATCCCTAACTCAGATGGGGCTTCCGTCCAGCAAAGAGGGTCTGGTATATAAAATACCTTATACTTTTGCTTAATATCGTGCATGTAGCGTCGCATACGTAGTACCAGCTCCATGTCTTCGCCTACTGTATCAGTAGCATAACCTCCTGCCTTAATAGCAATCTCTTTGTCAAAAAGGCCAAAGGCACCAGAGATAATCAATAATCCATTAAGCTTGCTCCATGCAATACGGCTAAGCAGAAAGACCCTCAGGTATTCCAGCGTCTGAAAGCGGGCAAGAAGATTTGTAGGAAGCTGTACATTTACCAGGCTTCCATCTTCTACTTTGCATGAGTTTGCAATTCTTACAATAGCTCCGGTAGCAATCACCCTGGATTTGCTTTGCATAAACGGACGAACCATTTTAAGCAGCGCATCAGGAGCTATGATAGAGTCTGCATCCATGGTGGCCACCAGCTTACTTTTAGATATATTCAGACCTGCATTTAATGCATCTGCTTTTCCTCCATTCAACTTATCAATTACGATAAGTTTACCAAACGCGCGGTTTCTTGATTTGTAAACCCCTAAAACCTTTCGGGTAGGAATAAGGCCGGTTGATGATTGTTCTAAAGGAATTAGCTGAAAGTACTCTTTCAGGCGGTGAAGCGAGTCGTCGGTGCTACCATCGTTGATAACAATTACATCATAATTATTGTAGCGTAGCGAGAGCAACGAACGGATACTGTCAATGATATTGATTTCCTCATTATACATAGGAACCAGCAATGAGATTGAAGGTGCCGCATTAGAAGAAAGGATAGCATGATCATCAACCAGGCTGTTTTTATGAATATACTTGCGTGTTTCCCAGATAGACACTGCCGCCAGAAATAAATTCATAAAAGAGATGGCGATAGCATATAAGAATATCAGATGCTCTGAGGTATACGCGACGATCTGTGTTAAGAATTCTTTCATGGTAAAAGATTCAGGAAGTAATGGTATGAGCAGTTAAAGTAGCATGATTACCAGTAGAGGTATTACGTGCATTAATTCTACTGATTGCACGCTGGCTGGCCCGCTTAATTTTTGCTGAAGGATGCTGTAACAGTGGGTTGAGCAGTTTAGCATGAAATAGTTGGCCTAAGAGACCAATGGCATGTAGTGCTTCTATTTTCAGTTCGGTGTTGTTAGTGTCCAACACATTAAATAACGCTCCTGCTTCTTCTCGTGCTTCTAACTGCTCTAATGCACCAATTGCAGCAGACTTTACAGTATCAGATGAGTGGTGTAGTAGCTGGCTAATCTGCTTAACACAGCCCTTTTGCTGAAATAGTACAATCATCTGTAATACAAAAACTATTGCTGAAGGAGATGGAGCGTTTAGCCACTGACTGAAATTGGGGCGCTGCTCAGCCGGAAGTGCTTCCAGATGGTACCGTAGCTGTATCTGAAGCCAGTCGCTAAGCGGAGTATCTTGGTTGTTCAGAAATGAGAGCATATGAGAAGATTGGCATTTGATTGCTGCAATCTTTACCTCATCTGCCAATTGCTCATGTGGGCTTAGTTGCCATTCAGTTAATGCTCTTTCCAAAGCCTCACACTGGTAGTTCATTTCTGAGAGTTCTCTGATTCCTTTAATTCTCTCCTGGATGTTGCTGCTTCGTAGTTTTGCGACAGATATATGATGCAGGCCCAGGCAAACGTACAAGTGCTCAAACTGCTTTTTTGCATTGCCACTAAAGTTCTTTTTTAGCTCAATCATAAGGTTGATCATGAGCTGCTTCTCCATAGCTGAGTTGAGCTCATGTTGCTTGAACTTGCGTACAATCATAGCAGTAGAAGATAAAACCTCTTGCTTACTACTCTCTACCAGAGCATCATAAATAAAGTATTGAAAACGAAATTTCAGGTCTTTCTGCTTGTTCTCTTTCGCATTAAGGTACCAGCGACGAAGGTAAAGGGTAATCATCAGGCAGGCACTACAAAGTAATAACGCCATGGCAGCCTGTATGAAGAATCGCACTTCTGTAGGAAGAAAGTAAAGTGCGTACCAGTAAAACATAATTTCGTCTATGAGGTGGTTGAGTATGTCATTCATCTTAGAACCTCCTTTCAAGGTAGATAGTAAAACTTAGGCGGTCAGTAGTTCTAACCTCAGGATAGGTCTCCTGCTGAAACTCTACTGCCGAGCGGATAATCCACAATCTTTTTTGTAAAGGGTGCTGATAGTCAATACCAATCCAGTTAGCGTTTAACCTCTGCACCTCTGTCAGGCTATTCACTCTGTTGGGCGTAGCCCCGCTTCCTACATAAAGGGTAGCGTAATGATCTTTATTACCAAGGTAGCGGCGAGCGGTGAGTAGCCCACTTAGGGGGCTTTCATTCTCCAGCGTAGACATAAATACACGTCCAGATAACCAGTAAGCAGGAAAGTAGTGGCCTAATTGTAAAGTGTAAATATGAATAGGTGTTTGCTCAAAATACAACCCTCTCATACCGGCAGAGGCCTCCCACTGAGCAGGAAGTATCCTGAAAATCTCAGCTCCCCAGCGTACTTTCGGAAATACGGTATTGTTAGACAAGCCTGCATTGAGGTAAGCGTAAGTCTTGTTATCAAATTTTGGATATGCGTCAATCTCAAACTGTAGTCCCTGCTGATCAAACATTTGGGCATGTTGTAAACGCCCTATCAGCAGCATGTTTTGCAGTTTTCTCTGGTAGTTGGCACTAAGCTGATGCCAGGGGGCAAATGTGTTGCTGAAACGACTGTACTTATACTCAAGCCCTGCCGCATTTTTTCTTATTAGTATTTCTATTTCTTCTTGTAGTTCCTCAGCTTTGGGGTACTCATCATTTTCGTTAAGCAGAGTATCTAATGTATTAAGAGCATCTTCATAAGCCTGATAGGCAGCTTCTGCCTGTGCACGTATATAAAGGAGGTCTTCATTATCAGGAAAAACCAGCAGACCCTTATCCGCTTCTGCAATTGCTTTGGGGTATTCTTCTGCCCATAGGTTGATACGGGCAATGGCAGCCAATGCTTCTTCTGTTGGAGCGCAGCAATGAGTGAGCGTGTTAAGCTGTTGCAATGCTACAAAGTAATTGCCGTCCCATGCTTGCACCATAGCTGAAAGAAAGCGCGCATCATAATGCTCTGGTTCCAATTTTAGCAGCTGGCTTAGTGTAGTACTGGCCGGCTCATATTGCGAATGATAAGCCTGGCGCTGGGCAGCTCTAAATAATGAGTCTGTCTGACAAAAAGCTGGAAAAGCTAGCAGCGCTAATAATATGGTACACCAATGCCTTTTCATGAAGCCTGAGAAATTGAGTTCACTTCTTGTATGCATTCTAGTAATTGGGCAAGGTCAAAAGGCTTAGTCATAAAGCGGTTAGCACCCATATCCAGTGCTTCTTGCTGTACATGTTCCAGCCCCATAGCAGAAACAACAATAATATAGGCGCTTACTTTAAGCTTTTCACGCACATATTCTACCAACTCGGTACCAGAGGCTATTGGCATAAGCAAATCCGTAATAATTAAATCAGGCTGCTGTTCTTTTACCAGTCTAATGGCATTTTTACCATTTGTAGCAGTAATTACATCATGCTCTCCTAAGTTCTTAAGTTGATGCACGATTAGCTGCAACATTATATCGTCATCGTCTACTATGAGTATTTTCATAAGGTTGAGTCTTTATCTGATAAAGCTGATAATTCTCTTTCCATTGACACTTACCTGCCAGTATTTGAGGCTTTCTGAGGTTTTGGCAGGTAATGCAAACTCGTAAAAACCTGCTCTTAGCTCTTGCTCTCGCAATACTTCTGTTGAACGACCAACCAGATCGTGTGCACTAACAGTTATTAAATCTGCTGTTTCTGTTAGGTGCACAAGAATAATAGGTTGCCCCTCTGAGTTAATGTCTAGCTGAAAGTGAAGAGTCTCTTTACTTTCAAGGGTTTTTACTTCTGTGGTGGGTTTTTCTATAAATCCTACTTCTGTTTTACGGACTACAGAATCAGCCTCTAGTAGAGTTTTGCTACTGTTAGCCTTCAGAGGATTAGTAGTGCTCAAAAGAAGAATGTATAAAAATGAAAACATTAAATATTTCATATGCATGTAAATATATATCAAAAATAATAAAAAATAAATAAATAATACAAATTAATACTTTTGAATAATTTACTTAAGCAAGGAAAAACGAGGTAGTAGAACCAAAGAGATTGGGAAGGTGTAGAAAAGAGTATTACATTTAGGATGTAATAATTAAGCAGATTTTTGAAAAAATACAGATATGCGAATAGTAGGAGAGATTCCACATGCTGAATGTAAAATCACTATTTTTTCCTGGAATAATAAGTATTTAATAAAGCTGGAAAGAGGCTTAATAGAGCAAACCTTTAAGGTACCAGAGATGGATGTAAGTGGAGACGAGGATATCCGGCAGATGTTGAGCGGGCCTTTTATGGATAAAGCGTTGCTGCGCTTTGAAGAAATGGAAGCCTCGCTAATGGAGGCCTTGGGAGAGCTGTAATCTAACGCTTAAGATATTCTACAAAAGCATAGGGGTGAGGGTTTTTCTCATCAGCTTCATGTGCTTCACGTTTAACCTCATTCCAATAGCTCTTGTCTATTTCAGGGAAGAAAGCATCGCCTTCAAAGGTGGACTGGATCTCGGTTATATACATTTTATCTGCCTTATCTATAGTCTGTCTGTAAATTTCGGCCCCTCCCAATATGAAGACTTCATCTAAAAGTTTTTCTTCTGCTATTTTAAAAGCGGCCTCTATACTCTCTACTACAAAGCAACCTTCTGCTTCATAGTCTAGCTTACGTGTAATAATGATGTGCGTACGATTAGGCAGAGGGCCATTCATAGATTCAAATGTTTTTCGTCCCATAATGACGTAATGCCCCTTGGTAGTGTTCTTAAAAAACTTAAGATCGGCGGGCATATGCCACACCAGATCGTTGTCTTTACCAATAACGTTATTGTCAGACTTAGCTGCGATGATGGATTTAATCATAAGGTATTACCTCTTAAAAATTCTTCTACAGTCATTTTTTTTCTACCCTCAATCTGAAGTTCGTCAAAAGAGAGTAGGTAATCCTGTGTCTGTATATGTATAAAATTTTTGTTATCAGTGATATACTGACCGGCTGCCAGGTTTGGGTTTTTCTCTCCAGTATTGCTTACCGCATAAACCTTACAGGTCTTTTCTCCTGTGCGGGTATCTAGTGTTGTCCAGGCGGCGGGGTAAGGCGAAAGCCCCCTCACAAAGTCGCGAATTTGCTCGGCAGGCTGGTTCCAATCTATTTTACAGGTATCACGATGTATCTTAGGAGCTCCTTTAAGTTCAACTCCCTCTTCCTGCTGAGGGAGTAGTGTATATTTATCGTTGGCAATAGCCTGCACAGTTTTGAGTACCAACTTGCTCCCTTTATACATAAGCCTGGTGTAAAGTGAGCCAGCGGTGTCATCTGCATGAATGGACTCCTTCTCCTGAAAAATAATGCTGCCGGTATCTATCTCATGTTTAAGCATAAAAGTAGTTATGCCAGTTTCTTTTTCTCCGTTAATAATAGCCCAGTTGATAGGTGCCGCACCACGATACTGAGGCAGATAGGAGGCGTGTAGGTTAAATGTTCCAATCTCCGGCATGCTCCATACGGCTTCGGGCAACATACGAAAGGCTACTACCACCTGCAAGTTGGCATTATATTGCTTAAGCTCCTGATGAAAATCAGGCGACTTAAGGTTGGTGGGCTGCAAAACAGGTATGTTTTGCTCAACAGCATAGGCTTTTACGGGTGAGGGGATTACCTTTTGCCCTCGCCCACGTGGCTTATCAGGTGCAGTAACTACTGCTACCACTTTAAAACCACTTTCTACCAAAATCTGTAAAGAGGGTACTGCGAACTCAGGCGTACCCATAAATATGATCCTTAGATCTTTTTCCATAATATCAATAATATCTGTGCTACTTAAATGTTTAAGACTTCTTACTCAAAGTCTTTGTACAGTAAGTATTTTTTTCTCAAGGACTTATAAGCTTCCAGGTCTGCACTCCAGCTTTGTCTGATTTCTGCCTGCTCTACTCCGGAAGTTAGTTGTGATCTTAGTTTTTTTGTGCCGGCCAGCAGGTCAAAAAAGCTTTCACGAAAAAAATCTTCATCGCTTATACCCAAAGTAGAAGCCTGCTGATAAAAACTTATCAGATAATCCAGTTTGAAGCCAGATAGGTGAGCTGACTCCCGTAAGTCCAGGCCATAGCAGCGCTCTCCTTCGTGTTTAGGATCCATAGCAACACCAGGTACATCTTCTGGCACAAAGCTGAAATCAGTGTCCTTGCCCAGCGAAGAAAAAGTAGTATCTGGGTAGCCTACTACCTGAAAAGGAAATTCGGTTCCTCTGCCAATGCTCATGACAGTACCTTCAAAAAGGCAAAGCGAAGGATAAAGGTTGATTGCCTGGTTGTTAGGTAGATTGGGAGAGGGGCGTATAGGTAGCTTGTAGCGGTCGCTATGAGTATAGTTTTTTACCTCTACTATATGAAGTTTACATTCTTTACCCCCTTCCAGCCAGCCTTCGCCATTAATCATTTGTGCCAACTCAGCCACGGTAAGGCCATGTACTACGGGTATGGGGTGCATACCTACAAAAGATTGCTGCTCCATTTCCAGTACCGGCCCATCTACATAGTAGCCATTTGGATTGGGGCGATCGAGCACAAGTACTTCTTTGCCTAGCTCTGCACAGGCTTCCATTACGTAGTGCATGGTGCTGATGTATGTATAGAATCTTGCACCTACATCTTGAATATCAAAAATGACAAGGTCTATATTTTTAAGTTGCTCTGGCAGAGGCTTTTTGTTTTTTCCATAAAGAGAGATGATAGGTAAGCCTGTTTTGGTATCAGTAGAGTTTTGAATGTGCTCACCTGCTCCGGCTTCGCCACGAAATCCATGCTCCGGGGCAAAAATAGTTTTAAGCTGAACCCCCATTGCTAACAATGAATCTACTAAATGTGTATCCCCTATGTGCGAGGTATGGTTAACCACCGCCGCAATGTTTTTCCCTTCCAGTATGGGTAAGTATTTTTCTGTTTGCCAGGCTGCCGGAATTATCTCCGGGCTGACCTCTACAGTTTCTTCTGCTTCTGTTTTTTCGGCTGTGCGTTGAGACTGACAGGCAGTTGCCAGTACTAGAATAAAGAAAGATATTAGTGTGATCAGACGCATAAAGTTGTTTAATTTGCGTGGGGTGAAACTTAAGCTGTAAATGTATAAATACTTTTAGACAAGTGGCAATGTCCGCCCCAAACGGTGTAAGAAGATAAACGCTCTACTATTACTTGAACCTTCCTTATTTTATATCAAAGAAGATAAATAAGGCTGAAAATAAGACTTTTTCGGCCACTATCAATAAGATAGCTATTGCCAGTATTGCACTGGGCCTGGCTACTATGCTGGTATCGTTTCTAATTTTAGGAGGTTTTAAAAAGGTGATTACTAATAAAATTTTCACCTTTAACGGTCACATACAGGTAACCAAATACTCTCTGGATAACTCCCTGCAAGAGGAGCCCATCTCTATCCATAATCCTCTTATAGATAACCCTGAGCAGTACGAATTTATAGATCATGTGCAGGTATTTGGCCACACCGCGGGACTGCTACAGACAGACAATGAGGTATATGGCGCATTTATAAAAGGGGTGGGGCCAAACTTTGATAGCGTAGGCTTTAAAAATAACCTGGCAGAAGGTAATTTCATTCGCTTTCAGGATAGCCTGCCTCAGGCTCCTAATAACTATTCTACCGATGTGCTGATAAGCAGTAAAATAGCGAAGGCTCTGCAACTTGAAGTAGGGAACGATGTGCGTATGCTGTTTATTAACCCGCCACAGGCAAGAGTGCGTAAGCTGCATATCCGGGGCATTTACAATACCGGCATAGAAGAGTTTGATGAGCAGATGATTATTGGCGATATAGGACTGGTAAGGCGCATTAACCAATGGTCAGACTCTCTGGTGGGTGGCGTAGAAATCTACCTGAAAGATTATGACAAGATGGCAGAAGCGGAAAACCGTCTTCAGCACGAGCTAGACTACGATCTGTATATAGAAAAGGTAGGCGATAAGTATGTGCAGATGTTTGAGTGGCTAGACCTGATTAATAATAACGTAATTATTTTTTTATCGCTTATACTTTTTGTTGCCTGCTTCAATATTGTCAGTATACTACTTATCCTGATTATGGAGCGAACCCAAATGATAGGTGTGCTAAAAGCCTTAGGTGCACGTAACCGTCAGATCAGGAAAATATTCCGTTATAATGGCATGCTACTGATCGTAAGAGGTATGATTATCGGAAACCTCATAGGTATTGGTTTTGGGCTATTACAGTACTACTTTAAGCTGATACCACTTGATCCTGAAAACTACTATATGGAGTATGTACCTATTCACTGGGATTTTCTGGCGATTATCGGACTTAACCTGCTTACTTTCCTGATTGTAGCCCTGGTGTTAAATATTCCTACCATGATTATCCTCCGTATTAATCCTATCAAAGCAATTCGTTTTGACTAACGGTGGTATTTGCGAAAAAAGCTTCTGATCTTGATATGAATAACACCCGCAAAGGCTTCCCAAAAAATACGCGGTGACATTTTAGATTCCCCCTTTACACGATTAGTAAAGATAATGGGCACTTCCTTTATCTTAAAGTCGTACTGCCAGGCCGTAAACTTCATCTCTATCTGAAAAGCGTAGCCAATAAAGCGAATCTTATCCAGGTTGATAGTTTGTAGCACATTTCTATGGTAGCATTTAAAGCCCGCAGTAGCATCACGAATAGGCATACTGGTAACCATCTGAATATATATGCTGGCAAAGAAAGATATGAGAACTCTGCTCATAGGCCAGTTTACTACATTAACTCCGCTTACGTAGCGCGAACCTATTGCCAGGTCGTAGCCTTCATGGGCGCAAGCTTCGTAGAGGCGTACCAGATCCTCCGGATTGTGAGAGAAATCTGCGTCCATCTCAAAAATATAGAGGTAGTTCATCGCCAGTGCCTGCTTAAATCCAGCAATGTATGCGGGACCAAGGCCACTCTTTTTTTCACGTTCCAGCAAATGAATACGTCCGGGATACTTTTGTTGCTTTTCCCTAACTATCTGTGCAGTACCATCAGGGGAGTTATCATCTACGATAAGTACATCAAATAAGACAGATTGATTGAGAACGCTTTCCAGTATTTCACTGATATTTTCGCTTTCGTTATAAGTAGGAATGACAACTAGGCAGGTGCTCACTGTATATATTCCGTGATGTGGTTAAAAACTCCAAAAATAGATATTCTGGCGTAAGGTAAAAATCATTTCCCTGCTTAAATAAAATTCACTTGCCTCAGCGTATAGATATTTGTTATTTCGGGCAGCTTTTACAGAGCAAAGTGGTAAAAGTATTAACTCTTATCTAGCTATTATACTTTTCGTGTCATGACAAAATGTGTTTTTCTGGACCGTGATGGGGTCATTAATAAAGACAGAGTAAACTATGCCTATGATTTGGAGCATTTTAAAATGTTACCTGGCGTTCCTGAGGCCTTAGCCCGCCTGAAAGAAGCTGGCTACCTGCTGGTAATCGTAACAAACCAGTCAGGTATAGCCAAAGGAATTTATACTCGGGAAGATATGAATGTGTGCCATGATTATATGCACGAGCAGACCAAGCATGTGATAGATGCAGTATACTTTGCCCCTCATCACCCTACTGTCAGTGAGTCACTAAGCAGAAAACCCGATACGCTTATGTTTGAGAAAGCAATGGCCCGGTTTGACATAGACCCACTACAGTCGTGGATGATTGGAGACAAAGAAAGAGATATAGTTCCGGCCAGAAAATTTGATATTCCCTCCATTCTCATCAGTAATAAGCAACAGGAAACGGAAGCTCAGCACATTGTAAAAGATTTAAGCGAAGCTTCCGAAATTATTCTAGGGTAAACATCAGCGTAGTATTGTCTTGAGGTGATCTACACCTTCTTCACTTACTTTATAGCGGCCCTGCTTCATTTTAAATACTTTTTTATAGTCCTGATTAAGCTTGTTGAAATGAGAGGTATTAGTCAGGTCTATGCCATGCTCTCTAAGAAGTTTGTTGACTTCCTGAGTTGTAAAGGTGCCATCTTCACTTTTAGACTGTACATAGTAGCTGGCCAAAAGTACAATATCAGTTTTACTTATACTTTTGGGGGCCTTATAATACAGTTCGCCAAAAGAGGCAGCAGTAAGCTTATCGTTTTGCGGGCTAGGAGCCGGTTTAGGGTCAGCTGCATCAAAAATGCTAAACTGTCTACCGGCTGCGGTATTGGCATCCTGCTCGTTCATAAAAGGAGCCGGACTTTCTTTGAGTACTTTTGCAAAACTTTTAATTGTGTCAGAATAAGAGTTCACAAAGTCTTCAGTACCTTCTATTTCAAACTCTCCTCCATTGACGGCAATTCTAATTCTCGCTTTGCTTTCCATTGATTTTAGATTGTAATTGACTTTATTTGCATGAGCCGAATTTCAGCAATATATATTTTTTACCATACAGAATAAACTACTTTTACAAATCCCCACTTTCAGATTCGGTTTTTTCTATAAATAAGACAAAAGTAAACCCCTGATTACAAACCATTAATTATGTCTAAGAAAATTAGTGTAAGCGCCCTGGGTGAGATTGCTATAGAGGCAGGTATAGAAATCCTTAAGATTTACCATCAGGCAGACTTTTCTGAAATTGTAGACTTTAAAGCAGATGACTCCCCTTTAACTACCGCAGATAAGGCTTCTCATGAAGTAATTATGAAGCGTCTGGAGGAAAAATACCCCGACATACCTATCATCTCCGAAGAAGGCAAAGATATAGACTATGCTACGCGTAAGGACTGGGAGTACTTTTGGTTGGTAGACCCCTTAGATGGTACCAAAGAGTTTATCAAAAAAAATGGACAGTTTACCGTAAATATCGCGCTGATACATAATGACAAACCCGTAGCCGGAGTAATATATACACCAGTGACCGAAGAGTTGTATCTGGCAGCAAAAGAAGGCTATGCCGAAGATGTAGAGGCTGGTGCATACAAGCAAACGCTACCAACTCAGCCCGAAAGCATCTCTGTCAACAGTAAGCAGCAAAACCTAATAGCGGTACGCAGTAGTAGCCATGCCTCCGAAGAAGAGGAAGATCTGCTGAACCGCTATGGTGTAACGGAAAGCATTTCTAAAGGAAGCTCTCTTAAATTCTGTATGGTGGCAGAAGGTAAGGCTGATATTTACTACCGCCATGGCCCCACTATGGAATGGGATACTGCTGCCGGTCAGGTAGTTGTAGAATGTGCAGGAGGGAGGGTTCTTCAGGGTACCGGACCAGAAAGCTTCGTTTACAATAAAGAATCTTTAAGAAACGGAAGTTTTCTGGTACTTTCTTCGCTAAAGACCATGTAATATGCATGTAAGGTTTTGAAAGTTTGAGTATTTGAATATATTTGCATAGATTAATCAAAATAAATATCAAATAAGTGCAAAACCAAAACAACTTTGCGCTCATCATGGCGGGCGGAATCGGGACAAGGCTATGGCCGGTAAGCCGTAAGCACTTTCCTAAGCAATTCCATGATGTGCTAGGCGTGGGGGAGACCCTCCTTCAACTCTCCTACAACAGACTTTTAGATGTCTGCCCGGAAGAAAATATTTACATCATCTCTAATGAAGACTATTATGGTCTGATTAAGGAGCAACTTCCGGCCATGACGGACGACCAGATTTTGCTGGAGCCGCAATTACGCAACACTGCCCCCTGTGTAGCTTATGCGGTACATAAGATTGCACAGAAAAATCCTGAAGCTAACCTGATAGTTTCTCCTGCTGACCATCTGATATTAAAACAGGATAACTTTAAGAGCGTAGCTATACAGGCTTTTGAGGAGGCGTCTAAAAAAGACGTGCTCATCACTTTTGGTATCAACCCCACGCGCCCCGATACGGGTTATGGTTATATAGAATATGACCAGGCACATGGCGAAAGTGGCGTATACAAAGTGGCAGCTTTCAAAGAAAAACCTGATCTTACTACTGCCAAAGAATTTTTAGAGGCAGGCAATTACGTCTGGAATTCAGGTATATTTGTATGGAGCGTAAGCTCAATTATAAAAAGTTTTGAAAAATACTTGCCTGAAGTTAACCAACTGTTTAGCCAAGGTAGCCAGGTTTATTATACAGAAGGCGAAAAGGCGTATATCCAACGTACTTATGAAGCCTGCATCAATATCTCTATTGACTACGGAATACTGGAGAAGGCAGACAACGTATATGTAATTCCTGCGGACTTCGGCTGGACGGACTTAGGTACCTGGAAATCTATTGACTCTCAACATGAGAAAGATAAACATGGTAACAGCCTACAGGGCACGGTACTTACCTATGATACTAAAGAGTCATTCATCAAAGTTCCTAAAGATCAGATAGCCGTGGTGCAGGGCCTGGAAAACTATATAGTTATTTATGATGGCAATGCTCTCATGGTTTGTCAAAAAGACCAGGAGCAAATGGTTAAGAAGTTTTTAGGAGATATTAAAGAAAAAGGACATAACGAATTCGTTTAAAAATACTTGAGTGTTATAATTAATTGATTATGAAAAAGGCCTTAATTACAGGAATCACTGGGCAAGATGGTGCTTATTTAGCCGAGTTCCTTTTATCAAAAGGGTATGAAGTTCATGGTATCAAGCGTAGAACTTCTCTCTTTAACACAGATCGTATCGATCACCTTTATCAGGACCCTCACGAGAGAGACCTGAAATTCAAGCTTCACTATGGTGATCTTACCGATTCTACGAACATCATTCGTATTGTACAGGAGGTTCAACCTGACGAAATTTACAATCTTGGGGCTATGTCTCATGTAAAAGTGAGTTTTGATGAACCTGAGTACACTGCCAATGTAGATGGTTTAGGTACACTTCGTATTTTGGAAGCTGTACGTATTCTTGGACTTCAGGAGAAAACTAAAATCTATCAGGCCTCTACTTCAGAGCTGTATGGTCTGGTACAGGAAGTACCTCAAAGCGAGAAGACTCCTTTCTACCCTCGCTCTCCGTATGCTGTAGCCAAAATGTACGGTTACTGGATTACTGTAAACTATCGTGAGGCCTATAATATGTTTGCAGTTAATGGTATTCTTTTCAACCATGAGTCTCCTATTCGTGGGGAAACTTTCGTTACCCGTAAGATTACTCGTGCTGCTGCTCGTATTGCACTCGGCTTGCAGGATATCTGCTACCTGGGTAATATGGATGCCAAGCGTGACTGGGGACATGCTAAAGATTATGTACAGGCGATGTGGCTCATACTTCAGCAGGAAAAAGCAGAAGACTATGTTATTGCAACAGGGATTACCACAACAGTACGAGACTTTGTGCGTATGTCATTTAAAGAGCTGGGCATTGAGCTGACTTTTGAAGGTGAAGGCGTAAACGAAGTAGGTAAGGTCGCCAAGTGCACCAACCCTGACTTCCAGCTAGAAGTTGGTAAAGAGGTAATAAAAGTTGACCCTGAGTACTATCGCCCTACCGAGGTGGAGCTTCTTATTGGAGACCCTACCAAAGCACGTGAACAACTAGGTTGGGAGCTGGAGTTTACTTTAGAAAGTCTGGTAAAAGACATGGTTCAGTCTGACTTAGAATTGTTTAAGCGCGATAAATTCCTTCTGAAAGGTGGACACAAGGTGTACAGCTATCACGAATAATTGTTATGGAAAAAGACGCTAAAATTTATATAGCCGGCCATAGAGGAATGGTCGGCTCCGCTATACTTCGTAACCTGCAAAGCAAAGGCTTTAGCAATTTTGTGCTGAGAACTTCTTCTGAGCTTGATCTTAAAGATCAGGGGCAGGTAGCTCAGTTTTTTGCTGAAGAAAAACCTGATTATGTGTTTTTAGCTGCGGCTAAAGTAGGTGGTATACATGCCAATAATACCTATAGAGGGCAGTTCCTGTACGAAAACTTGATGATACAAAATAATGTTATTCATCAAAGCTACGAGAATGGAGTAAAGAAACTGCAATTTTTAGGTTCTTCCTGCATCTACCCAAAAATGGCTACTCAGCCCCTTAGAGAAGACTATTTACTCACGGGTGAGCTAGAACCTACTAATGAGCCTTACGCTATAGCTAAAATAGCTGGAATAAAGATGTGTGAGGCTTACCGCTCGCAATATGGTTGTGATTACATCTCCGTAATGCCTACTAACCTTTACGGCCCAAATGACAATTACGACCTTAACAATTCGCATGTGTTGCCTGCACTGATACGTAAATTTCATGAGGCTAAAGAAAATAATGCTGAGTCCGTAGAAATTTGGGGTACAGGAAGCCCTAAAAGGGAGTTTTTACACGTAGATGATTTAGCAGAGGCCTGTGTGTACCTGATGGACAACTACAGCGAGCCAGAGCTGGTAAATATCGGTACAGGAGAAGATATTGCGATTAAAGACCTGGCACTCCTTATCAAAGAGATTGTAGGCTTCGAAGGCGAGTTGCGTTTTGATACTTCAAAACCCGATGGGACTCCTCGTAAACTGATGGATGTAGGTAAGCTACATAGCTACGGATGGAAACATAAAATAGAATTACGTGAAGGTATCTCTGCTGTATACGAAGAGTATAAGAAAGCAGTACCGGCATAAAAACTTATTTATATATAATATGGCAAAGCTAAGCTTATCATATACTAACAGAGTAATAGGTGGTGTGTGTGGAGGCATAGGCGAGCATTTTGGTTGGGATGCTACCATTCTTAGAATTGTGTTTGTTATAGCTACTATAATCGGATTTGGCTCACCAATCTTAGTTTATCTGGTATTGTGGCTAATTA
The DNA here is from genome assembly GCF_030506305.1 of Porifericola rhodea. Lineage (GTDB taxonomy): Bacteria > Bacteroidota > Bacteroidia > Cytophagales > Cyclobacteriaceae > Catalinimonas > Catalinimonas rhodea. The sequence goes on along the minus strand of NZ_CP119421.1, from coordinate 1,617,012 downwards.
TGAAATTTAGCTAACCTTTGCGATAATAAAAAAAAAGAAAGGCTGTCTCTTTTTTGAGACAGCCTTTTATGTTTATAAGCTAAGGTCTTAAAATTTAGACAAAACTGCTTGCGTTAACATCTTGCATAGCTCTTACTTGCTGAGCGATACCATCTGGATCATAACCGCATTCACGGTGCAACTCTATCTGTTCACCATGTTCGACAATACGATCAGGAATACCTAAACGCTTCACTTGTGCGTTATAAGCATGGTCAGCCATAAATTCTAACACGGCACTTCCAAATCCACCCATCAGGCAGCCATCTTCAACAGTAATAACTTTTTTATAGTTGCTAAATATTTCGTGCAGCATTTCTTCATCCAGAGGCTTTACAAAACGCATATCATAGTGAGCTGGATTAAAGCCTTCTTCTGCCAAGGTTTGGCATGCTTCTACGGCATAGTTGCCAATGTGCCCAATTGTTAGAATAGCTACTTCTTCTCCGCCTTTTATTTTTCTTCCTTTGCCAATTTCAATCTCTTCCATAGCGGTACGCCATTCAGGCATAACTCCCTGCCCGCGGGGGTAACGGATGGTAAATGGCCCATCTTTATGCAAAGTTGCGGTATACATCAAATTACGCAACTCTGCCTCATTCATGGGGGCAGAAATCACCATATGGGGTAAGCATCGCATGTAAGCAAGGTCATAAGCACCATGATGAGTGGGTCCATCTGCACCTGCTACTCCGGCTCTGTCTAGGCAGAAAATAACGGGTAGCTTTTGTATACATACATCATGTACTACCTGATCGTATGCACGCTGCATAAAAGTGCTGTATATATTGCAGAAGGGTGTAAGCCCCTGACTAGCCAAACCGGCAGAGAAGGTAACCGCGTGTTGCTCAGCTATACCCACATCAAAAGCTCGGTCTGGCATTTCTTTCATCATAATATTCAGAGAGGAGCCAGAAGGCATTGCTGGTGTGATACCCATAATCTTCTCGTTCTGCTCTGCCAGCTCTACAATAGTGTGTCCAAATACCTGCTGATACTTGGGAGGCTGAGGAACGTCATATACTTTTTTACGAATTTCGCCAGTGACTTTATCAAACTTACCGGGCGCATGCCATTTAGTCTGGTCTTTTTCGGCCAGGGCATAGCCTTTGCCTTTTACGGTAATGCAATGCAGAATTTTTGGGCCGGGAATCCTTTTCAGGTCGTTCATTACATGAACCAGATGATCTACATCATGTCCATCTACCGGGCCAAAATAACGAAGGTTAAGCGATTCAAAAAGGTTGCTTTGCTTAAGAAGGAATGCTTTGATGCTGGTCTCTACTTTGGACACAACTTCCTGAGCGCTTTTACCAAACTTGCTGATTTTACCCAGCATCTTCCATACATCATCTCTTACTTTATTATAGGTTTGGGAAGTGGTAATATCAGTAAGGTAATCTTTTAAAGCACCTACATTAGGGTCAATAGACATGCAGTTGTCATTGAGTACAATAAGTAGGTTAGTATCTGAAACACCCGCATGGTTCATCGCTTCAAACGCCATTCCGCCAGTCATGGCACCATCGCCAATGACAGCGATATGCTGCTTATCGTTCAGGCCCTGATAATTTGAAGCCACAGCCATCCCTAAAGCCGCAGAGATAGAAGTAGAAGAGTGGCCTACCCCAAAGGCATCATACTCGCTTTCGCTACGTTTAGGAAAACCTGACAAGCCTTTATACATACGGTTTGTATGAAAGTTGTCTTTTCTGCCAGTAAGAATTTTATGCCCGTAAGCCTGATGCCCTACGTCCCATACTAGTTGGTCGTAGGGAGTGTTAAACACATGATGCAAGGCTACGGTAAGCTCAACAACTCCAAGGCTGGCACCAAAATGACCTCCATATACAGAAACCACATCAATAATAAACTGTCGGAGTTCCTGAGAAAGTTGTACTAGTTGGCTTTGGTCTAGGGCTTTTACGTCGGCGGGGCTATCAATCTGAGCGAGTAATGGACCGGGCTTTATTAGCATGATGGTAATATTCTTAAAATGTATTTCTGAAACTATGTCAGGCTACGAATGTTTTACTTTCCTAAAACCGTTTTGTAAGAAATAAGGTGCAAAGGAACGATGTTTTTTTGTAACAGAACATTTATTGCACAATAATGTCATAAATTTGCTTAGATTTTACGCTAGTAAATTTACTGATTCACAAGATAAAAGAAAGCCACTGTGAGTTTTGAAATCAAACTTCCCAGATTTGAAGGTCCATTTGATCTGCTACTCTTTTTCATAGAGAGAGATGAACTGGATATTCACGATATTCCTATCTCCAAAATAACGGATGATTTCTTAAGTTATGTCCGTCACCTAGAAGCCATGAATATAGAGGTTGCCAGCGAATTTATACTGGTAGCCGCTACGCTTATGCGTATTAAAGCAAAAATGCTGCTACCTCGTCCGGTGCTTAACGAAGAAGGAGAAGAGGTAGACCCGCGGGAAGAGCTGGTGAAACACTTACTGGAATACAAGAAATACAAATCGGTGATTAAGGAGCTTTCTGAGATGGAAGAAAGCCGCTCCCTTAAGCATGAGAGAGGCAATATAATAAAAGAACTTAAGCAGCTTGCCGAAACAAATAACGTAGAAGCCGAATTACAGGACGTTACTTTATACAAACTTCTAAAAGTATTTGAGCGTGTAAGCCAGCGCTTTGAACTTAAACAAAAAGAAAAACCTCATAGAGTTGTACAATATCCTTACACAATTTCGGGACAAAAAAGTTATATACTGAGTAACCTCAAAAATACGGATCGTTTGTCGTTCCAAAGTGTAATTACCGAGGACCCAAACAAGATTGCAATCATATTTAATTTTCTCGCTATCCTTGAGTTGCTTCAGCTGAATGAGGTTACCCTGCAGCTTGGAGAAGGCTTTAACAACTTCTGGGTGTTGAAAAAGGAAGAAGAAGTACGTGCTGAATAATGGACATTAACTCCAAAAAAATATTTAAAACGCTGAATCCGAATAAAGTATGGATACCGGTGGTGATAGGCCTCGGTATTGTATTTTATATGTTTTACAGCGACCCTGATCTTACGGCTGATAAGTTAAACTTGGTTTTTAATGCATCACTACTCCCAATAGCACTAGCCTTGCTGGTTATTTTTGCACGGGATGCTGGCTATGTATACAGAATTAAAACCCTAACCAACGATGAACTCTCCTGGGGCAGTAGCATTTATGTAATTATTTTCTGGGAATTTGCTTCTGCAGTAACACCTTCTATCGTGGGTGGAACTTCTGTAGTCGTATTTATTCTGGTAAAAGAAGGTATTAGCCTGGGCAAGTCTTTGGCTTATGTGATGCTTACTGCCATATTGGATAACCTCTTTTTTGTGCTGGTGGCTCCGATTGCCTTACTGTTTACGGCACAAGAGCTCTTTCCGGATGCTGATGAAATGGAACTACAATTAGGTAACAGCTTACAGGTGCTGTTTCTGATTAGCTATGTACTTATTACCATTTATACTTTTTTTATGTTCTACGCCATATTTATCAGGCCCAGGGGGTTTAAATGGTTACTTCTTAAAGTTACCTCTATCAGCTTTTTAAGGCGTTGGAGACACGCGGCAGGTAAGCATGGCGATGAGATCATTACTGCTTCTGAACTACTAAGAGGTAAAAAGTTTGGCTATTGGGCAAAAATCGTAATTGCTACTTTTTTGATATGGTCTGCGCGCTATATCATGCTAAACTGCCTGATCGCAGCCTTTACGCATGTTAACCCCATGGAGCATCTTCTAATATTCTGCCGCCATTTAATGATGTGGATTACCATGCTTATCTCTCCTACTCCGGGGAGTAGTGGTACAGCAGAGTTCTTTTTTACTCAATTCTTCACAGAGTTTTTGGGCGACTATACCTTTGTCACCAATATATTGTGGAGGATGTTGTCTTACTATCCGTATTTAATTTTGGGCGCTATCTTTTTACCAAAGTGGATAAGAAGAGTCTTTTTTAAGAAAAAGTCTAAAGCAGTACAGCCATAAAAAAAGGAAGGCCACAAAGCCTTCCTTTCGTTTTTTGTGAGCTTAGCGTATTAGAAGCGCTCAGTTTCTGCAAAGAAGAAGTTGCCTTCCTGAGCGGCAGTTTCGTCAGCGTCAGATCCATGAATAGCATTAGCTTCAATAGACTTGGCAAACAATTTACGGATAGTACCTTCCTCCGCTTCGGCAGGGTTGGTAGCGCCTATTAGTTTACGGAAGTCTTCAACAGCATTGTTTTTCTCTAATATCATAGCGATGATAGGGCCAGAAGACATATACGCAGTAAGATCTTTGTAGAAAGGGCGCTCTTTATGTACAGCATAAAACTGTCCGGCTCTTTCTTCAGAAAGTTTAGTCATTTTCATGGCTACGATTTTAAAGCCAGCTTCCTGAATCATTTTAATAATAGCTCCTGCATTGCCCGCTTCCATTGCGTCGGGCTTAACCATGGTAAAAGTTCTGTTACCTGCCATATTTCATTTAAAGTTTATAGAGTTTCAAAGTAATTTTTCGCAAAGCTAAGGGTTTATTTTTTACTGTCCATCATTTTGCGTAAAAGAGCTGCTTTGTCTTTAGCTTTGCTTCAAATCCATTAACTTGCGTGTTTCCAAGAAGTCCAACTCATCATGCAAAGAAGAAAATTTATCTCACAGCTGGGCGCTTCTGCTTCAGCTTTTTCTCTCTTAGGTATTCCTTATTCTTCTCAAACCATCGTAGGCAATGCGGCTCCAGAAAAAATTATTCCTCCGCGTCTTAAACCTGGAGATACTATTGGCCTGCTTACACCGGCAACTTACCTGAACGAAGAGCAACTGCGTAATGCTATTCTGGCCTTGGAAAAATTAGGTTTTAAAGTTCGCTACTCGCCCAATATGCTGGTAAGAAAAGGCTACCTGGGTGGTACAGACCAGCAACGCGCAGATGATATTAACCAAATGTTTGCCGATAAGGAAATAGATGGTATTATGTGCGGAAGAGGTGGATACGGCAGCGGTAGAATATTGCCATACCTGGATTTTGATATTATTCGCAACAACCCTAAAGTTTTTATTGGCTTTAGTGATATTACTGCTATGCTATATGGTATTTATGGGCAGGCAGGCTTAGTTTGCTACCACGGGCCTATGGGTACTTCTGATTATAATGAGATTACTACCGAATATTTTAAAAAGGTACTAATGGAGCCAGAGGAGCAATTGCACTATACCAATGAGAAAGTACAGCCTACTATAGAGATTGACGAAGAAGGAGTAGAATTATCTACCACAGCCGAAGTAATTACAATTAGCCCTGGCAAAGCTGAAGGAGAGTTAGTAGGAGGTAACCTCTCTCTAATGAGTATGCTGGGCGGTACAGACTATGATATTGATATGCGGGATAAACTGGTGTTTATAGAAGAAGTAGGAGAAGCGCCCTATCGTGTAGACCGTATGCTTACCCAATTGTTGTTAGATAAAAATAAGTTGCCTGCCGCTGCAGGAGTCGTATTGGGCATATTTAACGATTGTGAAGCTAAGGATGAAGATCGCTCCCTTTCGCTAGCCCAGGTATTACAAGATAGACTCGCTGGTTTAGGCATACCGGTAATATATGGGCTTTCTTTTGGGCATATCAGGCAGAATATGACTATTCCATTCGGCATTAAAGCCAGCTTAGATGCTGATGAAAAAAAATTAGTATTACTGGAACAGACAGTAGGCTGATAAACGGGTATAATTTTATATACATTTGCACATATTACAGTCTTTTTTGTAGAACGAGGAAACGGAAAAAATTACCGAGGAGATGAAAGTAAAACTACACGCTTTTGACCTGAAAATTAAAGATCGCTTTAAGATTGCTCGCGAGTCTAGAGATGTACAGGAAACCCTGATCGTAGAATTGGAAGATACTAACGAGAAAGGAGAAGTACTGAGAGGTTTCGGCGAAACCACCGCCAATCCATACTATGGGTTTACTGTAGAAAGCATGCGAGAGGAGATAGAAAAGCTGCGAGATATTATAGAGCAGTTTGAACTTAGCAATAAGGCAACTCACAGCAAGCAGTCAGGCAGCCCGGAGGTCTTTTGGCATTATATGTTTCCTCACCTTCAAAAAAGCTCTTTTACACTTTGTGCGCTGGATATGGCTGCTCATGACCTCTTCGGTAAAAAACTGCGCAAACCACTTTATCAGCTCTGGAAGCTCAATCCCGATGAAGCTCCTGCCTCAAATTATACCATAGGGATAGATACCATAGAAAAGATGGTGCAGAAGATGCAAAACATGCCCTGGCCTTTATATAAAATTAAACTGGGAACGAATGAAGACCTGGAAATTGTAAAAGCATTACGTAAGCATACCGATGCTACATTTAGAGTAGATGCGAACTGTGCCTGGAGCGTAGAAGAAACGATAAAAAACTCTAAAGAGCTTAAGCATTTAGGGGTTGAGTTTATAGAGCAACCTATGCGCGCCGACGATATGGAGGGTATGAAAGAAGTCTTTCAGCATTCAGAATTACCCCTTATCGCCGACGAAAGCTGTATTGTAGAGTCTGATGTTGCCAAATGTTATAATCATTTTCATGGTATTAACATTAAGCTTACCAAGTGCGGAGGACTTACTCCCGCCCTGCGGATGATAGCTGAAGCCCGCAAACTAAATATGAAAGTAATGGTTGGCTGCATGACAGAGTCTACTGTAGGCATTTCTGCAATTGCTCACCTTGCTCCCCTTCTGGATTATGTAGATATGGACGGCGCCCTACTACTGGCAGAAGATATTGCTACCGGCGTTAAGGTACAGCCTAAGGGGGTAGAGTATGCACCGGAAAATGGTACCGGAGCTATGCTCATAGCTTCAAATCAACTGTAACCAGCTATATAATACCTAGCCTGCTGAATTGGACCAGTAGACTTTACACTACTATGCCTACTACTCATACGCTACCCGGACGTACTGTTGAACTCAACGGAAAAGAAAAATTATACTTCAGTGGCACATCTTATCTGGGGATCAATCATCAGCCAGAGTACCGGGCACTCCTGGTGGAAGGCATGCAGCAATATGGTGGCAATTACTCAAGTTCTCGCTCCTCCAATCTTAAACTGGCTATTTATGAAGAAGCAGAGCAATTTATAAGGCAGTGGCTGGGGCAGGAGGCAGTGCTTAGCTTTTCGTCTGGGTATCAGGCAGGGCAGGCATTAATGCAGGTACTCTCTACAGAGGCAACTTACATCTTTGCTCCTAAAACTCATCCGGCAGTATGGCAAAGCCGGCAAAAAGTATGGCAGGGTAGTTACACTTCTTGGGTAAACTCCTTACAAGAGCAAATAGCCAAAGCCCCTCGGGAAGTTATTGTTGTTAGCAATTCGCTGGATCCGCTATATGCGGAAAAGTATAGTTTTGACTGGCTTGCTGAGCTAACAGAGGATAAGTCAATTCATGTTATTATTGATGACTCACACGGCCTGGGAGTACTTGGTAACAATGGTGAAGGTATAGTTGCAGAAGCAAAAGCTTATCTGCCTCCATACGTACACTTAAGTATAGTAGGTTCTATAGGAAAAGCACTAGGCATACCCGGAGGTATTATATCTGGTTCTTCTACACTAATTCGTCAGTTGCAAAAGAGCCCATACTATACAGCAGCCTCACCCATACCGCCCCCTTATTTATTTGCCTTTTTACAGGCTCAGCCAATCTACCAAAGGGCTAGATTAAACATGCAAAAAAGAATTAGACAATTTGTAAATGAGGTAGATACTCTGAATCTTTTCCATTATTTTGAGAATTACCCCGTCTTCTATACGCCCTACAATGCTTTAACGCAAGCTGTAGAAGAGTTAGGCATATTATCCAGCTTTCCGTATCCCCAGCCCGATAGTGCACCAGTAACAAGGGTAGTTCTTAATGCTTTGCACACAGAAAAAGATATTGAAATGCTTTCTAAAGCAGTTAAGCAGTTTGCTAATACCAGAGGGGCTTAGGCGCAATGTCTATTAACAGCACTAGCTTTAACCCTATTGTTTTGCTACAACTTCATTCTAAATAGAGTTTTGATAAGATAGGTTTGTTTGTTTTTTGCAATTTTAAAAAAGGAGGGGGGAGGAAGTCACTTTTCGAGCTTATAGAGGTGTGAAAAATAGAAACATAAAGCAAACAAGGGTGTTTCTTTGTTTAAGTAAGATATGCTAGTGTATTTCAAAATAAAATTTTGAAATAAAGCCATAATACCAATAGGTGTAAATTGAGAATTTGTGAGAGACTAACTTCGGATTTCATAAATTGAAGCTTAAACAACGTTTTATTGACGCTTTCGTTTATTTCCCGACTTTTATCTGCTAAATTCGCAGCCAACTTTGGTTTTATGTAGCTGAACACAGGAAGCAGCGGCTGCTTATGCCCTCCCAACTGTGGTAAGTATTAACCGGAAACTTATAAATTCAACATATAAAACACCTATCCATGCCAAGAGATCATAGTATCAAATCAGTCCTCATTATTGGTAGCGGTCCTATTATTATCGGACAGGCTTGCGAGTTTGATTATTCAGGATCACAAGCAGCAAGGTCTTTAAGGGAGGAAGGGATTGAAGTCACTCTGATCAATTCTAATCCTGCCACAATTATGACAGATCCGGTGACAGCTGATAATATTTATCTAAGGCCACTGGAAAAAAAGTATATCATTGAAATTCTGGAAAAGCACCAGATAGATGCTGTATTGCCTACTATGGGAGGACAAACTGCTCTCAATTTGGCCATTGATTGCGAAAAAGCAGGGATATGGAAGAAGTACAATACGCGCCTGATCGGGGTAGACATTAACGCGATAGAAACCACTGAAGACAGAGAGCGCTTTCGCCTCAAAATGAAAGAGCTGGATGTAAATGTATGTGAAGGAAACATCGCTACCTCTTTCTTGCAGGGTAAAGAAATTGCCCAGCGTATAGGTTTTCCTCTTGTTATCCGCCCTTCTTATACATTGGGTGGCTTTGGAGGCGGCTTTGTAGAAAAAGCCGAAGACTTTGAAAAAGCTCTTACGCAGGGATTGCATGCCTCTCCTATACACGAAGTACTTATAGAGCAAAGCATTTTAGGGTGGAAAGAATATGAGCTTGAACTGCTGAGAGATAGCAATGGTAATATCATTATCATCTGCTCTATTGAGAACTTTGACCCTATGGGGGTACATACCGGAGACTCAATAACTGTAGCTCCTGCCATGACTCTTCCAGATACTGTGTACCAACACATGCGAGATCTGGCTAAAAAGATGATGAACGGTATTGGAGAGTTTGCCGGAGGATGTAATGTTCAGTTTGCTGTAAATCCTGAAGACGACTCCATCGTAGGTATTGAAATTAACCCTAGAGTTTCTCGTTCTTCGGCTCTGGCTTCAAAGGCAACGGGTTACCCTATCGCTAAAGTAGCGGCAAAACTAGCAATTGGCTACAATCTGGATGAACTTAAAAATCAGATCACTGGTAATACTTCAGCTTTCTTTGAACCAGCAATTGACTACACAATCGTTAAAATACCTCGCTGGAACTTTGAGAAGTTTGTAGGCGCAGACCACAGACTAGGCTTGCAGATGAAAGCCGTTGGAGAAGTAATGGGTATTGGGCGTAACTTTCAGGAAGCACTACAGAAGGCCTGTCAGTCATTAGAAATTAAACGTAATGGTCTGGGAGCAGATGGCAAAGAAGAAACGGACCAAAAGGTAATCCTGGAGAAACTGGAACACCCTACTGGAGATCGTCTGTTCCGCATCTACGACGCTTTTAAGTTAGGTATCTCTTTCTCTACCATTCAGAAGCTGACAAAAATTGACAAATGGTTCCTGACACAGATTGAGGAACTGATAGAACTGGAGAAAGATATAGAACAGTATACCCTGGATACTATTCCTAAAGAACTGATGATGCTTGCCAAAAAGAAAGGTTATGCTGATCGTCAGATTGCTCACCTTCTGCGTTGCTTGGAAAGCCAGGTGCATGAGAAGCGGAAAGACATGGGAATACAGCGCGTGTACAAACTGGTAGATACTTGTGCTGCTGAGTTTGAAGCACAGACACCGTATTATTACTCTACCTTCCAGGAAGAAAACGAATCGGTAGCCTCTGACCGTAAAAAGATTATTGTACTTGGTTCTGGCCCCAACCGTATTGGCCAGGGTATAGAGTTTGATTACAGCTGTGTGCATGGTGTGCTTGCGGCCAAAGAAGCAGGCTACGAAACCATCATGATAAACTGTAACCCTGAGACAGTATCAACAGACTTTGACATTGCAGATAAGCTGTACTTTGAACCGGTATTCTGGGAGCATATTTACGACATCATCCAGCACGAGAAACCCGAAGGTGTAATTGTACAGTTGGGTGGACAAACTGCGCTAAAGCTTGCAGAAAAACTGGATCGCTATGGAATTAAAATACTGGGAACCAAGTTTGAAGCACTTGATCTGGCTGAAGATCGTGGCCGTTTCTCAACACTACTAAAAGAAAACGATATTCCTTACCCAGAGTTTGGTACTATCACAGATGCCGCATCTGCACTGGAGCTTTCTAAAACCATTGGGTTTCCGCTTTTAGTTCGCCCTTCATACGTATTGGGTGGGCAAAGCATGAAGATTGTTATTAACGAAAATGAACTGGAGGAGCATGTTGTAGAAATTCTTAAGGACATGCCTGGTAATCAGATTTTGTTAGATCATTTTCTTGAAGGCGCTATAGAAGCTGAGGCAGATGCCATTTGCGACGGAGAAGAAGCATATGTAATTGGAATAATGCAGCACATAGAGCCTGCTGGTATTCACTCAGGAGATTCTTATGCAGTACTACCTCCTTATAACCTGGGAGATTTTGTGATGCAGCAGATAGAAATGTATACCAAGCGTCTGGCTCTGGCTTTAGGTACTGTGGGGCTTATCAATATACAGTTTGTGATTAAAGATGATCGTGTGTACGTTATTGAAGCTAACCCTCGTGCCTCTCGTACAGTACCGTTTATCTGTAAGGCTTATCAGGAACCCTATGTAAATTATGCGACACAGCTAATGCTGGGTGAGAAGAAGTTAAAAGACTTTACCTTTAACCCGGTGAAAAAGGGATATGCTATTAAAGTTCCTGTATTCTCATTTGAGAAGTTTCCTAATGTAAATAAGGAATTAGGGCCTGAGATGAAATCTACTGGTGAAGCAATCTACTTTATAGATGACCTGATGGATGATTACTTCCTGAAGATCTTTAGTGAGCGAAACCTATATCTGAGCAAATAAGCTAATTAGCTTAAGTTATATTAAAGATGTGGGCTGCCGGCATTTGTGCCGGAAGTTCACATCTTTTTCGTTTACACTAACTTGTACTCAGAGAGCAGTAGGCGAAACCTATTCTAGCATATGTAAGTTTAAAATGTAGTATCTTGTGAAGATAAAATCGTTTATATATGTTATTTAAATTCCTATTGTTCTTATTTCTGGTATACTTACTATTTAGACTAGTCAACTTTGTCTTTAAAGTAATACGTACGGTATCTGGAGCTAAAGAGCAGGCTCAGCAATTTAACCGCCAGTATGCCAGGCAGCAAAACCATGGGCCCAACTCAAGAAAATACAAGCAACCCACAGACGGAAACGTTAATATTGAGTATATCCCAGAAGAAGATAAAAAGAAGAATAAAAGCAGCCGTGATTTTAAAGGAGGCGAATATGTAGACTATGAAGAAGTAAAGTAGCCAGGCTGCTTTGCTTCATAAGCTTCGAGTATCTTATCAAAGTATTTAACTCAAAATACATTCTTTTAACTCATCTTTTGCTTTCTATTTTTTTCTGACTCAGCTCTTTTGAACTTAGTTTGTTTATACCATAAGTTTAGTGCCACTCCCAAAATAGCAAGCCCCATACCTGCATAAGCGTAGATGTTATAGGTTTCATCAAAGAAAGTGTAACCGAAAATTAAGGCATAGACTATTCCCAAATATCTGATAATACTCACCTTGGATAACTCTTCCAGCTGTATTGATTTTGTCATGAAAAATTGAGCAAACTGGGTAAAGAGGCCTATAGAAATTAGTATGACCCAGTCCCATCCGTGAGGAGCTTCCCAATTAAAAACAGAATACACACCGGTAATAGGAGCGGTGATCAATGGAAAGTAGAAGATTATTACCAACGGATGCTCATTTGTATTAAGCTTACGGATAAAATTTTGAGCCAAACCTGAGAAGAAAGTAGCGATTACTCCAATAACAAAATAGAATGGAGATATCCTACTATCAAAGCCCTGTACCATTACAATACCCGCAAATGCCGCCAAAAAGAATATCCACTGCAATGGATAAACTTTCTCTTTAATAATAAAGATGCCTAGCAGCGTAGTAAATATAGGAGCCAGAAACCCTATAGTAACTGCACTGGCTAAAGGTATATGTTGTAAGGTTTCGTAGAATAAGATAAGCGCAACTGCTCCGCATCCCCCTCTTAGTAAAAGATATTTCCTGTTATTCCCCCATATAAAAACCTTTTGCTGTTTCAGCATAATCAGGCTCAACAAAAAAGAGATAATTGAGCGGAAAAATACTACCTGTGTGGAAGGTATATGTGGCACTAGCTTAACCATAAGCCCCATACATGAAAAGAAAAATACGGAAATCACCATATACCAGACCCCTCTGGAGAAAAGCATGTAGAATTTGTTAATAGAACTGAAAAACGAACAATGTGCAGCTTAAAGTTAAATGCCTCTTATTTCCTCTAACTGGAGATGAATAGATAAGTTTCTTACAGCTTTTGAATAAAGTAACTGTTCCTACAAATCTTAATACTATAATAATATGTACTAGAAAGCCTTTTTAAGAGCTAACTGAGGTTAAAAGAAATTTTCCAAAGATTTAATTGTATTATTTTAATAAAAAATATAACTTTGTAAGAAATAAAGGTTTTTTAAACACTTTAGTCTTATGAAGAGCATCACAACAAGAATATATATATCTGTACTATTATTAGTAGTTATCGTTTCAGGAATTGGATACATCTTCTGGCAGGAGCAGGCAGTATATTTACTACCTACACCCAAGCCAACCAACTATAAAGAAGTAGCTATAGGATCTAAACCTGAAGTAGATTTTGGGGGAGCCAACATTAAGAAAGGTGAGAAACCCGTTTTTCTACACTTTTATAATCCTGAGTGTCCTTGTTCAAGGTTTAACCTTGCCCAGTTTAAGGAGATGGTGAACGCACATAAAGACTCAGTTGACTTCTATGTAATCTTACACCAGTCAGATAAAGCAAAAAGCGAAGTAGAATCTGAGTTTGAAGTTCCGGTAATTCGTGATGATTCTGGGAAGATTGCTGACGCTTATGGCGTGTATGCGACTCCTCAGGCTCTTATTCTTGATGGTAGTGGAAAGATCTACTACAGAGGTAACTACAACAAAGCTCGCTACTGCACTACTCGTGATACACGTTTTGCAGAGCTGGCTCTGGAAGCTATAGTGGAAGATAAACCGCTACCTCAGTTTGTAGAGCTTGCTAGTATTAGCTATGGTTGTTCACTGCCATCTGACAAAAAGCGAACAACATTCTTTTTCTAAAACATGCGTGAACAAAAAATTCCTCAGGAAGCCAAGCTCTCGTTAAAAGAAACTTATAGGCAATCCAATAAAATTATTAGGATTGCCTTAACTTGTTATTTTTTGTTTGGACTCGCCTTAGCTCCAGTGTATGATACCTGGTACGTAGCGCTAAGCATAGGGCCTTTAAGTCTTTTATTGTATTACGTCCCTCAATGGTTGCTTCCAGAGAAGACAATGCATCATTATACTGCTGGTGTTTCCTTCTCTATTCTGATGGCACAGTTCATTTATCAAATGCATGGCTTATTCGAGATGCATTTTTTTGCATTTATAGGAGTCATATTACTGATCACATACCAGAACTGGAAAATATTTATACCAGCTACTTTATTTATTGTAATCCATCATGGTGCTTTTGCTTATCTGCAATACAAAGGAGTAGAAGAAGTCTACTTTACCCAACTGGCCTTTATGGATTTAAATACCTTTATTATTCATGTAGGACTAGCTGCAGTAATTATTGGTCTTTGTGCATTTTGGGCTTTTGATTTTGGTAAGAAGACTAAGTCTATGATGACCAATAAGACGATTATTGAAAAGCAGCTTGCACAGGCTGATAAAAACGTAGAGATTGCTACTGAAATAGCAGAAGGTAATCTTAACCTTGAGATTATCCAGGATCAGGGTTCCGATAAACTTGGACAGGCACTAGTACACATGTTGGATAAACTTCGTGAAGCTGACCAGCGTGAACGTCTGGAAAAATTTACTAATCAGGGCCTTACCGGTATTCATGACATTTTAAGAAAGAAAGACTTATCGTTAAAAGATGCCTCTGATGCTGTTCTTCAATACATTGTTAGGTATGTAGGGGCCAACCAGGGATCGTTATTTGTAAACAAGCCTGATACTCAGACTTTAAGTCTACTGAGTTGCTACGCCTATGATAAAAAGAAACATGTTGAGGGCGAGTTAGCATATGGACAAGGACTGGTAGGGCAAGCTTTTTTGGAGAAAGAAACTATAATGCTGAAAGATGTGCCAGAATCCTATGTGCGCATTACCTCTGGCCTAGGTGAAGCTACGCCTCGTTATGTAATCATTGTACCTTTAAAAGTAAATGAAGAAGTAGTAGGAGTATACGAGTTAGCCTTCTTTAAAGAGATATCCGAAGATATAGTTCAATTGCTTGAGCAGTCTGCAGAACATATTGGTTCTGAGATTCTGGCAAGTCAGAAAGCTGAGGAAATGAAAAACCTCTTAGAACAAAGCCAGGAATACACAGAACAAATGCGATCTCAGGAAGAGGAAATGAGACAAAATATGGAGGAACTACAGGCTACTCAGGAAGAGCTGGCAAGAAAAGAAAACGAGTATGTGGCAGAGATTAAAATGCTCCGCCAGCAGCTTCAGGAAATTAAATCAGTTTAAACAGCTAGCTAAGCCGGATACCAGTGCTTATGGACTATTTCTGTAAGTGCTGGCTGTATACCGCATCCGGCTACCAACTCTCCACCAAAAATAAAGTCTTTGCCTCCATTAAATGTAGATACCTTACCTCCTGCCTGTAGTACTATAAACGCTCCAGCTGCAACATCCCAGGGTTTAAGATTATATTCAAAATAACCTTCAAACCGGCCACAGGCTACATAAGCCAAATCAATAGCTGCGCTCCCCATGCGTCGCAAACCATGAGTTTTATCCATAAGTTCTTCAACTATTGGAAGGTATGCGGGTACCTCTTTTAGTTTGGAATAAGGAAATCCGCTTGCTAATAAGCTTTCGTCTAGTTCTCTTACAGGAGAAACCTGAATTTCATTTTCATTTAAATAAGCTTTTCCCTCTTTAATGGCATAAAACATTTCATCGCGACTGGGTTCATATACAACACCAAGTACTACTTCGTCTTTATCCATCAAAGCTACACTAATAGAGAAAAATGGCAGGCCATGCACATAATTTGTAGTACCATCTACCGGATCAATAACCCAGTTGTATTGGTCTGCTTTCCCTTCTGCTGCAGTTCCTTCTTCAGTGATAAACCCGGCGGCAGGTAAAATTTCGCCTAAACCTGCTACAAGGAGCTTTTCAGATTCTTTATCTACATAAGAAACCAGGTCGTTTTTACCTTTGTACTCAATTGAAGAGTGCTTGAATTTACGTGCTTCTTCCAGTGTGAAACTACCAGTTTGTTTAATAATTTGCTGTGCTTTTTCCAGAATGACTTCAAGCTTAAGCATAGGGGTATAATTAGTTCTTTAAAATATTTAATAGTTGATGTCTATTTACTTTTACCCTCTACTACAACTACAATTTCACCCTTTATTTTAGAAGTGCTAAAGTAAGTGAGTAGATTGGCTAAAGTATCATTTACAGTTTCTTCATGAATTTTAGTCAGCTCTCTGGAAACGGAAGCCAGTCTATCTTTGCCAAAAAATTCTGAAAACTGAGTTAGGGTCTTGAGTAAACGATGCGGAGATTCGTAAAAAATCATAGTGCGACTTTCTTCACTTAGCTGTTCTAGCTTGGTTTGTCTCCCTTTTTTGTGAGGAAGAAAGCCTTCAAAGCAAAAACGTTCTGCAGGTAAACCCGATTTTACTAGAGCAGGTACGAAAGCAGTTGCACCCGGTAAACTCTCAACGGCAATACTATTTGCAAGGCATTCTCTTACTAATAAAAAGCCGGGATCAGAGATAGCGGGTGTTCCAGCATCAGTGATAAGAGCCATTTTTTCACCATTTTTCAAGCGTTCAACTAACTTGCTTAGCGTTCTGTGCTCATTAAACGCATGATAGCTCTGCTGCTTGGTACTGATCTCATAATGCTTAAGTAAAATACCAGACTTACGGGTATCTTCAGCTAAGATGGTATCTACTTCTTTAAGAATACGCAAACTTCGTAGCGTAATATCTTCCAGATTGCCAATGGGAGTAGGCACTAAAAAAAGTGATGCTGATTCCTGCACTAAAAAATGGTTTATACTATTGTATTAGGAGGCTAAAGTAACAATAATACACTTTAGAACTCAAACATCAGATGAGAAACTATCAGGCAAGCTTATCTATTTCTGCTGCCAATTTATGGTCTTTATCCGTAACTTTATTGCCCGCATCGTGAGTGTTGAGCTCAAAGCTAACGGTATTATACACATTACTCATATGTGGGTGATGGTTCATTTTCTCTGCTACAATAGCCACCCTGGACATAAAGCCGAAAGCTTCTACAAAATCTTTAAACTCAAAAGTCTTTTTTAGTTTGTTGTCTTCTTCTTTCCACATAAAAAAATAAATTTATAAGAAGTGTTACTCTTTCAACCTGCTGAGCAAAACTATGTTTAGCAAAAAAGAAAAGTGTACATAAGGCAGCCAGAAAAAGCAAGCTACTATTTATGTACACTTATTATATGTTATAGCGCAAAAACGCCTTCAATTTTATCAGCCTCTACGTATTTTTCCATAACAGCATCGCTAGATCCCATCATCACTTTAGCAGTAACGCTTACATAGTTGCCTTTGCTAGATTCTTTTGTAGACAATTTATTTTTAGGAAAAAGGGCGAAAACTTCATCTTCTTTTCCACGGGGCACTATAAACTTAAACATATATAGAGATGGCCATTTGTGCGTGCCATCTAGCTTTTGTTTAAAAGCTTCTAAATCAATTTTGTTGGGCATAATACTTTATCATTATTTTATAGCTCTATCAAAACACATCCTTCCAGGGATAAATTCCGCTCAAGCGCTTATCTAGCCTGACACACATTTTAGTTTTTGCAAAATTATCAACAAAACGCAGACTTTTTGTTACCGGGGGGCTTACAACTAGCTATAATGTCAAGCAAAATTTCTGTTAATATGCTTAAAAATGGAGCGAATCCAGAAAAAAAAGGTGTTTTTTATATAGAAAAGAGTACAAATAGCATAATTACAATATTTGCAAAATACCCCCTGTATCTATGCTATTTTGTTGATCCATATAGTAAAATATCGCTCAGTTTTACACATCAATAAGATTGGGTGGGCTTTTATTCAATAAACTACCTATTTCTTTGATAAATTTTCAATAAATCACTATTTTTTTGTTGTTGTGTGTAACGAAAAAAGAAAAACCTTCGTAAATTTGTAGTGTAAACCAAAAGGAAAAACCTTAAAAAAGTTTTGAACCACGAAAAGAGTAGAACCATGAAAATTATGAAAAACCTAATGTTAGC
Organism: Porifericola rhodea; assembly: GCF_030506305.1. Taxonomy (GTDB): domain Bacteria; phylum Bacteroidota; class Bacteroidia; order Cytophagales; family Cyclobacteriaceae; genus Catalinimonas; species Catalinimonas rhodea. The sequence goes on along the minus strand of NZ_CP119421.1, from coordinate 1,599,211 downwards.
CATGGCCGCTTTATTTGTAGTAAGTACTACAACATTTGCAGCCGACGATGCCGAGACTTTAATTAGTGTACGTCAGGATAAATCAGCTGATAAAAAAGCTTTTATCCGTGTCACCAACATTTCTGAAGAAGCTCCTGCCGTTCTTAAAATCAAGGACATGGAAGGAAATACTTTGCACCGCGAAGTAATTGCAGATCAGGCTTATATGAAGAAATATGACTTCTCTAACCTGCCTAGCGGCGAGTACGAAGTAGAAGTAAGAACTAAAGCTGGTATTTCTAAAGAAGTATTCCAGATTTCAGCTGGACAAAGCAATGCGGTTTATTTTAAGCCTGCTATACAGGTAGAGCCTGAATTAGTAAAAGTTGCTTTTATGAACAGAGTAAATTCTCCAGTTTCTTTGAAACTTTACGATAGAGATGGTAAAGTACTATACGAAGAAAGTGTAAACTCTCAGGAGACTTACTCTAAGGGTCTAAATGTAGCCAAGTTACTTCCTGGACAGTATTCTTTAGCTATAGTAGGTGACAATTACGTATACAGCAGAAGCTTTGACCTTAAGTAATTGTTAGCTGAACATAAACTTAAGCACTAGAAGGTGTAGGCGAGTGTCGCTTACACCTTTTTTATTTTATAATACTTCCCATATTTTATGCGGCTGTGGCCTTTCTCAAAAAATATAGCTACCTTACGTGACATACCCATCTAATTCATTAATTTTGCCACTCTTATTTTAGAGATAGCTGTGCACCATATCAGGCCGGCTTTTTTTATTTTTTATACCGCACGATCAAGAATATTTTGAGATATGAAAATATCTGTCAATTGGCTGAAAGATTATATAAAATTTGACAAACCCACTGAGGAGATAGGGCATTTGCTGACCATGTCTGGGCTGGAGGTTGAAGGCATAGCAGATTATGAGCAGGTTGCTGGCGGACTTAAAGGGCTAGTTATTGGTGAGGTACTTACTGCAGAGCGACACGCCAATGCCGACCGATTAAAAGTGACTACCGTAGATATAGGAAACGGCGAAGTAAAACCTATTGTCTGTGGAGCACCTAATGTAGATGTTGGACAGAAAGTAATTGTTGCTACTGTTGGTGCTACCTTATACCCAGCTGGAGGTGAGCCTTTTGTGATTAAAAAAGCGAAGATAAGGGGCGAAGTTTCTGAAGGAATGATTTGTGCCGAAGATGAAATAGGAGTGGGTGCTTCTCATGATGGTATTATGGTATTAGACACACACTTACCCAATGGTACAGCAGCTGCAGAATACTTTAATATTTACGAAGATCGTGTACTAGAAATAGGGCTTACACCCAACCGCGCCGATGCTGCCTCCCATATAGGAGTGGCACGCGACCTTAAAGCCTTGCTTCAACAAGAACTCAAATGGCCTTCTGTAGATAGTTTTCAGGTAGATAACCAGTCTCTGCCCATAAGTGTAGAAGTTCAAAATACTGAAGCCTGCCCCCGGTACTCTGGGCTAAGTATTAGCGGGCTTACCATCAAAGAGTCGCCCGAGTGGCTACAACAACGGTTAAAGTCTATCGGACTTACGCCAATCAACAATGTAGTAGACGCAACTAACTATGTGCTACACGAGTTAGGTCAACCTCTACATGCATTTGATGCAGATACCATACGAGGTAATAAGGTAATAGTGAAAACGCTCAGTGAAGGCAGCACATTTACCACTTTAGACGAAAAAGAACGCAAGCTACGGGCGGATGATCTTATGATCTGTAATGAAGAAGAAGGAATGTGTATAGCAGGGGTGTTTGGAGGAATAAAGTCTGGTGTAAAAGAAAGTACCAAAAATATTTTTCTGGAGAGCGCTTATTTTTCTCCTCAATATATTCGTCGTACGGCTCAGCACCATATGTTAAAAACGGATGCCTCATTCAGATATGAGAGAGGGACAGACCCTAACATTACCGTATATGCGCTGAAAAGGGCTGCACTGCTAATAAAAGAACTGGCCGGAGGTAGCATATCTTCTGAAATAGTGGACATCTATGCTGAGCCCGTTCAGGATTTTGTAGTAAAAGTCTCTTACCGGAATATAAATCGGCTAATAGGTAAAGAGATTGCTAAAGATCAGGTTAAATCTATTCTGCAGCATCTGGACATAAAAGTGAAGGATGAAAAAGATAGCGGGTTTACCGCTTTGGTGCCACCATATCGCGTAGATGTGCAGAGAGAAGCAGATATCATTGAAGAGATTCTACGTATTTATGGCTACGATAAGGTAGAAACATCAGCTTACCTAAGTGCAGATTTTCTCTCCAGCTTTCCTGAGATGGATGCTGATAAAGTTAAAAATAAGTTAAGTGAAATGTTGCTAGGTAGCGCTTATCGCGAAATTGTGACAAACTCACTTACTAAACCAGCTTATGCCGAATCTATTGGAAAAGGAGAAGAGTCTGTAGAAATACTTAATAAGCTGAGCGAAGACCTGGGGGTAATGCGCCAGAGCCTGATATTCAGTGGTCTGGAAGTAATTGCTTATAACATTAGCCATCGCCAGAAAAACCTAAAGCTTTTTGAATTTGGCAAAACTTACCATAAAGTTAATGCTAAGTATCTGGAAAAAAGCGAGTTAGCTATATTTCTGACAGGTATGCAGCAGCCAGAAAGTTGGCAGGGTGCTAGTACGGAGGTATCTTTTCACCATTTGTCTTCGACAATTAGAAAAATATTTAATAGGTTTGATATAGTCGATCCTGTGCAGAAGGAGCTTGAGGATGATAAATTCACCTACGGACTGGATTTTCAGTCGGTAGATGGTAAGTCTATCGGACAAGCCGGCTTGTTAAATCCCAAGCTTACGGCTTTGGCCGGAGTAAAGCAGCCTGTATTTTTTGCGAGTATTGACTGGCCCGCCTTGTTGGAAAAAGTGAGTAAAGTAAGTGCGAAAGAGAGGTTGATTTACCAGGAAATCTCGAAATTTCCTGAAGTGAGAAGAGATTTGTCTTTAGTACTAGACAAACAAGTGGGCTTTAGCCAAGTTGAGTCTGTAGCTAAAAAGTATAGCAATGCTTTGGTAAAAGATATTAATGTATTTGATATCTACGAAGGAGATAAGATAGATGCTGGCAAAAAAGCCTATGCTTTGAGCTTTGTACTGCAAGATGCAGAAAAAACACTCACTGATAAGGTGATTGATAAAACAATGAATAAGTTAATTAAAGTGTTTGAGAAAGAGCTGGGGGCTGTCATTAGAAAATAGTGGGTAAACCAAGCTTGAGTAATCATATAAGTAGTCAATAAATATCCTGAGGCTTTTATATATTACTTTATCAAAACTAACTAGAACCAAAAAGTAGCATAAGCTATTTATGAGTCAGAAAAAACTGATCGCTGAGATATCCGCCCTGGAACGCAAGGCCGAGTTGCTGGTAAGTCAGCACCATGCCTTAAAGGATGAGCTTAAGCAACTGAAAGAAGAAAACAGGATGCTCAGATCAGTCATTGAAGACAAAAACGAGCAAATTGAACATTTTCAAAAGACATTAAATTTAAGTAAAATTGTAAACAACGCAGTAGTCGATCATGACGATACTACTGAAATAAAGCGTACGATTAACGAGTACATCAGGAAAATTGATAAATGTATTGCTCAACTAAGTCAATAAATTGCGGAATATCTAATGGGTGAACTTTCGATAAAGATAAGGATTGGTGATAGAGAATACCCCATGAAGATTGAGGCGGATGAAGAGGAGCAAATTAGAAAGGCCGGACGCATGGTCAATGATCTTTTACGAGAATACAAAGACCGCTTCGGTACCAATGATAAACAGGATTTGCTGGCGATGGTTGCCTTTGATGCTTTCATGGAAAAAATTACCTACAGTAAAAACCTTTCTGATATGGAAGGTACAGTTTCCGACAGGTTGGGCAACCTTAATAAGCTTATTAGTCGCGCTCTTACTCCCGAGCGTAGTGTGTAACATTAAAAGCTTGTAATCATCAGGTCTAATTATCTACTCAACTGAACTTGTTAATAATTTCGCTCATCAGTAGTTAAGCTGCTATTGCGATAGTGGTACTTTTTAACAAAACTCGAAAAAATGAGTGAAATGATATTTCTCCTGCTTGCCGTAGCCATAGGGTCGCTGGGCGCAGGTATCTTCGTGGGCAAAGGACTTGCCAATAAATCTAATCTGGATCAGGAAAAACAGCTACAAAGTAGAGAAGAAGCTCTTAAAGAACGTGAGCAAAAGCTGAAAGAAGAAGGCGATTTTATTGTACGTGAGGCCAAGATCAATGCGGAGAACATTAAAAAGGAAAAGATTTATGAGGCCAAAGAAAAATACCTAAAGCTTAAGTCGGACTTTGAAGAGGAAGCCAATCGTAAGAAAAACATACTCATCACTAATGAGAATAAGCTAAAGCAACGAGAGCAACACCTGCGCGACCAACTGGAAAAAGTAAAAACACGTGAGGCAGAGCTAAAGTCTAAAGAAGAAATGCTTGACCAACAGCAAGAACTGGTAAGGAAAAAGCAGGGTGAGTTAGAGAAAATAAAACAGCAACAGGTAAGTATTTTAGAGAAGGCTGCCAGCCTTACAGCAGAAGAAGCCAAGCATCAGCTAATGGAAAGCTTGGAAGCTGAAGCACGCACTCAAGCCTCCGCCCACATCAAAAACATTATTGAAGAAGCTAAGCTATCGGCTACTAAAGAGGCCAAAAAGGTAGTAATTGAGACTATTCAGCGAACTGCTACAGAACATGCTATAGAAAACTGTGTATCTGTTTTCAATATTGAAAGTGATGATATTAAAGGGAAGATCATTGGGCGAGAAGGAAGAAACATCCGCGCACTGGAAGCAGCTACTGGCGTAGAAATAATTGTAGATGATACGCCTGAAGCCATCATCATCTCTGGTTTTGATCCGGTACGTAGAGAAATTGCTCGTCTCTCATTGCACCGTTTAGTAACCGATGGTAGAATTCACCCAGCCCGTATTGAGGAGGTAGTAGCCAAAACTACCAAAAATATGGAGGAGGAAATTATAGAAATTGGTGAGCGTACTGCCATTGATCTGGGTATTCATGGCTTACACCCTGAGCTGATTCGTATGGTAGGTCGTATGCGCTTCCGTTCATCTTACGGGCAAAATTTGCTGCAACACTCTCGCGAAGTGGCAAACCTGGCAGCTACTATGGCTTCAGAGCTTGGTCTGGCCCCTAAACTAGCGAAGAGAGCAGGTCTGCTACATGATATTGGTAAAGTATGGCCAGAGGAGCCCGAGCTGCCTCATGCGCTTTTGGGCATGAAGCTGGCCGAAAAGTACAACGAGCATCCTGAAGTATGCAATGCTATAGGCGCTCACCATGATGAAGTAGAAATGACTTCTATTATTTCTCCAATTATACAGGCTTGCGATGCCGTCTCTGGTTCAAGACCTGGCGCACGCCGTGAGGTAGTAGACTCCTACATACAGCGCCTTAAAGATCTGGAGTCACTGGGAATGGACTTTGATGGAGTAAGCAAGTGCTATGCAATACAGGCCGGACGCGAGCTAAGAGTTATTGTAGATGCGGAGCATGTTACTGATGATCAGGCAGGCTCATTATCTTACGAGATATCCAGAAAAATTGAGAAAGATATGCAGTACCCTGGCCAGGTGAAGGTAACGGTTATTCGTGAAATGCGATCTATTAGCTATGCCAAGTAGCTATTAAATACAGAATAAAAAGCAAAGCCATCTCATAAATTTGAGATGGCTTTTTTGTCAGTTGTGTATAATATTAAAGTCAGATTAAACTTCAATTAGTAGTAGCGCCAGCCTTATTACAAAGATTTAGTTTGTCTCTTTTTCATAATATGAATTTTGCCCTCCGGCAGAAGCATGGTCATCTGTCTGCATACTAGCCTTTAGTATGGCTACTGTTTTTTCCAGTTCTTCCAGGCGGCTAGCAATAGAGTTATCGGTTTCATTGTAACTTTGGTTGTTTGCTCTCAAAAACTCAGAAGATATTTTCCCCTTAATCTCCCATATCTCAATCACATCTTTATAAGCAATCTTATAAGATTTGTACTTAGGGTTATCACTTTTAAGCAAAAGCATTCTGCGCTTATCCTGATAAACACGTTTGGCAACAATTCCATCTTTTGTCACGATTACGCACAAACGGTTATCATGCAGGTTATCAAGTTTGTCCACTGCCTGTGTAATCACAATTTCACCTTCGTGTAAAGAGGGAGTCATACTATCCCCATGGATATTAAACATCCTGAAGTTACCTTCATCGTATCCCGGAATGCGGTACACTCCCAATGCATTAATAAAGGTATCATCGGCACAGTTTTTAGGGTAGCCGGCTTCCGCGCTTTTATCTACAAAAGAAATAAGATGCCTTTCATTTCCGAGAGAACCATTGGGCGGTGTGCCTCTGGCGATCTCTATTTTCTGATGTGAAAAAATTTCACCATGCCCAAATAACAGCCAGTCCGGGCGAATGTCAAACGCTTTGAGAAGATTATAAACTGTTGATATAGAAAGGGTTGTCTTGCCACTTTCTATTTGTGACAGTGCTGCCTGAGTAATAGAAATTTTACTAGCAAACTCTTTTTGAGAGAGATCCAGTAACTTTCTCAAGCTCAATATACGCTCTTCCATGAGATTGAATTTAAAGCAAGGGAATGTGTTAATCGCCCTTATACATTTGTGATAATATATAAGTTTACTTAAAATTAAAGTAAATACCTTATTTTTGCACTTATACCCAAAAAATAGCCCAATAAATCGGATGGAGCCCTCAAACCACTTAGAAGCCCCTTATAAAGAAAGCTGCAAGCATTACCTGGAGTACTTTAAAGAAAAATTTAATGATAGCGGTAATGCATACCTTCCTCTTATCAGGCAAATCCCTTTAGCCATATGTGTAACCGATAGCAAAGGTTTTTTTGAACAGGTTAATGATTCATACTGCAAGTTATATCAATATTCTAAAGATGAACTACTAGGCAAGCATTTTAGTATAGTCGTACCTAGTGAGAATAGAGCAAAGGTAACAGAATTACACGAGCAGTTTATGCTTAAGCAGCACGAACTAGTAGACGAATGGGTAGTAAAGCGGCAGGATGGTAGCCTTTTTCATATTTTAGCTAATGCTGCCTATATAGTGGTACAGGGAGATGCTAAAAAAATTACTTTTTTAGTAAGTATAGAAAACCCTAAGCAGACAGAGCGAATGCTGAAGGAGACAGTTAAGAAAATGAACCACCTTCTGCTAAGCCAAGAAAGTGCTATGGAATTACTCTTACATGATCTAAGAGGGCCGGTAAGTAACATATTATCTTTAGCTGAATTTCTGGAGGATCCCAGTTTTCCAACAGTACAGCGGAACGAGTTTATCAAGCGGCTTCAGCAGTCTGCTCAAAGAGCCTATAGCCTTACCAATCGTTTATACGGTATAGTGCAAATAGAAAACGGAAAGTATATGCCAAGCCCCGCTATCCTAAATTTTAGCTTGCTTATTTCTGATATATGGTCAGATCTGGCTATTCTGGCTAAGGCCAAAAAAATATCGCTTAAAATGGAAGGCTTACTTGCGGAAAAAGCGAAAGTTGAATTATACACAGATCCCTTTCTAATTAATACAATTTTCTATAATCTGATGAAAAACGCGGTAGAAGCTGCCCCTGAAAGGAGTGAGGTTAGGCTCAACCTAATTGCTGAGGGTGAAAAGATAAAAGCTTCGGTACATAATGAGGGAGCTATCCCCGAAGAGGTACAGTTAAGCTTCTTTCAAAAATACAACACTTCTAAAGCGAGAGGTACTGGTTTGGGCACCTATATGGTAAAAAAAGCGGCTGGTCTGCTTAATGCACAAGTATCTTTTACTAGCAGTGCAGAGGAGGGAACTAAGCTGTATTTACTGTTACCAGCAGATGTGATGAAGGCTTAGCGAGCCCTTATTTAATAGATTCGCAAAAAAAAGCAGACACTTTGATTAAAGTGCCTGCCCATTTGTATAATTGTATTCTGCTTATGCAGAATTTCTTCCGGCATTAATAATTCCAAAAGAACAGCGTACTACCATCTTCTCGTACACTTTCATTAACTCATCATCAGTGCTTTGACCCTGCTCCTCAGCTTCTCTGATTTTGTTAAGCGCGTATTGCTGAATAGTAAGTAGAGGGAGCTCTATACGTTGACGCATCTGAATAGAAAGTCTGTTTATAGGCTTATCTTCCATAAGGTGATTGTTTCCTGCCAGTCTGAGCAGATAAGTCTTAGTACGCTGGAACTCATCATAAATAACGTTCCAAAGCTCTCCGTATTTAGGGTGGTTAGCCAGAAAAGCGGTTAGCGGGAAGAAAGACTTGCACATGGCCATTTCACAATTGTCCATTAGGGTCTTAAAGAACAAAGATTGCTGGTACAGCTGCTGTACCTCTTCCCACTTGCCCTCTGCTTCTATTTTCTCTAGGGCAGTACCTACACCATAGTAGCCAGGTAGGTTCTGCTTCAGCTGACTCCATGAACCCACATAAGGCACAGCTCTCAGGTCATCCAGATTAAGCTTGCCAGGTTTCCTTTTAGAGGGGCGGCTGCCAATATTAGCCTGTCCGTAGTAGCGGAGGGGACTCACTTCGTTCAAATATTCTAAGAAGCCAGGGTGAGTTTTGAGTGCCTTGTAAGCTTCGTAGCTTTTTTCTGAGAGGCTTAATAGTAACTCATCATCTTCTTTGGACTGAGTAGATTTATCAGAATGGAAGAGTGCGTTACTAATTCCGGCATGCATGAGCTGCTCCATATTAAACTGTGCACTATCTATGGTGCCAAAGTTAGAGCTAATGGTTTGCCCCTGTATAGTCAGCTGAATTTCTTTATTGGCAATGTTATTACCTAAAGAAGCGTAAAACTGGTGCGTACGCCCGCCACCACGTGCAGGAGGGCCCCCTCTTCCATCAAAAAAGACCACTTGTATATCATACTCTTTAGATACCTGAGTAAGAGCTTCTTTAGCTTTATAGATACTGAAGTTAGCCATCAGATAGCCCCCATCTTTGGTGCCATCAGAGAATCCTACCATTATGGTCTGGGTATTATTGCGTTGTGCTAAATGCTTGCGGTAAGTAGGGTTCTCGTAGAGGGAGCGCATTACTTCACCGGCATTGCGTAAGTCTTCTATAGACTCAAAAAGAGGAACGATATCAATGCTCATATCTTTCTCCTCCCAACCGCTAAGTTTAAAGAGGCCATACACTTCCATCACATCCAGTGCACTGGTAGAGTGGCTGATAATATAGCGCTGGCAGCCTTCCTCTCCATTTTGATCTTGTATCTTTTTAACAGCCTTAATAGTCTGTAAGGTATCTTGATGAAGATCATTTTCAAGCGAAGCAGGATCTAAAGTCTCATTAATTTGTAATAAAGCATCTATCTTTTCTTTTTCGTTTAAAGAGGAGTAGTTGTCAGGCAGTGCAGAAGACTGAGCCGCTATGGCCGCCGTAAGTTCCTGATGTACAGAGCTATCCTGGCGGATGTCCAGTGAGGCAAAGAAAAGCCCAAAAAGTTCAACCTTACGAAGTAGATTATCTACCATCTCCTGAAACAAACCATTGTGCTGCTCTACTAAAGTTGTTCTAATCTGCTTAAGCGTTTGTATTATTTCCTCCTTGGTAAGCTTGATCTGGCTCGACTCTGACAGAATAGAGTGAATTTTATCTTCCAGCGTAGCTAGTACATTTGCCACCCCTTTAAAGGTTAAACGTCGCTTAAGTTGGCAAACATCAGTATAGTATGAGTTTAAAATTGCTGTGCGTAGTTCAGATGCTACTTTTAGTGTAGTATCTACTCTTACGTAAGGGTTACCATCACGGTCGCCACCAGGCCAGAATCCCAGTCTGATGAGAGGGTTTTCATCATTTACCTCTTTCTGAAACTGATTTTTAAAGTTAGATAGAATTTCTCCGGCAGCAGGATAGAAGCGGTTCTTTAAAAACCAGATGAGGTTTACCGCCTCATCATAAGGAGTAGGCTTTTCCTTTTTAAAGAATGGAGTTTTGCCAAGCTGTTGCAAAAAGCTATTTACCTCTGCCGTATTATCCTGAACAATAGCCGTAGATAGATCATTAATAATACCCAGAACCTCACTAGGGTAAAACTGAGTTGGGTGTGCAGTAAGTACCAGCCTTACAGAGAAGTCTTTGAGTTTTTCGGCCAGTTCGTTTCGCTTTTTGGCATGGAGCACCTCAGACTGTAAGTGTTTTAAGGTACCAATACCATTCATATCATATATTTTGCTGAAAGCAGCATCTTCAACTGCATCAAATAGTACTACCTGACGCTCTGCATACTGTACAAAACGGAATAGCAGGTCTATCTGTCCTTTTTCTTCCTGGTAAGATGTATAATGCTGAAAAAATGTATTAATAATCTCTACCGGGCTTAGTTGTTTTTCATACCCTTCTTCGCAGTGTAGCAGAAAGGTAGACAGTAGTACTCCTGTTTTTTCTACCCTATGAAAAGGGAGCGCAGTAAAAAGGCTGTTATACAACTGAAATTTGAGGCCAACCTGCTTGTTGTAGTTTTGAATCTTGCTGTTGGTAGAGTCATCCATAGACTTAACAATTTTACGGTAATAGGTTAGTGGAGCAGATAAGCTTTGATATAAAAATGCTTCAACTCCAAAAAATCAAATCGTTTGTTTGACAATAATACGGCTTATATCGCAAAAATGGCAGTAATTTTCACTTTAAGAATATAAATATATAGGGAAAAGCATTGTTCATTACAATTTTTTCAAAAAAACTAATATTGAATTGTGTATATGTAAAAATGCTGTAGCTCAGAGGCTTATAAAATAGGGGTTAATAAATTTATGAATGACCCTTATATAAACTTTTAAACCGACTGAAGGTTATGGCTGAGGTTTTAATCAGTAGTTTTTATAATAATTATTTTTTAAGACTATTTTTTCAACTTATTCTATAACTAAAGAATGCAAGTATTTTTCACCATTGTTGGCTTTCTGCTATTTGCGTATTTGGCTTTTTGGGTATGGTACAGAAATCGTCCAGTGCGCAAAGTTCCTTCTAAATTTCCTGTAGAGTGGCGAGAGCTACTAGAGAAGCATGTCCATTTTTACCAAAACCTTAACCAAAAAGAGAAGAAGCGTTTTGAGAAAAGTATTCGCAAATTTATGCGACAGGTACGAATTACAGGCATACGGGTAGAAGTTGATGATCTGGATCGTCTATTAGTAGCCTGTAGCGCAGTTATTCCTCTTTTTGGGTTTCCAGGCTGGCAGTATAGCTATCTTAATGAGGTTTTGCTCTACCCTTCATCTTTTGACCGTAATTTCTCCACTAAAAACCCGGAAGAGGTAATTACAGGTATGGTAGGCAGCGGTGGGAGTATGGAAGGAATTATGATATTAAGTAAACATAGCCTGCACCAAAGTTTTGAGAATACCACCGATAAGCATAATGTAGGTATTCATGAGTTTGTCCATATTTTAGACAAACAGGACGGAAGCATAGATGGTATACCCGCAGAACTTAACAATAAAGAGTATGCAAAGCCCTGGCTTAGGCTAATGCGTAGAGAAATGCAGCGTATACGCAAAGGTAAAAGTGATATTGACGCTTATGCTGCAACCAGCGAAGAAGAGTTTTTGGCCGTAGCCAGCGAGTACTTTTTTGAGCGCCCTAAGCTTTTTAAACAGAAACACCCGGAGCTGTACAAAACTCTGCGTAAGGTGTATCATCAGGATATGAGCAGGCGTCTAAAAAAGCCTTTTCGTAAGGCCAAGCGTATAGGAAGAAACGACCCTTGCCCTTGTGGTTCGGGCGATAAATTTAAACATTGCTGTATGCGTAACTAAACACATATATTAAGCTGAGTAGTTAACTTTCAACTAACAATTCATAGGTCTACAGGTTATATAAACGAGATACAAATGTTTAACATTTAATTTTTTAAACTATGGACGATTTAAGAATCAAAGGAAGATGGAATGAAATAAAAGGTAAGCTTAAGCAGGAGTATAGCGAGCTTACCGATGATGACCTTACCTATGCAGAAGGTAAAGAAGATGAACTACTTGGTAAGTTGCAGCAAAAGACCGGAAAAAGTAAAGATGAGCTGAAAAAGAAAATCAATAGCTATTAAATGAAAAAGTGCCCGGTACCAGGGCATTTTTTATATCGTAAGGCATCACTTTTTAATATTTAGACAGATGAAAACAAAAAACATAGGAAACATAAGCCTGATAATGCTCAGCGCAGTATTTTTAAGTAGCTGCGACTCTGTGGGTGGTTTGATAGGCGATATCTTTGAAGCAGGCTTTTGGGCTGCAATAATTTTGGTAGTAATAGTAATTGTTGTTATTGGAGCACTGATTAAGAAGTTTTTGGGCTAATAGCTCATACTATTATAATACGAAGGGGAAGCGACCTGCCTTCCCCTTCATTTTGTTTAGTAACCCGGATTTTGCACAAGCTTTTTGTTTACATCCATTTCTATCTGAGGAATTGGGTAAAGCCAGTAATCAGGGTTAGCAGCGCCTAATTCGGCAGCTTTGCCTGCTCTGACGTAATCAAACCAGGTTTCACCTTCAAGTACTAGCTCTCTTCTTTTTTCCTCAACAACCTCATCAATAAAAGCTTCTATAGAGCCAAACTCAGACCTTTCGGCAGGTACTCCTGCACGGCTTCTTACCTGGTTGTAAGCTTCAAAAGCAGCATCAGTAACACTTTGGGCATTTCGTGCTGCAGCTTCAGCATAAATAAGGAGTAGTTCCGGCATTCGCATAAGCGATATAGCATCAAAATTATCCAATGAGGTGTATTTTACTACATAGTACCAGTCCTGGCCTTGATGGAAAGTTTGCTGAAGACGAATATCCTCTGCTTCGTATAACTCTATCAATGGGTAAACATCTCCCTGCTTATATACGACAAAAGGCGAGCTGGCTACACCATTATAAGGTTCGCCGGGCGGTAGAGTAAGTGTGGTAAGAGCATTGTATCCGCTACGGGCATTAAATGGTATCTCTAGTAAGGACTCAGGTTCATCTTCTGCCCTGAAAATATTAGCAAACTCCGGACTTAACGAAAAAGTGTATTCATTCATTACTTCTGCTGCCAAGCTCTCTGCTTCCGCATAATTTTCCTGATACAAATGCACTTTGGCAAGCAGGCCTTTTATTAAAGGTAAGGAAGCTCTGTTTGCCTGCTTATAGTTTGCTGGCATCAAAGACTGGGCAGTTTCCAGGTCATTCACTATTTGCTCATATACCTCTTCTCTGGTAGCACGGGGTAGAAATATTTGCTCAGCTTCAGTATTTTTGATAGGTTCCAGATATAGGGGAACTCCTCCAAACATGCGCACCAAGTTAAAATAATGGTATGCGCGAAGAAAGTAAGCCTCAGCCAGTAGTCGGTCTAGCGTAGCCTGATCACCCTCGGCAGCAGGCGCATAGGCAATAATTTTGTCTACTGCCTGTATAGCTTCATAAATGGCACCCCAACTATCTTCCAGATAAGTGTTGTTAGGCTGCACCTGATGGTTATAGAATTCCAGAAAGCTAGGCACTGCGTCATTAGGTTCTTTAAGATCCCAGGCAGAAAAAGCCGTGATCAGGTAAAAATTACGAGAGAGGTAGCCCTGGTTGTTTTCACTGCTGGATCGAATCATAGTATTATAAGCCCCAGCAACAGCAGGCTCTACATTGGAAACACTGGCAAACACCTGATCTTCTGTCAGATTAAAACCTGGCTCTTCATTCAAAAAATCGTCACAACTGCTAAATGCAACAGATAGTAATAGTAGATATGCTATATTTTTCATCTTGACTTCAATTATAAATTAAAAAGTTAGGTTTAGGCCAACTAAAAATGTGCGTGCTCGGGGGTAGCTGGCATAGTCCGCCCCGATCATAGAGCCACGGTTTTCATAAACATTAATCTCCGGATCGTAGCCGCTATAATTAGTAAAGACATGTAGGTTCTGAGCCTGAATATATACTCTCATCTGTTCAATCTGCAGGCGTTGGCTTAGCTCGGTGGGCATTGTATAGCCAAGCGTAATATCTCTAAGCCTGAAGAAGGAGCCATCTTCAATCCATCGGGTAGAGAGCAAGTCATTGGTAGTTTGCCCAATTGTAGGTCGTGGGTAACTTGCATCGGGATTAGCCTCTGTCCAATAGTCTAGCGCATCTGCAGAAATATTATTTGCGGCACCGGTAAGCCTATCAAAACTCTGGCGGGTAAAGTTCCAGATATCATTGCCGTAAACAAACTGCCCCTGCACACTCAGGTCAAAATTACCATAAAACAAGCTGTTAGTTATACCTCCATAAAACTCAGGGTGAGGGTTGCCAATGATAGTACGATCGTCGGTATCTACTGCTCCCGGAAGCGAACGCTGTCCATCATCGTCTATATCTGCATAAATAATATTGCCGGTAGTAGGGTCTATTCCTTCTGCAATGTAGCCAAAGAAAGAGCCGATAGGGTAGCCCTCTCTAACAATATGCGATGCATCACCTAAGCCATCCAGCACTTCTTCGCCTGCCAGGTAAGTAATCTTATTGGTAGGGAAAGACATATTCAGGCTGGTATTCCAGCTTAAGGCACCCTGTAGGTTTCTGGAAGTAATTTCAAACTCAAACCCTTTATTTTCCATATTACCCAGGTTAACAGTGGTAAAAAGCGTGCCCGTAGCCTGAGGTAAGCGATAGCTGGTAAGCAGATCTTCTGTCTTTTTAATGTAGTAATCGGCCAGTAAGCTAATTCTGTCATCAAACAGATCAAGATCCAGGCCCAGGTTAAGTTGAGTGGTGGTCTCCCAGCTTAGTTGGTTGTTTCCTATGGTCTGAGGAATAAATCCTACATAGTCTCCGTAATAGGCACTAATGCTATATAAAGGTACTGCATTATAAAAGTCTCGGGGCTGGTTGCCCGACTGGCCTAAACTGGCTCTAAGTTTAAGGTTAGTTATGGCTGAAAGATTTTGTAAAAAAGCTTCTTCGGATGCTCGCCAGGCTACAGCTACTGAAGGAAAAGCGCCATACAATTTTTCTTCTCCAAATCTTGAGGAACCATCTACACGGTAATTGGCTGTAATGATATAGCGATCTTTAAAAATGTAATTGACTCTGGAAAAGAAAGATACCAGGCTCCAACCTTCCAGTCGCTCTCCGGCATTATAAGAACTGGCATTATTTACAATAACTACCTCATCACTAGGGAAACCTACAGCATTGGTATAATAAGAACTGATCTGTGCATTTTGCAGAGTATTACCTGCTAATATGGTAAATTCATGATCTCCTGTTTCTTTGTTGTAGTTCAGTGTATTTTCGTTTAGCCATGTAAAGGTGAGGAAACGATTAGTATTACGCAGACCTCCACGTTGTTCGCCTGCTCTTATACCCTCTTTGGGTCTGTAAAACTCTCCTTCATTGTCTGTTCTGTCTATGCCTGCTGTAGAGCGAAAGCGAAGTCCTTTCAGAAGTTCCGCCTCCAGATATATGTTACCTAAAATTCTATCTACTTTATCGTAGTAATTAGGTAGCTTGGCCATTGCCAGAGGGTTATCACGGTTAATCAGGGTGTCTAAGAAGAATTTTCCTGCTTCATTATAAACGGGTAAATTAGGGCGGCTTAGTAAAGCAAGGCTCACCGGGCCACTTCCCCCAAAGTCCTCTACAATTCTATCAGTTTTGCCTCGCGAAAGGTTAATGTTAGTTCCGAACTTGATATGTTCATTGAACTCATGCTCTAGGTTAGTTCTCAAATTTATGCGTTCGTAACCAGAGCCTTTCACAATACCCTCCTGCATAAAATAGCCTCCAGATACATAATAAATAGTTTGATCCGAGCCGCCACTTGCGGAAAGTGTATAACTCTGAATGGGGGCTGTTTCTCCTCCTTCTACCAAGCTATTTTGGTAGAGCACCTCCTGCCAGTTAGTGTTAATATCACTAATACCAAAACCAGGGTCATCCCAATCGTTTAAAGTGGCGAGGTCAGTAATATACTGCCGATATTGAGCCGAGTTAGCCATACCTATTGTTCTGGGCAGTTCCTGTAATCCATAATAAGCATTCAGATTAATGCGGTTACTTCCATTGTTTCCTTTGCGGGTAGTAATCAGTACTACCCCATTAGCAGCTCTGGCACCATAGATGGCCGTAGCTGAGGCATCTTTGAGGACTTCAACAGAGGCTACATCTGCGGGATTAATAGAGGCCAAGGGGTTAATAGTCTGGCGTGACCCTGCGCTAATTCCTCCATAATTGTCTGAGTTGATAGGAATACCATCTACTACATAGAGCGGTTCCGTAGTGCTTGAGTTCAGTGTTGTAACTCCTCTTACCCTAAAATTTAGAGCTCCGCCCGGGGTGCCTGAGTTTTGTGTAACCTGCACTCCGGCTACTTTCCCTTGTACTGCCTGGTTTAGCCCTACTACCGGATCGGCCTCAATGTCTTCGCTACCAATAGACGATACAGCGCCTGCGAGCTTTTGCCGATCAATAACGCCATAACCAACAACTACCACTTCTTCTAATTGCTGGGTGCTGCTTTCCAGGCTGACATCAATTACAGACTGCTTGTTTACTTCTACTTCTTTCTCTTCATAGCCTACAAACGAAAACAGGAGTACCGCCTGGCTAATAGAGTCGGGAATAGTAATAGCATACTGGCCACCCAGGGTGGAGAGGGTGCCAATGGTAGTGTTTTTGACAAGGATGTTTACGCCCGGAAGAGCTTCCCCCTCAGTTGAGGTAATAGTACCACTGACTTCTTGCTGAGCCTGTGCACCGAAGGTAAAAAAAAGAGCGAGCAACTGACTGAGTAAAATATAGTTCCTCATAGTATAAAAAGTAAGTTGATGAAAAAATTAACACTAACTATAGCAAAAATCAGGGAGTATTAGAGTTTATTATGAGTGTTAGTACATATAAATATATTGCAAGATGTTAGGGGCTTCGTAGTAACGAATAGGTGTAGATATTAAAAAAAATATTGTGCTAAATGTGCGAAAATATATTTGGTATAAACTGGTTACTGGAGTGTATTATTGAAAATTAGGGGTGGTTATTGAGGAATAATTCTACAAATTGCAGATTATTTTCCGCAAATAATTTATAAATAAATGTGCTGTTATTATAAAAAACAATAGTGAGCTAGAGAACAAATACTCATATAACTATAACTAAACAGATAGTGAGTTTGAGCAGAGTTCACTAAACTAAAGTTACCTTTTTAGAAACAATCGTATAGTACAGTTTGTCAGGCAGAATGCGTACAATCCTGTAAGGGCTAATCAAAAATTACGGTCTTGTTTTCTTCAACAAGTATTCGGTGTTCGCTATGTAAATGCAAAGCACGAGCTAAAACCAAGCGCTCTAAGTCTCTGCCCTTTCTTACCAGGTCTCGTACAGAATCTTTATGCGTAATACGGATAATGTCCTGCTCAATAATAGGACCTTCATCTATATCTGCAGTTACGTAATGGCTGGTAGCCCCAATAATTTTTACACCTCTTTCAAAGGCTCTTTTGTACGGATTGCCTCCAATAAATGCTGGCAAAAACGAATGATGAATATTAATTATCTGGTTGGGGTATTGGCTTACGAAGTCCGGAGATACTATTTGCATATAGCGTGCTAGTATAATAGTATCTACTTGATGCTCTTGCAGAAGGGCAATCTCTTTCTGCTCCTGCTCCAAGCGGTTTTCTTTAGTAATTGGAAAAACATGGTAGGGGATATTATAGAGATCGGCAAGAGGTTGAAGGTCAGGGTGATTGGAAATAATCAGTGGAATATCAAAATCAAACTCTCCCATACGCTTGCGCCAAAGTATTTCCTGCAAACAATGGTCATATTTAGAGACGAAAATAGCAACCTTTTGCTTTGCATCAGAAAACTTTACTCTCCAACTGGCATTAAACTCATTTGCTAGGGGCGTAAAAGCTTCTTCAATTTTAGCAGCAGGAATGGAAAAGTTTTTCATATCCCAGGCTACGCGTACCGAAAAGGTATTATGCTGAGTATCTACATGCTCATCAAGATCAAGTATATTTCCTCCTCTTTCAAAGATAAAGTGAGAGATACGAGAAACTAATCCTACACGATCGGGGCAGGATAGTAAAAGTATAGCAGTATGCTTGCTGTTGCTCATGGCAGTGTAATTTGCAGTAATTTCGGTCATTTTTCTGGTAAGCTGCCCTCAAATTTAGAGAATGTGACCTATAGAAAAAGGCTAGCGTACTATTTTTACCAGACAAACAACAAGATAATTGACTTATACAAAAAAAAGCGAGCCCATAAGAGCCCACTTTTTCAGAAATAACTAAGTCAGGTTTGCTTAAGGCTGATATATCTTTACCTGCCCATCATCTTCTGAGCTTACAATTAGCAGGCTTTTTTCATTAGGGCTGTCTTCGGCAGGTACAAATACCAATCCTTCAGGCGCATCACCGCTTTCAAGAATCTTGACAAACTGAGGTTGATATGGGTTGGTAATATCATATACCATAACGGCATCTACACGCTCCAGGCCAATAAAAGCGATAATACGCTTGCCCATCTTACCTACAGCTACCCCTTCAGGTTCTACGCCTTTGGCATCGCTGCGACCATCATCATACAATCCTGCTTCAATAATAAGCTTCTCTACCTCGTTTCCACTATCGTAAATCATTTGTCCGCTAAGGCCATCCCAGATGCTAAAGGAGCGTCCTCCAAAGGCATATAAGGCTTCGTACTCATCGTCATCGTCAGTGTTGCCAAGAGTATTGGTAATCTGTAGTCTGCCCAATCTATCATCTTCCTGAAGGGCTGCAACTTCTGGAAAAATAGCCGGGTCAAGCTTTAGGTCTTTAACTCTTACTTCTTCCTCCAAGCCATCGTATTCGCGGGCATCCCCTTCATTTGCAGAAATAATGTAGGAGAGTCCGCCCACAGTAAATGCTGCAATTGCATCAGGTTGGTACATACCCAATACAGGCCATGAGTTCAACTTGATTTTGTCATCTTCGTCGCTGGCATCTATGGCATTTTCTATTAAAGAATAATCTTTGTTACCTAAAGGTAGTATATCGGTAATAGTTTTAGATGTCAGGTCAATACGAGCCAGTCCATTGTTTTCTTGTAGCGCTACCCAGGCAGTCTTTGAGTTTTCTGAAACAGTAATATACTCAGGTTCAACATCCTGGCTCAAGCTGGCTCCAGGGCCAAATACTCTAAAGCCCTGCGTGGCCAAGGCATTTTTCATGCCCTCAAAGGCAGTAAAATCCAGTGTTTTTGCAGTGAACCTTTTTTTAACCTCAATAATGGTAATACTTCCTATAGGATCAATATCTCCTTCCTCATAGCCTGAGGGCTCCCCTTCATTGGCAGAAAGCGCATACTGTCCATCTGGCGAAAAAGTAACCATATCTGGTAATGCACCAGCAGCCACCTCGGCTATTTTAGTTAAGGTATGCGTATCATAAAACACAATAATGCCATCATCTTCAGTAGGGTCGACTTCTATGGCAGCTGCCAGCAGGCCATGACTAACGGCCACGCTATTGACTCCAGCCCCATATTCTACAATACTGATACTGCTTGTATACAAAGGGTTTTCAGGATCTTCCAGATCTACAACATCTATGCGAGAGTCTCCATCATTGTTGACTACAAAAAGGCGCTTGCTTTCCTTATCAAAAGCAGAAATTTCGGCAGCGCCCTCACCCCCAAGTGTAATACTAGCAACTTCTTTAAACGTTGAAGGGCTTTCTTTCTTGGGTTTATCATCTTTGGGCTGGTCTAGTATCTCTTCTATGAGTTCTTTACAGGAAGTAGAAAAAAGAAGTGCTGAAATTAAAAAAAATAGAGTCTTTTTCATGGCTTGAACTTGGTTAGTTGTGTAATGAAGAATAGCTTCGTCAATATACTAAGCCAGGCCGGAATGGAGACTAAGCCGTACTAAGCATAATAATATGGTAACATTAGCTTAAAACAGGCTTAATAGGCTATCTGTCAGTATTTTAATTGACCTAATGTGGGCTAAGCACCGTGGAGTTTTGTGCAGGTAGAGAAGGAGGCGTTTGCGGCAACGGAAGGTGTAGCCCGACTGAAGTACCCTGCTGAAATGTGCTTTTAAGGATAATTTTACCTTTTAGCTTATCCATCAGTTTTTTGACGATATACAGGCCAAGGCCATTGCCAGTAGAGCGAGCGCTTGTTTTAGTGTACATATCAAACACCTTGTGTTGTAGCTGAGGCTCTATGCCATCACCATTGTCAGCAATTTGTATTAGTAATTGTCCACTTTCATCTCCAATATCAATGGTAATGTAGGGCTGATATTTATTGCAATAGCAGATAGAGTTTTCAATAATATTGTCCATAATGGCTTCCACCATCATAGGGTGAGCATAGTAAGAGCCTTGCAGATGGATGCGATAACTCATTTCTATCCCCTGATCTTTGAGTTTGCATTCGTACTTTGCGCTAAGCCTCTCAATAATTTGCTCAAAATTCAGACATTCTACTGCCTCGTCATCCAGATCGGTAAGGCTGATAGTTTGTAGCTTGTTAAGCATGCGATCCAGCTCCTGTACGGAAGTTCTTAGATGCTGAGTAATAATAGGCTGTTCTTCAGTATCAGGGTTCATCTCCATAAGGTCTAGTAGGCCTAATACGGCAGAGAGTGGTCGCCTGAAATCGTGCGAGGTGCGGTAGAAAAGTGTATTCAGTTCAATGTGAGCTTCTTTAAGTCTGCCGGTACGCTCATCTACCTTTAGCTCTAGTTCACTGTTTAGCGTACGTACTTCTTCATTAAGCTGCGAGAGTTGTTGGTTAGCCTCTTCTAAAGCTTTGTTATTATCAGCGATTTGCTTGATCAATAGTAACTGCGAAATTTTAGTAGTCAGTAGCTCACTGATCAGGTTAGCAAACCTAAAGTCAATTTCTGTGTAAGCCTGTTCACTTTTATTGGCTATAAAAAAGATAAGGCGCTGTTCATCAGACACAGTTGTGGGTAAAATTAATAAGTGCTGTGCTTTGGGGTGATCAAATATACTACCCCTCAGTGTATCAGAGTTTTGAATTTCTGTCTTGTTCAGAGACAGTGGCTGCCCATTTGCCAGAGATGCTCGCTCTAGTGGAGAGAGTTGGTCCTGCAGATTTTGATGAAAAGAACATTGCTCTCTAAATAGCTCAAGGGTATAAGTGTTGTGCTCGTTAACTACAGTAAGACGAAGAACAAATGCATCAATTACAAACTTAACGTCAGAAGCGATAGCACTACTGATTTCATCAACGGAGTTGGCGCGGTTGATTTTAGTAGCAAACTTGGAGAAGGCTTCGTATCGTAGGCGTAACGATTTGTTAACAAAATCCAGATGATCCATTCGTACTCTAAAAATAAATATTGATATTTAAAAAGGCCCATCCTTTCTATCAGATAGGCAGTATGAAGAAGTCTACTCTTCTATGAGCTTCAGGCTTTACTTGGTTTCCATAAGTTCGTTGTTGATTTTTATCCCTGAGATATCTGCAGTAGTATTGTGCATACTTGTTAGGTCCGCCAGGTTCATCAGCTCCTGAATTTCGTGATCAGTATATCCCACATCTCTTAGCTCTTCAAAATCGTTGTGGGTAGTGCTGGCAGGGTCAAGAGCTGCCTTTGTGACAATACGTATGGCTGTGTTGTAAGCAGAAGGAATATAGTCGCTTCCTGAATGTTCGCTTACTTTAAAGCCTTCCTGATCAGTTAGAGTTTTGCTCATGCTGTCTTCCATTAATCTGTGGGCATGGGCGCAGTAGATGCAACCTTTTTTTTGAGAAATGTTAAAAATGATAAGTTGCTTCAAAATAAAAGGAACGCCTTCTTGCAATAGGCTGGATTTAAGTTTCTCCCGGTTTCCTCTAAATAAAGTAGCGTTATTTCCCTGGCATTTAAACCAATTGTGCACACACGGAATACCCATTTCACGCATGGTATCGTTGTTAATAGTTATTACCTCAGAATTGGCCTTATTATATTCTATAATTGAAAACCTTTGTGTGCTTTTCATAAAGATCATTTCTATCAAATATATCTTTATGATTACTAATAAATAAACAATAAATATTGAATAAGTTACATTGAAAGGCGGCTAATAAAAAAAGCGGCCCCATTTGGAGCCGCCTTCTGTGCTTATTTATTCGGAAAACTTTAAATCAGTTTTGAAAGCAGGTAAAGTATAATTACTTATTAAGAGCTTCAGCTATAGTAGTACCAATTTTTGCAGGGGTATCTACTACTGTAAGACCGCATTCACTCATAATTTTCATTTTTGCAGCAGCGGTATCATCTTTACCACCAATGATAGCACCAGCATGGCCCATACGACGGCCGGGAGGTGCTGTTTGTCCAGCAATAAAGCCAACTACAGGCTTCTTATTACCGTTTTCCTGAATCCAGCGGGCAGCTTCTGCTTCGTAGTTACCTCCGATTTCACCGATCATAACGATAGCTTCGGTTTCAGGGTCTTCCATCAGTAATTGTACTGCCTGTTTAGTAGAGGTACCGATAATAGGGTCACCGCCAATACCAATAGCAGTAGATATTCCTAAACCAGCTTTTACTACCTGGTCAGCAGCTTCGTAAGTTAGAGTACCTGACTTAGATACAATGCCTATGCTACCTTTTTTAAACACAAAACCAGGCATAATACCTACTTTGGCTTCTTCTGGAGTAATAACTCCCGGGCAGTTAGGACCGATGAGCGTAACACCTTTGTCTTTAATGTAGTCTTTGGCAATCATCATATCCTTTACTGGAATACCTTCAGTAATGGCCACGACAACTTTGATACCGGCATTTGCTGCTTCCATAATAGCATCTGCGGCAAATGCAGGGGGTACAAATATGATAGAAACATCAGCACCAGTCTGGTCTACACCTTCCTGTACTGAGTTAAAAACGGGGCGATCAAGATGAGTTTGTCCTCCTTTACCAGGAGTTACACCGCCTACTACATTGGTTCCGTATTCTATCATCTGTCCGGCATGGAAAGTACCTTCCGAACCAGTGAAACCTTGTACCAGGACTTTGGAATCTTTATTAACTAAAACGCTCATGCTGTATCGGTTAAATTTTTTCACAAAAATAGGACAATTAGCGGCATTGACAAGGAAGACCGATACATAATCCGATTTTAGCGAGTGGGATTAGGCCTTAAACTGTTAGCTCAGAAACTCGTTGCGAAGTTGATAGGGGAAAGTTTAAATTTCTCTCCCCTAAACTTCAAAAATTATAATGCGGAGAGTCTTACCTGTAGCTTGTTCTGCTTATCGTCAAAAATATGAGCAGGCATACGAATTTCAAGCCGCTTCAGATTTTCTATATTTCTGTCTAATTCGTGCGGTGCCGGATCCAGAGAAATCACAGATAGTTTTAAGTCCGGGTGTGTAAGGTTCTCCACGCGGAGCTTTTTGCCATCCTGATGCAAAATAGCTCCTTCCTCTGTTAGTTCAACATCAGCAGTAGTCATCAGCTGCCAGCTAATCATTTTAGTATTAGAGTTGATCGTGAACTCATCTTCTATAAGTAGAGATTTTTCATTTTCTTTTACGAACCTGCGGCTGGCATTTTCCAGATCTTCACCAAAGACTTTAGTCATATCAATGGTAGTTTCAGGTTGGTCTCCATCTTTAAAATCCTGTATAGAGGCAAAGCCATCTGTATGATGAAGTTTATCGTTCACTGTAAGGGTGCTATGGCCAAAGTTATTTTTTGTAAGTAAGGTCCAGCGTTCGCAGTCCTGGCATCTTCCCCAAAGGTTAAATCCGGTTTTTTCCAGTTGATGGTAAGATTGGTTGCCTGGATCAATTACCCAGCGAACACCATTCAGCTCAAAAATAAATGAACCGGCATCCATATTGCCGTGGTTTACAGTACCTCGGCCTCCCTTGCCTCCAAAGTAGTATCCTTCTTTCCCTTCTCCTCTGAAAATTACTATTGGGTTAGCTCCTTCACCTTTCCAGGCAGTAGGGAGTGAGCTTTCGCCTTTACTTTCGTATTGCGAAAGCCATACAAGGCCCGCCCCGGCAAAACGACTCAGATCTCCCATTTCTTCGGGAGCCTTTAGAAAACGCTCTTTTTCATAATAAATGTCATCGCCACTTTTGGCAGCAAACCAGGCAAGAGTAATATCACCATTTTCTTTTCGCATATCTCCACAGTCGGCAAAGTTGTAGTACCAACCAGAGGGGGCAACGCTCAAGACTTTAAACATAGCACTTTCTTTAAAAGCAGGGTAATCTCCCAGGCCAAAATCTGAACCGAACGCACTTTCCAGAATAGAAGCTGTTAGTACAGAGTAGCTGGTGCCATAGGTCCAATAGGTGGAACCTTCAGGATATACGCCATCCGGGCCATACTCTACCAAGGCATGTGGCATACCTTCTAGAGCTCGGTGAATAGTTTTGGCAGCCAGCTCAGGGTCTTTTTCAGCAATAACGATAGAAGCGGCAATCATACCTCCATTACAGACCTGATTCCAGTTATTAGAGCCGGCAATCCAGCCTACGTTTCCGCTTTCGTTGTAGCTGGGGTTAATGCCCTTATGAATGAGAGCTTCTTTTGCCTGCTCTACGGTAGATTCGGGCAGGTCTTCTCCTACCCAGTCTACCGCTAAGGCCACTGCCATAGCCATCTCGGCTACATCCAGGTAGTGGGAGGGGTTCCAGTCTTTAAAGTTACAGACTGCCAATAGCTCGTCATTAATACGGTTCAATACTTTTTCATCGCGGTCTATGCGGTACACCATACCCAGTACATTCATACGGTATAGCATATCGCGAGAGGTTCTGAGCAGACGTCTGCCTATCACTGTATGCTCCAAGAGGGCTTGGGTTTGAATTTTTTCAGCATTCAGCTTGAGTACCTCGTACATGTTTTTAACTACCGGATCAGATTTTAGGTCTTTCTTCAGGTGTTTTTCTATAGATGGCGTAAGTACAAGGCGAGGTGAGCTTTTGTGCAACTTCTTTTTGAGGTACTGTACATCCATAGGGTTGTCCAGCTTGGGAGGGTCATCATTAGTTTGTGCGGTAGAGAAAAGCGCATGGCTACTCAGCAGAGCCAGTAGCAGGCAGAGTGCAAAGACAGGTACACTCTTCGCATAAAGTTTTTTTGAATGTAACATGTGTTTAGGTTGTTGAAAGTTGTGTATGTTAGTTAATAGAATTATTTGCCTAGAGATTCGGGGAGCATACTTACGCTTTGGCCGGCATACTCTCCCTGCGGGAGGTCAAACTCTATCTGTGTTTGCCTGCTGTTTTCGTCCCATTGAGCAGAAATATTTTCATGGCTACCTTCTATTTTGCTACTTAATGAGATTGAGATCTTTTGGAGCTTACGAGTGGGGTCACTTACACTAATTTTTTTAACGAAGTCTCCTTCGGTTTGCAGCATTACGATCGCAGCTTGTGGAACAGTGATGTTCATGTTTTTACTAAGCTGAAGGCTACCCGGCTGGTAAAATACAAGCTGTGTAATACCCAGTTCGCTATGCCTTACAGCCTGTATTTGAGGAGTGTTGGCGAGAACTTCCAGAGGTAAAGCTTTAGCATATGTTTTAAAACTCTCCGAACTTAGAGCAGGCACTACTATATAAGCATAAGTGGCATCATTGGGCTTACTACCATGCTCCAGCCAAAGTTTAAATACATCTTTACGAATC
Source organism: Porifericola rhodea (assembly GCF_030506305.1). GTDB lineage: Bacteria > Bacteroidota > Bacteroidia > Cytophagales > Cyclobacteriaceae > Catalinimonas > Catalinimonas rhodea. The sequence goes on along the minus strand of NZ_CP119421.1, from coordinate 1,573,508 downwards.
TCTTGATCTGTATAAGTAGATTGATGGTTGATCAGCCGCCAATTGCCACTTGCTGTCTGCTTACTCAGGTTTACAGAAGCAGGGGATAAAAAGTAATAGGCAATGCTATCGTGCCATACTCCACTGACCTTATTTAACTGATGTTGGCCATGGGCAATTTTTTTTACCTGCCTGTTGTCCATTAACAAAACATCTCCCTTAAGCAGGCATTGGTTAAGGGTGGTAACTACCGGGTATTTTTCAGCAGACTGTATGCCTGCTCCCAGACTTATGTATTCCTGATCAAAAAAGAACCATACCTTCTTTGCTGCTAATGCATCGTGAGCACTCTTGAAGTCAAAAGCAGCAAGGCCATACGTACCATCGGTCACTGCTCCAACAAAATCTGTTTTTCCTTTCTTTTGTATCTCTTTTTCGGAAGGCAGTGCAGGCTTTTGTACTACAGTGGTACCTGGTATCTTTTGCCAGTCCCAGACCGGAAATATATTAGTATACTCCTGCCCGGTACGAGATATAAAGTTAGAGCCATCGCCAAGATGATGGTTTCTGAGTCCTTCTCCATTGTAAGGTTCTTCCATAGTATGGTTGCGAGAAGAGTGCATCCGTACTGAGGTAAAGTAGTTTGGGCGCTGGTGGCTCAGATACTCCGTATGCCAGTAAAAGCGGTTAAACTTTAAACGAGGTTTAACTTCTCCGCTTCGGATTTGTATGATTTCTTTTAGTTCGTCTTTTCGGTAGTCTGTAGCCTGTAAAAGTTTAGCAGGAAGCTGATCTGTATAAGCCCAAAGGGTGCCCTTGCGGGAGAGGCTTCTGTTTTTTGCTCCGGGGTCAGGGTATTTGCCATATACGGTAGTCTTACAGATGCCATCCAGATAAAAATCTACCAAGAGCTTTATTTTATCTTCGGGAAAACGGTATTCGGTTCCTGCGACTTTTGCTGCCCAGTCTGCAAAGGCCTTAGCATAGCCTAAGCCATAAGAAAGGGTGGAGGTAACTCGGTCGTGACGATGATGAAAGCTCATATCAGTTTGCAGCCCCCGGCGATCTTCAGGGGTGTTTCTGTCCGCGGCAAAGGCTATTTCGCTGGCCATAGTTTTTACGACCAGGTTAAGGGTAGCACTATCGCGGGTAAAAAGAGCATACTTACCCCAAATACCAGCAATCTTAATGAGGTCTCCACCCGGCCTGGCCCCCCAGGCATCTAAAGTAGCTCTACCTACAATAGGTGCAGCTTTATTTTTTTGCTCTTCGCTCAAACTTTCGTCCATAATAAGCATAGAGGCCAGTAAGCGATCTGGGGTGCCTATCTGGTTCCACCACCAATTATCACAGATAAAATCATGCTGTACCCAGAACTGAAATGCCTGATCAAACGCCTGCTTAAGCTTAGTATCTTGAAAATATTGCGAAGATGAGCTTTTATATGCCCTGCTCAGGAGAATCATGTTTTCCAGGTGGATACTGTGCTCAAATCCGGTGCGCGATACGTCCTGATAGTTTATGCCTGGCCAACGGCCATCTTTCTGCTGGGTACTCATCAGTGAGGTGATCTGATTATCATTCACTTTTTTTTCCATTAGTTCCGCAATTACTTTCTTTCTGAGGACTTCCAGACCTTCTTGGCTGGACTGCTCAGCTTGTTCCTTTAGGACTATAGCTTGCTCTTGCGAAAAAAAGTGAGATGGGCCGGAGTATGCCTGAGCATTTATGTGAAAAGGCAGAAACAGGGAAAGTAGTAATAAGTAGGTTGTTGATGGGTAAAGACTCATGTCGGGATTGGTCTTTGGTATAAAAAAATAGACAAAGCCGAAACAAGGAGTACGGCTTTGTCTAAAATTTAGTGGTTTAGTGTTCGGAAATCAAGCCCTCTTACCAGCCGGGGTTTTGCCCCAGGTTGGAATTTTGGGATATTTCATTAATAGGAATTGGCCAGAGATAATGCTTACTTTCGTCAAACACAGGCTCAGCATAGTCGGTACCTGCATATATATCTAGGTACTGTACGCCATTTACCTCAGTAACACCAATAGTAGCCTCACCATCGGGGTCAAATCGCTGTTGTGCAGAAGCATCCCATCGCATGCCCAGATCTTTGTTCTCCAGTAGTTTTCCCTGCTTCCATCGGCGGATATCATCATAACGGAAGCCTTCCATAAACAACTCAATACGGCGCTCGCGACGAATTTCTACCAAGAGAGAAGAAATACCCAGATCTGCATAGCGAGGATCCATAGGAGGGTTTATATCCAGATGTGGCATGGCTACCCGGTCGCGCAATAGGTTGATACTCATGTCTAAATCAGCCTGAGTGATGGTTCCTAACTCAGCCTTGGCTTCGGCATAATTGAGAAGCGCCTCACCAAAACGAAGAACAATGGCTGGTGTAGAAGAAGTATTGTAGGTAGCATGTGCTGCGTTTACATCATAGACTTTGATAATATGGTAGCCGGAAGTAGAAGCCTGACCAGGCTTGGTCTGACCCTGAATTTTAGGATAATCTGCTACAGCAGGATCAGTGTTGCCATACATATAAAAGGCCTGATCTTCAGGGTGAAGTATGGTCTGGCGTAGACGGGGATCACGGTTTTCAAAGATATCTTCAAAGACTTCGTCACCCTTATACTCGCTGGAAAGTGTAATAGGCAGACCATCAGTGCAGAGGTAATCCTCTACAAGACTTTTGGTAGCGCCACCATTATAACTGCGGTGGTAGCTTTGGACATGATTAGTCAAAATACCCAATTCATATCGTCTCCAGTATAGTACTTCTGGATTGCCAGACAGGTCGGTCATCCGATGGATAGCATTGTAATCCATACTAGGGTCTCCGGTGCTGTACAATGCGTAAGGGCCATTTTGAATCAGGTCTAATGCAGCATCGGCAGCTACCTGAAACCAGGGCTGAGCGTCACCTAGTCCATGGTATTTTCTCCAGCTACCTTCGTAAAGAGCTACACGCGATAGTACTAGCAGAGCCGCCCAGCGGTTCAAGCGGCCAGGTGCGTTTCCATCCTCCCAGTCTTCAGGAAGGTTTTGGGCGGCAAATTGTAAGTCTTCCAGCACCTTATCCATGACAAAGTTACGGTCATCACGTTCGCCATACAGTATATCCTCATCGTCTATGTTTACTGTTTGTTCCAACCACTGCACATCGCCAAACTTATGAGCTTTTTCGGCATAGAACCAGCCTCGGAAAAGACGAGCCTCTCCTATATAGTAATTGCGTATGTCCTCACCAGAAATGTCCCCTTGATCCGGGATAACTGCTTTGCCATAGTTTTCCATTCCAAAGTTAATAGCACGCACAAAATTCCAACCTTGGTAGCCATACCATGCGGGATTGTTGGGTATATTATGCCTACCAGCCCTTACCCTCTGATAGAAATCGTGGCGTGAGTGGCGAGGGGCGGTATCATCAGTAAAGCCAGAGACATGCCAGATTCCCCAACGATGGCTACTGAAACCGGCGTCATGCCCCATTAAAATCGGAACATTGTTGTCGGATCTAGCCAGGTTATACAAACTATTATTGTATACTTTAAGGTCATTTTCTGTGTTCCAGAATACTTCATTACTGATCCCATCAAGAGGTTGTCGGTCCAGAAAATCGTCATTGCAGCCGAACATAAACACGGCCAATGCTATAGTGACTTTTAATATATATCTATTCATTTTTAGCAGTAATTAGGTTGTTAAAAGGACACGTTGATACCTAAAGAGTAGGTACGCTGTTTGTAGTACTCCTGTGTAAGTGTAGGGCGAACTTCAGGGTCTAGAGGCTTACGCATTTTAGTGTACTCCCACATGTTTTGGCCGGCAAAGTAGATTCGTGCTCTACTCATACCAATTTTGCTGGCTACACTCTCCGGTAGATTATATCCGAGCGTCAAGTTTTTTAGACGTACGTATGCCGCATTTTGTACATAGCGAGATTGAGGCAGAATATTCTGTTTGGTGTTAGTAGAGATATGAGGAGCGGCAAAATACGCATCGCGATTCTCTTCACTCCAGGTATCAGTCAGGTAATAGTTCTCCACATGTCCGGCATTGAAAGGGTAAAAGGCTACCCAATTACCATTTGGTGGCCAGTATTGGTATTTCATAATACCCTGGAAGAAGGCATTTAACGTAAAATTCTTCCAGCTGATGTTACCCGTAACACCAAAATTATAGCGAGGATTTTCGTAGGCAATAATTTTTTGGTCTCCAGGGTTATCCAGTGTATTGTCGCCATAACTGATAATGCCATCACCATCAAGGTCAGCATAGCGAATATCACCTGGGCGCCAGTTAGAGCCTAAGTTTGACTGGTCCGGAGCATTCGCTACTTCATCGTCGCTCTGGAAAACTCCCACGGTCTCAAACCCCCAGCGCTCACCAGTACCGTTTTCGTAGACTACCTGTCCTTCGTAGTACTCATTAAGAGAGCCAGTAGGGTTGTTGTATTTGGTAATACGTGAGATATTATCCGATAAAGCTAGTCGGATATCGTACCGCCAGTTGCTGTTGATGCGATTTTGCCAGGTTGCTGAAAGCTCCCAACCTTGTGTACGAAGGTCTGCTGCATTTTGACGAGGCTCTGCTGCTCCTAATATGCTGGGAAGTTCTTCCCGGGTAAGCATATCTTTAGTATCACGAGTGTATACATCAAAGGAGAGGTCAAGCCTGTTGCCTAGCATGGTTACATCTAAGCCTATGTTTTGTGTCACTACCGTTTCCCAGGTTAAGGTTGGACTAACCAATCCGGGGGCAGAGATTACAGGCGTACGCGCACCGGCAGTCATCATATAGGGAGAGTTAAAAGACCCTAATGTGGCTATGTAAGGATAATAAACTGGCGTATTTCCATTAAAGATTAGCTGGTTACCCAATTGTCCGTATGAAGCTCTAAGTTTCAGATTATCCAGCCAACCGCCTGCACCACTTAAAAAGCCTTCTTCAGAAATCCTCCAACCTACTGAGAGTGAAGGGTAAAAATCAAAACGGTCTTCTTTAGGAAAGCGAGAAGAACCGTCATATCGGCCATTAGCTTCTATAAGGTAACGATCATCAAAAATATAGTTTACACGATAAAAGGCCCCACGTAGCGAGGTGTGTTCTTTTCCTCCGTAAGTTTCCTGGTTACCGGTAGTGGCGGTGATGTCTGTAATGCTAGGGGTGATTAGGTTATACGCCCGGGTAGCAATTCCCTCAAACCGCCCCCACTCCTGGTTAAAACCAATCATGGTTTTTAAGAAGTGCTTATTCTTATCTATAGTGTAGTCGGCATAGGTGTTGATAACGTAGTACTGATCGTTTTCAGACTGGTTATAAATCCAGTCGTTGCCGCTAAAACCATTGTCAATTACTAACCCACCAGCCAGGTCTTTATTGTTAATTACCTCTATCTTACTTTGAACATCCTGTTGGTCGCGATAGGTAAAGTTGGCAGAAAACTCTCCCCGAATATTTAAACCTTTAATAGGAGTGAGGTTAGCTCCCTGAGTCAAGATGATGTCATTGCGTGTCCATGTATTACGCCCACCATCTTCCAGATAAGGGAGGAAGTTAGTTCCGCCAAAATATTTCCCAATGTACTGCTCAAAATCAGCACGGTCACCAGGTTCCAGATAGTAAGGCAAGTCTGGGAAACGAATAGCATCCAGCGGATCCTGACGGGCAGAGGTATTGATGTTAACATCCCAGTGGTAAAAGTGAGGCTTATCGCTTGTCTCTGTTGTAATTAAGGCACGGCTATCAAGCTTCAGCCAGTCAACTACCTGAAAGTCACCTTTAATCAGAGAGTTGTACCTCTTAAAGTTTTCGTTCTTCTCTTTGTTTTTCAGGTAGCCATCTTTGTTTAGAAAGCCGAATGAGACGTAGTAAGAAGCCCTATTAGATGCACCAGATAGGCTGACATCGTATTTTTGCTGAGGAGCATAATCCGTAATAAGTTGCTCGGCATAATTATTATATCCATAAAATTGCAACTGCCCATTTACTACACCCCAGGCATTTTCAAAAGTTGGGTTCTCGCTGTAGCGACGGGTAGCTTCTACAAAGTCTGCATTAAATTGAGGCGCTCCGTTAGTACGCTGAGTAGCCATATTTCGTGCTAGTACAAACTGGTACGGGTCCGTAACCGGATCTATAAAGAAGATAGGCTTAGACAAGGCTGTTTCTGCACTTAGGTTGACACTAATTTTTTCGCCTTTTCCTTTTTTTGTAGTTACCAGAATTACCCCAAAAGCAGCACGAGCTCCATAAACTGCGGCAGAAGAAGCATCTTTGAGCACAGTTACGCTTTCAATATCGTTGGGGTTAATGCGGTTAATATCCATAGGAACATTGTCTACCAAAATAAGAGGAGACCCGCCGTTAATTGATTCAAAGCCGCGTATGTTAAAATCGGCAGGCTGAGAGGGGTCTCCGTTTCTTAGGTTTACATTAAGGTTAGGTACTACGCCCTGCAAACCTTCTCCTACATTGGCTATGGGGCGGTTTTCCAGTACTTCTCCGTCTGTCACGCCCACAGCACCAGTAAGGTTAACTTTTTCCTGAGTACCATAGCCTACTACCACCACTTCTTCCAGACTTTGTATGTCTTCGGTCATTTTCATATTAATGACTGACCTGCCTTCTACGGGTACTTCTACGGCTGTATAACCAATAGATGAAAAGATAAGGATGTCATCCTCATTAGGTACACTGATAGAGTACTTTCCTTCTATGTCAGTTACTGTACCTACCGTGCTGCCTTTAACCAATACATTAACACCGGGTAAGGGCTCATTATTAGTATTGTCAGTTACTGTACCACTTACTGTTAATGCCACTTCAGCAGCTGAAGTATTGTTTACAGTATTTAAAGAAGAAGATGTGTAATCGTTTGCATTAATATCTATAGCAAATGCTGAGCCTTGCCATAGTATCATCAATAGGGTGGCAAAGAGAAGAGAATAAACACAGCTCTTCCGGTACCCTACAAAGGGGGGTAATTTTGTCGTCATTTGATTAAGTTTTAGGTTGTATTAAAGAGTAATTAGGTAAATGGGGCTGTTCTAGCCACTATCGTATAGCTTTATCATGTTAGAAATATTTGAATGAAACAAATTGAATAGTCTATGTTATCGTTTGCACTAAATGCTCATTTATAAAGGCTAAAAAATTACGCTATAGCGATAAGTAAGATTGAAATAAACAGAACAGTGCTATATGCCAGCTGTGCCTGAGAAAACTGATGTTGCAGATTTACTCAGAGGTAAACAACTAGTAAATGGCACCTGTCATCGTACAGGAATTACCGTATGGGAATGCTTCTTCAGAATGGAATACCAGAATGTATATGGGCAAAGCCAAAGACAATAAAGGGTATTCGTGTTTTTAATCTTTCTAATTTTAAGGCTTTCCGAACTGAAATGCAAGAGAAAAAAGGACTAAAACCCTCTAGTAAGAAGTGTAATTTCACAAAACATATAGGAGTACAGTTACCCCTGTGTTTTAGATTAAAGTAACTAGTAAAGTATTTGTAAAAATGTGAAACAAATTCTTTAACGCTGAAGCTTGGAAGACAGGATTATTAAAATTTTCGCATTTTTATTAAATGTACAAATCCTATAATTTAGTGGAACCTGAGTTAATTAAAACCGTAAAAACACAACCTAAATTTATATCACTTGACCACGTCCAATCAGGAATCATTTAATGTACTCAAAGTCGCTACATTGTTAGCAGGGCCTATCATTTTTCTTATTGTTCTTAATACACTTTCTATAGAGGGCTTAAATGAAGGAGCTACTCCCGTTATTGCCATAGGAGCCTGGATGGTAATATGGTGGATGGCAGAAGCCGTGCCCCTGCCAGTTACAGCTCTGCTGCCTCTGATTCTCTTTCCGTTACTTGAGGTTTTTTCTACCGGCGAAGCTGCCGCCCCTTATGCCAGCCCAATAGTTTTTCTTTTTATGGGTGGCTTTCTGATCGCTTTAGCCATGGAAAAACGCAATCTGCATAAGCGTATTGCGCTCAATATTATAAAGCTGACAGGAACAGATGCCAATGGTATCATACTGGGCTTTATGTTGGCAACTGCATTTTTAAGCATGTGGATTTCCAACACAGCTACATCAGTCATGATGTTACCCATCGCGCTCTCTGTAGTGGATTTACTGGATAATACAGATGCTGATTCCAGCTACCGTAAGGGATACCGTAAGTTTGCGCTATGCCTAATGCTGGGAATAGCCTATGCCGCCAATATTGGAGGTACGACAACGATTATAGGTACCCCGCCCAATGTAGTTTTTGTGGGTTATATGCAGGAGTTTTACCAAAAAGAAATGGCTTTTGGTAAGTGGCTTTTTATCGGTGTGCCAGTTTGTTTTACCCTACTATCGGTAACCTACCTGATGATGACCCGTGTGCTCTTTCCTCATCGGTTACAAAAGTTAGCAGGCTCTGCCAGTCTGATAGAGGATAAGCTAAAAGAACTGGGGCCTATGAGCAAGGCAGAGCGCTGGGTGGCAGTCATCTTTGGTCTTACAGCTGCCTGCTGGATATTTCAGTCAGGAATCAACGAGTTGTTGGGGGGTAAATACCTGGATAATACTATTGTGGCAATGGCAGGGGGCGTACTCATGTTTGTGACACCGGTAAGCTTTAACCGGCACGAGTATGTTCTGGACTGGAAGAGCACTGAGCGACTACCCTGGGGAATACTTTTACTGTTTGGAGGAGGGCTATGTCTGGCCAAGGGTATGGAAAGTACAGGTATAGTTCAGTTGGTAGGAGACAGTATAGCCGGTAGCGGAACAATAAGTCTTTGGTTGCTTATGCTACTCCTTACGGGTTTTATGCTGTTTATGACAGAGATAATGAGTAATGTAGCTCTTACTGTTATTTTTGTTCCTGTAGTCTTAGGTATAGCCGATAGCCTGGGTGTTAACCCCCTTTATCTGGCAATACCCGTTACCTTGGCTGCCAGTTGTGCGTTTATGATGCCTATCTCTACCCCACCTAATGCAGTAGTTTTTTCCAGCGGGCATATACGTATGGCCGACATGGTAAAGGCTGGCTTTCTGCTAAATATAATTTCGGTAATTGTACTGGTACTGATTGGGCTCAGTCTGGTTAAGTGGGTATATGGCTGATCCTTCCAGGCTCTCAGGCAAAAAGTAAGATAGGCTTAGCTTTTTTTGTGGAGCTTACTTTCAGCTTTTTCACTCAGCTCCTGGTACCACTCCCGTCCGTACTTACGGATTAGCGCGTCTTTTACAAACTTAAAGATAGGTACACTTAAACTTTGGCCAAGAGTGCAGGCAGGATTGCAGATATGCCAGCGATGATAGTTCAGGGCATCATAGTGATCGTATTTAGTGATACGAATAGGGTAGAGGTGGCAGGAAACCGGCTTACGAAAAGTAGTTCTGCCCGCTTTGTACGCGTTTTCTATTCCGCATTGTAACTTACCATCCTCAGTACGTACCGCGTAAGCACATTCTTTTCCTTTGATTACGGGAGTGGCGTACTCACCCTCTGGGTCTTTACCATATTTACCGTAGCGCGCAATTTCTGCTTTACCCTCTTCAGTCAGGAAATCTTCAATATCTACGTAAATCATTTCTAAAATCTCCAGCTCTTCGTCTTCCAGGGGGGCACCGTACTCTCCTTCCTCGCAGCAGGCTCCTTTGCACTTTTCCAGATCGCATACAAACTGGTTCTCCACGATGTCGTCACTTATTACTGCATTGCCAACAGTTATCATACAGAGTAATGTCTAAAGTTTAGTATAATTTCAGGCATAACTTAGTCATTTGCCATAAAGTTTCAATGTATAGCTACAGCTTTTTGTGCTGTATCTTGCTGGTAGCCAGGTCCCCGCACATACCTGCCGGGTGTAGCCCCGGTATGTTTACCATTCCTGAGTACCCGCCTTCCGTTGACCCACACATGCGCTACACCGACCGCATACTGATGCGGATTGTCAAAAGTAGCCTGATCCGCGATGGTCTCCTGATCAAACACGACAACATCGGCGTAGAAGCCAGAGGCTAGCATGCCTCTCTTCTCAATTTTCAGCTTTTGAGCAGATAGCCAGCTAAGCTTATGGATAGCTTCTTCCAGAGAGATAACTTTTTCTTCTCGCACATACTTGCCCAGTAGGCGGGCAAAGTTACCATAAGTACGCGGATGTGTACTACTTTCCAGGTTTTTTCCTTCGGCAGCAATAGAGCGGGCATCAGAGCCGAAGCTCATATAAGGCAGACGCATCTGTTTTTTTACATTTTCTTCATTCATCAAAAAATATACAGCCCCGATATCTCCTTCGTTCTGTACCACCAGATCAATAATAGTCTCAGCAGCATTGGTGCCTCTCATCCGGCTAATGTCTCCTACTGTTTTAGCCGTCAGGTACTTAAGAGAGTCTTGGCTAAATTCTACTAACAGAATATTGTCAGGTGCTCCTGCAGCTACCAAAAAATTTTCCCACGATTTAGAGGGTAGCTGCATTTCGTTAATTACTCGCTTTTTTATCTGTGGGTCTTGCAGCCTTTTGAGCCAGGCCTGCTGCCCTCCTTCCTGCACCCAGGGGGGCATAGTAGCATCCAAGCCGGTAGAGGCCGCTACATAATTATACATATTTGCGGATATACGCTGCCCATTGGCATTGGCGGAGTCAATCATTTGCAGCACCTGATCTAGTTTATGCCAGTTGTTTCGTCCTGCTGCTTTCAGGTGATAGATTTCTGCATCAATTTTTGCCTCACGAGCAATGTTAAGTAGCTCTTCTACAGCTTCAATAAAGGAGTCTCCTTCGCTGCGGAGGTGAGAGATATATTTGCCATCATATTCTGCTGCTACCTTTGCCAGAGCAATAAGCTCATCCGTATTGGCATAGAAAGCAGGAGCATAGATTAATGAAGTACCCAACCCTAAAGCACCCTCCTGCATAGATTCTCGGACCAACTGCTGCATCTGTTGAAGCTCTTCAGAATTAGGAGCGCGGTCTTCATGCCCCAGCACATGTACTCTTATGGTAGTGGCACCCACAAAAGAGGCAATGTTTGGGGCTACCCCCTGAGCCTCCATATATTCCATAGCCTCTCCGAAGCTACTCCAATGAATTTGTGAATTGCTCTTGCGTGCTTGCTCGCTCACTGGACCCATAGATGAGCCTTCGCCAAAAACCTCCAGCGTAACTCCTTGTTTAATACCACTCATAGACCTGCCATCTTCCAGCAGAGGATAGGCAGCCCAGCTCAACATATTAATAAAACCCGGGCTTAGTGCCAGGCCCTTTACGTCTATTATGGTATCTGCCGAATATTTGCCTATGTTACCAACAGCCGCAATGGTATCGGCAATAATGGCCAAATCACCCTGATAAGGAGCCTGTCCACTGCCATCATACAGAGTAGCATTTTTTAGTACCAGATCATAGGCGTTTTTAGGAGTAGGAGAAGAGCAGGAGCAAAGCAGAGTACTAATAAAGAAGAGGAGCGTAAGAGGTGTTAGTTTCATCGTTTAGCATAAGTAGAGAAGATGGTAGAGAGACTAAAGGACAAGGTAAACAATGCTTGCTGCTTATGAAAGTGCCTAATCCCGATTAAATATTGATTGAGCCTGGCAGGGCTGTTATATTGGCAAGAAAAAACTAATCAGACATGCAGGAATTTTTAAATCAGGTAATTTACGGCAACCGGGTGCAAGCCTATCTGGTAGCGGTCGGTATTATAATACTTGGACTTATTGTAGTAAGGGTTGTCAACCATATTATAGACAATAAGCTAAAAAAACTAACCAAAAAAACAGATACGATAATAGATGATTTTCTTATTGAAAGCATAGACCGCTTTGGGGTACCGGTACTACACTTTATTGTTATTTACCTGGGAATTAAAACACTTAAACTCTCAGAGCAGGTAGAAGATATACTATGGGTGGCTACTTTAGTGTTTGTCATCTTTTTTGCGGTTCGCTTTATCTCTACCACGATACTACTACTACTCCGCACTTATGTACGCCGTCAGGAGAACGGAGAAGAAAAAGTAAAGCAGTTAGGTGGCGTAATGCTAATTATCAATGTATTTATATGGGTAGGGGGTGCTTTGGTGCTGCTAGACAATATAGGTGTAGATGTAACCGCCATGATCGCCGGTTTAGGAATTGGAGGTATTGCAATTGCACTGGCAGCACAAAATATTCTGGGTGACCTATTTAACTACTTTGTTATCTTTTTTGACCGTCCTTTTGAGATCGGAGACTTTATTATTATCGATAATAAGATGGGAGTGGTAGAATATATCGGTATTAAAACGACCAGAGTAAAGAGCCTTACCGGCGAGCAGCTGGTCTTTTCAAACAGCGATCTTACAGGTTCCCGCATCCATAACTACAAGCGTATGGAACGCCGTAGAATTGCTTTTAAAATCGGTGTAACCTACCAGACAAGCCTGGAGCAGGTAAAACAAATTCCTAAAGTGCTACAGGAAGCAGTAGAATCGCAGGAAAAAACTCAGTTTGATCGTGCTCACTTTATGTCCTATGGAGAATCCAGCCTGGATTTTGAAGTGGTCTACTATGTGCTTACGTCTGACTACAATCAGTACATGGATATTCAGCAGGGCATCAACCTGCATATCTTTGCCGCATTTGAGAAAATGGGTGTAGAGTTTGCTTATCCAACCCGTACCTTATTTGTAACCAATCAGGGTAAGGAAGAGGAGCAACAGTAAATGTGTGTTTGGCAGGCGAACTGCCAGGCTAAAATAATAAAGGTTAACTTGCAGAGTTTTATCGAGGTACTACACAACTTAACCCAACGAACATGCAAATGTACTGTAAACTATATGGGCTGGCGGTTCTGCTTGCTACTCTTATACCAAAGGGAAATGCCCAGCAGCTGAAGGAAGTCATAAAGAGAAGCGAGGTAGAAACGCATATTCGTTTTCTGGCTTCTGATGAGCTTAAAGGTAGAGATACCGGTTCTCCGGAATTAGATATTGCCGCACGCTATATCGCTGCTCAGATGCAGAGCTACGGTGTAGAGCCAGTGGAGGGTGAAGGCTCCTACTTCCAGGCTGTTCCTTTGCTATTGCAAAAGCCGGCACAAAACGCCAGCCTCACTTATGAACAGCAATCATTACAGATACTGGAAGACCTGCTGGTGCTGCAAGGGCAAGATGGAGAGCTTGAAGCTGAGTCAGTTTTTTTAGACTTTGGCACGGAAGAAGACTTCAAAAACAATGATATTGAAGGAAAGATAGTGGTTACCAAAGCGGGCTACCCTGACTCAAAGTCTAGTTACAGTGCTATAGCAGAAGGGCAGGAAAAACTAAAGATGGTACAAGAGTACGGAGGTAAGGGACTTGTAGAGTTGTATAAATCTTCTCAGATGCCGTGGAACTTGCTAAACCGCTATATGAATGCTGAACGGCTAACAATGGGACAAAACAGCGCGGAAGATCAGGCTATGCCTTACTTCCTCATTAATGATGCTAAAGGTCAACATCTGGATGTTCTATCTGCTACTCAGCCCAAACTTCGCCTTTCCATAAAAGGGAAAATAGACCGTCAGATTTCAACGTACAATGTGATTGGTAAAGTAGAAGGGACTGACCCTAAATTAAAAGATGAGTACGTTCTGCTCTCAGCTCACTACGATCATGTAGGAGTAGCAGAAGGGAAAAATCTTCAAGACTCTGTTTACAATGGTGCCCGCGACAATGCTATAGGGACTACCGCTCTCATTAGTGCGGCCCGTTATTTTGGTCAGCATCCACCTAAACGTTCAGTACTGCTGCTGGCGCTTACTGCGGAAGAGAAAGGGCTACTGGGAAGCCAATGGTACGCGGAGCATCCGCTGGTACCTATGGAACAGGTCGTGTTTAACCTTAACTCTGATGGAGCGGGCTATAACGATACTACCAGAATTACTGTAATTGGCCTGGGAAGAACTTCAGCAGACAAGGCATTTAAAGAAGCGGCGCAGGCAGTGGGCTTAAAGGCAATGGCTGACCCTGTGCCGGAGCAGAACCTTTTTGATCGTTCAGATAACGTTAGCTTCGCCAAAGCGGGCGTGCCGGCAGTTACTTTTTCGGCAGGCTTTACAGCTTTTGATGCTGAAATTATGCGCTACTACCATCAACTGGCCGATGAAGCCGAAAGTCTCAACTTCTCCTATGTAGAAAAATTGTGCGAAGCTTATGTTTTAGCCGCAGATAAGATCGCCAATAGCAGTCAAAGTCCTTTTTGGGTAGAGGGTGATGCCTACGAAGAAGCCGGAAAAACCCTGTACGGTAGGGAGTAAGCGTTTAGTTAAGGTAATCATAAATAAGCCTGGAGGCTTGGGCAAGGGTAGCTACGCCAGCCTCCTCATCTGTCAGGTTTTTGGAGAGCAGTACCAGTACATACTTCCGACCATCGGGCAGATAAACAATACCTGAGTCATGATGCAGCCCACTAATCCAACCGGTTTTGTGGGCTACCTTTACGTTATCGGGCAAATGCGCAGGAATCATCTCATTAAATTTTTGATCCAGCAGAATGTCAATAATTGCCTTTCTGGAGCTGTCGCTCAGTATTTTATCTGTGGCTAAAGCTTCAAACATCAAGATTAGATCGTAGGCGGTAGTTGTATTACTTAGCCCCTGCCGATAAGCTTTGATATCTTCTACCCCTCTTAATATCTGTATGTCTTTGGCCCCCAGGGAACGCATGCTTCTCGTTGTATTTTGAGCACCTACCAGCTCTATTACAATGTTAGTAGCCAGGTTACTACTGGCGATAATCATCTGATAAGTTAAGTCAAATATACTTTGCTTTTGCCCCAGTTGCTGATATAGCATATGGTAAGTATCGTCTTCGGGACTTAAAGAATACAGGCTACTGTCAACTATACTTTTAAACTCATTTTTTACGAGAAGAGAATCGTCCAGCCGAAAACGCCCTGCCTCTGCCTGTTTATATACTTCTAGCAATAGGGGTGTTTTCATAGTGCTGGCGGCATGGAAACTCTCATCTGCCTGAATAAAAAGTGAATCCCCCTCTTCTGACAGGTCTTTAAATGCCAAAGCAAAATCACCTTCTGTACTGGCAAAGATTTCTTCAATCACAGTCCTCAACTCGTGCAGTGTTTTTTTCTCTTGCTGTGGATTAGTCTTGCAGGATACGAAAAGTAGTAGAGCGAGAACAAAAGAGATATAGCGCATAATAGGTAGTAGTCAGGATAAGTGGACAATATGCATTATTCTACAGAAAAATTCTTGCTGAAAGTGCTTTGCTATCCAATGCTAAAATAATTTGGTAATTTGAAGCGTGAGAGATTATTTGCTGTTCGTAGACACGGAAACTTCCGGCTTGCCCAAAAATTGGGACATACCTTATGATCAGGATGAGCACTGGCCCCATATAGTACAGGTAGCTTGGCTAGTTTATACCAAATCAGGTAAGTTTGTTAAAGAGTCTACATTTTATATACAAGCTACCAACTTTGAGATTAGCCCTGCCTCTTATAATGTTCATGGCCTGGATAAAAGCTTTTTGTTAAAGCACGGATTAAGCCGTCAGGAAGTGATGCAAAAGTTACAGGAAGATTTAGACCGTTACCAACCTCTGGTGGTTGGTCACTATGTAAAGCTGGATTACCATATGCTGGGGGTAAGTTTTTATCGTTGCGGGCTGAGCAACCCACTACCTTCTCTGCCCTCCTTCTGCACCATGAAGGCTACGGAAGACTACATACGTTACCCCTTTCGTCGCTACCTGGGTTTGGGAGAGCTATACAAAAGGCTTTTTCAGAAAACACTACAGCAACAGCACCATGCGCTCTCCGATGCCCGGGCTACAGCAGACTGCTTCTTTGCCATGCTTAAAAAGGGAAGTATTAGCGAGGAAAGTATACAGCTACAGCAAAGTCGTAGCCAGACAGTCTCCGCTGCCGACTTAACCTCCAGGCATACTTTTCTGTATATTATCTTGATGCTCTTGTTTCTGCTTACTCTGATCTTTTTTCAACTATGAGCGAAAAGCTGCAATTACTCAAAAGCGTAAAACCCTTTGACCTATTACCCGAAGATGTTCTGGAAAGTATCTCTGAACTCCTACAGGAGGTTTTTTATAAGAAAGAGACCGTCATTTATCTACAGGAAAAAACCAAAATGAAGGGTGTAGATATTATAGCAGAAGGGGAGTACGAAGCCTTCTTCTACGATAGTGCTTACAAAAAACGCTTGCCGGAACACTACGGAAAAGGAATATGCTATGGAGGAATATCGGTTTTACTAAACAAGAAAAAATCTATACGTACTGTAGTAGCGCAGAAGGGTACAAGGGTATATTTTCTTCATCGTAATGATTTTAGAGCGCTTTGCCGGGCTTATGATGGTTTCTTTCATCACTTTACTTCGGAGTTTGGTAAGCTGATGCTGAATGATGAGTATGCGCACTTTGTCAAGCGTTCTCAGACTTATGAAGAAAACTATCTGGCTTCTGACCAACTGTACTCTCGTAAAATAGAGTCGGTGAGTACTCGTGATATTGTTTCATGCCCGCAGCATACACCGGTGTATCAGGCAGCAAGAATGATGGCCGAGCATAGAACCAGTTGCCTTTTTGTTACTAATACCCATCAGAAAATTATAGGTTACGTAACAGACATCTCTCTGAGAGACAATGTGCTGGCCCAGCTAAAAAGTGCCGAACTGCCCATTTCTGAGGTAATGGATAACCCAATTGTCTCTATCAATGATCAGAAGTTTGTTTACGAGGCTATCTTGCTGATGTTCAGTACAAAAATACGTTACCTGCTGATTGAAAGAGGAGGAGAGTATACCGGCTTCTTAAGCAGAAACCGTCTGCTTAGCGAGCAGGCTCAATCCCCTTTTGTATTTATACAGTCTGTAAAGCTGGCCCTTCATGTAGAAGAGCTAAAGCAGAAGTGGAACAAAGTACCTGAGATTGTGCATCAATTGCTAAGTAGAGGAGTAAAAGCAGAGATTGTGAACCAGATGATTACAACGGTATCTGATGCCATACTGGTTAAGGTGATAGAAGGAGTGATCGCCGAGTTAGGAGAGCCGCCTGCCAAATTTGTATTTATGGCTTTGGGTAGTGAGGGGCGCAAAGAGCAAACGCTTAAAACAGACCAGGATAATGCGATTATCTACGAAGATAAGGCCAACGAACATAGAGAGGAGGTAAGAGCTTACTTTTTAAATTTTGCCGAACAGGTATCTGCCCACCTGGACTATATCGGTTTCAGTTACTGTAGCGGTGGTTTTATGGCTAAAAATCCCAAATGGACACATTCACTATCTCACTGGAAACGTAACTATACACGTTGGATATCGGAAGCTATACCCGAAACTGTCGTCAATATTTCTACCTTTTTTGATTGTCGTTTTCTCTATGGCGAGGAGCAGATTATGGTAGAACTGAAAGAGTTTTTAAATGACACCTTAAATCAACCTTTGGAACGCTTTTTTTATCATATCGGAAAAAACGCGCTACAGTATGAGCCTCCACTCACTTTCTTCAAAAATATAAAAACCTTTCAGGAGGGAGAGCGAGAAGTATTTAATATCAAAAAAACCATGACGCCAATTGTAGACCTTGTGCGCGTATTTGCTCTGAAGCACCGTATATTTAAGACCAATACCGGAGAAAGGCTAGAGGCACTTAAAGAGCAAGAGGTTTTTAGCGAAAAAGAGTATCACGAACTGATGCAGTCTTACTATTACCTGATGGGTATGCGCCTGAAAAAACAAGCTATACAAATCATAACCGACCGTAGCGAACCCGACAACTTAATGGACATAAAAAGTATGACTAAAATAGAAATGGTTACCTTGCGTGAAATCCTGAAAACGATTGAAAAATTTCAGGTAAAAATCAAGGTGTCATTTACCAACTCATTGTTTGGTTAACTTTTATTAGGCTAGCCGTAATTTTCTAACAGTGAGTCGGTTATACACGGCTAAAATCGTAACTAACTGAAAAGGATTAGCGTTCATTAATACCTGAACATGCCCGTCCGTTTTGCTTATGCTAAGGTTTTGTCTAAAAAAAATACCTTTTAGTATAAGATTTACAAATGCTTTTCGAGCTTTACGTTAGCTTACATAGTTTGCAGTTTAACACTCATTACCATCAAGATGAACCCCAGGAAAATTATTGTCTTTGCAATTGCCATACTTATTTTAGGTGGAGGCTATTTTGCAATGCGGCAGTTTGCCGGTATGAAGGAACTCCCACCCGAAAGACCAAAGCAGGTATCTACTAATTATGTAAAGGTAAACCCCGTAGAGTATCGTGAGATAGACACTGAGGTAGTGGCTTACGGACGTATTACTTCCTCTCAAACTCTTAGCGTTATTGCAGAAGTAGGAGGCAGGCTTATGCCCGGCTCTATTTCTTTAAAACCCGGTACCAACTTTCGCAGGGGGCAGATACTTTGCCGTATTTATAGCGAAGAGGCTCGCCTGAATTTGCAGGCACGCAAAAGTGAACTGCTCAACTTACTGGCTTCTAGCCTGCCCGATCTAAAAATAGATTTTGCGGATACTTACCCGGCTTTTCTTACCTATTTTGAGAGCATAGAAATAGACAAACCCCTCCCTGAACTTCCTGAGATTAAAAGCAATAAGGTAAAAACCTTTCTGGCAACTAAAAACATCCTCAGAGACTACTATACTATAAAAAGTATGGAGGAGAACCTTCGTAAGTATACCATTTATGCCCCTTATGATGGCAGTATTACAGAAGTAAACCTGGAGGTAGGTACTATTGTAAATGCGGGAACAAATATTGCTAGAATCATTCGCACAGATGAAATGGAGTTGGAAATACCGGTAGATATTCATGAAGTAAAATGGATAGAAGAGGGAAGCACAGTAGAGGTAAGTAATGAAGATGGCAGTGGTAGCTGGAAGGGACAGGTAATTCGGGTAGGAGATTTTGTAAACCCTGCTACCCAATCCATTAATGTATACATAAGCGTAAAAGAAGGGCCGCAGAGCGGATTGTACGATGGTATGTATATGCGTGCTACCATACCTGGCAGCCGCCTGGAAAGTGCTATGGAAGTGCCTCGTCGTGTACTCATGAACGAGAACGAAGTGTTTGTAGTAGACGGTGGCGTTCTTAAAACCAAAAGGGTTAACGTAGAAAAAATTATGCGCGACCAGGTGTTAATTAGCCCTTTGGAGAGTGAAGGTCTAAATACTGGCGACAGCCTGGTAATAGAAGCCCCCGCCAACGCTATAGAAAATATGAGGGTCACCACTTTTGATGCCCAACAGGGAGCCAGTGCTCCACAGACCTCTCAGAGCAATTCGGCAAAACCTGAGCAAACCACAAACGCATCATGAGAAAAGTAGTAGAATTTTTTGTCCGATATCCTATCTGGGCAAATGCCATTCTGGCCATCATTATCATCTTTGGTACGCTGGGGCTGCTCAGCATCAATATGTCTTTCTTTCCCGAGACTAAACCTCGCGATATATCTGTTAGGGTTACCTACCCCGGAGCATCGCCGGAAGAGATGGAAGAAGGTATTACCATAAAGGTGGAAGAAGCTCTAAAAGGAGTAACCGGCATAGAAGAAGTTACTTCTACCTCCTCAGAAAACTCTGCCTCCATACGTATACGTACCCTGGAAGAGTACGATATAGATGAAGTGCTTACTGAGGTAAAAA
The DNA here is from genome assembly GCF_030506305.1 of Porifericola rhodea. Lineage (GTDB taxonomy): Bacteria > Bacteroidota > Bacteroidia > Cytophagales > Cyclobacteriaceae > Catalinimonas > Catalinimonas rhodea. Next base: position 1,553,838 of record NZ_CP119421.1, on the reverse strand, counting down.
ACGCAGTAGATGGCATTAACTCTTATCCGGCAGGAGCAGAAAAACCTACCGTCTATAAAGATAGGTCCTGGGGGAGCACACGTGTGGCTTTTCTTACGCTTACAGGTAGTGGAAGTAGTAACATGGACCTGAAACGCCTTAAAGAAGAGGCTGAGCTGATTGAAGATGATATGCTTAACTCTGGCGTTATATCTCAAATTTCTGTGTACGGTTACCCAGACCTTGAAATTTCGGTAGAAGTATCTGAAGATGACCTCTCGCGTTACGGCCTTACTTTTAGCCAGGTAGCCAACGCTATTCGTAACAACAACAGAGATATCTCAGGAGGCGCCATAAAAACACTGGAAGAGGAAATAAGGATACGAGCTAATGCCAAAGAAAATGCTCCTGAAGAGATTGGTAGAATAGTGTTGCGAGCCAATTCCGATGGAAGCAATTTGTTATTACGCGATATTGCCAATATCAGGCTACAGTTTGCAGATACGCCAAACCGCTCATTTTCTAACGGAAACCGCGCGGTGTCTATCAGTATTCAAAAGCTTCCGGAAGAAGATTTGCAGGAGATTTCAGAGTTTGTATCGGATTATATTGAAGAGTACAATGCTGAGAAAGAAAGCTTTGAGCTTTTTGCCAGTTTCGACTTCAACGACCTTTTACAACAGAGAGTAAGCCTGCTAATGAGCAATGGCTTGGTGGGGCTGTTGCTGGTTTTGATAGCCCTGGGACTGTTCTTGAGCTTAAGACTATCGTTTTGGGTGGCAATTGGTATTCCTATTTCCTTTCTGGGCATGTTTATCATTGGTAATATGGTGGGCATTACTGTAAATATGCTTTCATTATTCGGGATGATCTTGGTGGTAGGTATTCTGGTAGATGACGGAATTGTAATTGCAGAAAATATTTATACTCACTCCGAGCGAGGCAAAAACCCAATTAGAGCGGCAGTAGATGGTACAGTAGAAATGTTGCCTTCAGTATTTACCTCAGTTACTACTACTATCATCGCTTTTATTCCTCTAATGCTATTAGATAATGAAGGTTTTACTACCGAAATGGCGATAGTAGTAATTGGCTGTCTGGCATTTTCTCTGGTAGAAGCATTTTTTGTCCTTCCTTCTCACTTAGCTACCGGCAAAGCACTTAGAAAGAAAGAGGGTAAACCGAACAAGGATAAAATCAGAGGCGGTCTGGACAAAGGAATTAAATACCTACGCGACAATGTGTATGGCAAAGCTCTGCAGTTCCTGATCAACTACAAATGGATATCTTTTACCCTGCCCATTGCCCTGCTCATGATTGTGATAGGTATGTTTCAGGGCGGTATTATTCGCTGGACATTCTTCCCTTCTATACCTTTTGACAACTTTAACGTATCTCTGGTACTTAAGCCGGGCACACGTGAGAACATTACCGAAGATTACCTCAGAAGGTTTGAAACAGCTGTATGGGAAGTAAACGAGGAAATTAAAGAAGAGCGAGGTAGTGATCTTTCTCTTATCAAAACTCTGGATAGAAATGTAGGTAGCGACGGCGGCAGAGGTAACCCTGAGACTGGGGGGCATACCGGCCACGTGCAGGTAAACCTGATAGACATGGAAGATATTGAGGATATATCCAGTTTTGAGATTGCCAGTCGCATACGGCAAAAAATTGGTGCTGTGCCAGAAGCGCAGAAGTTTTCGGTAGGGGGGCAAAACCGCTTCGGCAATCCCTTTGACCTGGCACTTTTGGGGAGCAATATGGAAAACCTGATGGCAGCCAAAGAGGAAGTCAAAGAAAAGATTTCTAACATTACTTCCCTCAAAGATATACAAGATAATACAGCTTCTGGCCAGCGAGAGTTGCAGCTTTCGCTAAGGCCACAGGCTTATTTTCTGGGTTTCTCTCAGCAGGAAATTACCAACCAGATACGGCAGGCCTTTTTTGGAGAAGAAGCTCAGCGCCTTATTATTGGTACCGATGAGGTAAGAATATGGGTGCGCTATCCAGAAGAAGATCGCCTGACCATCTCGCAGATGGAGTCTATGAAAATTAAAGATGAAAATGGTAACGAGTACCCACTTACAGAGCTGGCAGATTACTCAATTGAGCGTGGGGTTATTAATATCAATCACTTCAATGGTAAGCGGGAAGTACGCATACTGGCAGATTTGGTAGATCCATATGAGCCGGTGCCTCCCATTATAGAAAAGGTACAGGAAGAAATACTTCCTCCCATTCTGGCTAAATATCCCGGGGTAAGCTACTCATTTGAGGGGCAGCAGCGGAGATCTGAGCGTACAGCAGATTCTTTTGCCAAGATATTCCCGGTAGCCTTAATTATGATGATTCTGACCATTACACTTTCTTTCCGCTCGCTTTATCAGGCAGGGCTCATACTGTTGCTGATTCCTTTCGGTTTAATCTGTGCTGCTCTTGGTCATTTTGTGCATGCTCAGCCGGTTTCTATTCTTAGTATTTATGGTATGATAGCTCTCTCCGGAGTAATTATCAATGATGCTGTAGTTATGCTGGATAAGTATAACCGTAATCTTACGGAAGGTATGACAGTAGAACAAGCCGCTCATGACGCGGGTATATCTCGTTTTAGAGCTATACTACTTACCTCTATCACTACTGTAGCTGGTCTTTTCCCTCTTATACTGGAGAAGAGTTTTCAGGCGCAGTTTCTAATTCCAATGGCTATATCGGTAGCGTATGGAGTAATGTTTGGTACACTCATTATTCTCCTCTTCTTCCCGGTATTTATTCTGGCATTTAATGATATTAAGCTGGAAATTAACAAGCTGTGGAACAAGCTAAGCAGTTGGATGGACCCCGAGGAGCCATTGCATATACCTACTGCCGAAGAAGTAGAGCCTGCTATTAAGGAAAAAAGAAGGCTACAAAGTTTATAATCTAAGATAACAGCTAGGGCAATGCTAACCTTAGCTGTTTTTCTATTTGTACACAAATCAACTTTTATACCCATCGTGAACACCCTACACAAGCTAGTACTTTCTATAAGCTTTGTTTTTGTAAACAGTATAGGCCTGTATGCTCAGGAAGAGCTTACACTTTCAGATGCTATTCAACTGGGGCTGGAAAATAATTTTGATATTCAGGTTGAAGCATTAAACATAAAGATTGCGGAAAATAACAACAATTGGGGCGCTGCCGGTCGCTGGCCTACTATCTCACTTTCTATTTCACAGAATAATAATTTTAGAGATGTGCAAAATGCCGCCAATCCCTTTCAACCTACCGGCTTATCTATCTCTAACAATTTAGGCCCTGGCGTATCGGTAAACTGGGTATTGTTTGATGGTTTTAGGGTGCACATCAGCAGAGAACGACTGCAAAAATTAGAAGAGCTAAGCCGAGGTAATGCTTTGCTGGTTATTGAGAATACGGTGCAGGCCATCATAACACAATACTATAGTGTTAAGCTTGAACAGGAAAGGCTGGATGTGCTGGAAAAAGTGTTTACGCTCTCTAAAGATCGTTATGAATATATCAAACTTAAAGGCGAGTTAGGTAGTGCCGTTACCTTTGAGATTTTGCAGGAGCAAAATGCTTTTCTAACCGACTCATCTAATATGGTAACTCAGGAAGTTAATTACCTGAATGCAAGGCGTACCCTTAATTTGCTTATGGGGCAGCCCATTAATTCGGCATACGAGCTTACGGATGAACTAGAGGTGGATGATAGTGAATATGAGTTGGAGGCGATGTATGATAAAATGGTGAGCAATAATACAAATCTGCAAAACCAGTATTTAAACCTTCAGCTGGCCAGAACAGAAACTAGGCTGGCTAAGACAGAGCTTTATCCCCGCCTTACGCTCAATGCCAATGGCGCATATGACTTAAGCCGTCAGGATTTATCTCAGGCACAGTTTCCGGATTTTGGAGATGCCGGAGGCAGTACACGAACCCTGGTAACGAACCAGACCACCTCTACCTACGCTTTGGGTTTTACCATCAGCTACCTGGCCTTTGATGGGGGCAGGGTACGTAGGAGTATAGAAAATGCTTATACTACCGAGCGTATTAACCAACTACAAATTGATCAGCTAAAACTTAGCTTACGCAACGATCTGGTAGCTACTTATGATCTGTATGATGTAAGGCAAAAACTGCTCGCCATCTCACAAGAGAATATCCGTAGTGCAGAGCTAAACCTTGAGCTGGCAGAAGAAAGGTACAAGGGTGGTACCATTAACTCTTTTGACTACCGCCAGATTCAGATTAACTACCTTAATACTGCACTAGATAATGCTCAGGCCAGATACAACCTTCTTGACTCTGAAACTGAGCTGCTTCGCCTTACAGGTGGTATTCTTAGTGAGTACGACAAACTGGACTAATTTTTCACTCTGTGATATGGCAATAGGTGCTTAAGAGGGATGTGATGAAGTATCTAGGCTGGTATGTATAACTTTAGGCTTATGGCTAGCCTCATTTAAAAGTATACCTGCGCACAAAGCTCAGCTTGAAAACTGTTGGGTTTGGGCACTTACAGTTACTCTATTACCACTAATTGAACCTTTAGTATATATGTTTTTTACAGTCAGTCCTGTAGAAAGCTCTAGTTACAATAAGTATCTTGAGTAGGGGAGGCGTAAGCTATCCGCTTTGTTTTAATGGTATGAAGTAGCCATTATGCATAACTTTGGTCATCTAGCAATTTTATCAAACAAACTATGACATTAGGCAAACAGTATCATTTAGGTTTACTTTTTCTGAGAATTGGTATCGGTATCATGTTTATTATTCATGGTTTACCTAAGCTTATGGGCGGTCCTGAACGTTGGGAGGCTCTAGGTAGTAATATGAAATATCTGGGTATTACTTTTGCCCCTGTTTTTTGGGGATTTATGGCAGGTTTCGCCGAATCAGTAGGTGGTTTATGCCTTATTTTAGGTGTTTTTTATGTTCCTGCCTGTATTTTGCTTTTTATTACCATGTTGGTAGCTTCACTAAGACATTTGTCGCAAGGTGATGGGCTGGTAGGTTCTTCTCATGCTATAGAAGCAGCTATTCTTTTCTTCAGCCTTATTTTTATTGGCTCAGGAAAATACAAAATTGGCAAATTTTAAGATATGCAAAAATTACTCATAGCCCGACTTAGTTTCGGGCTTTTTATTTTATGTGCCTGTAGCTCACAGCCCAGCGCTTTTGAGCAATACATAGAGAAAAACGCAACCGCTACTTTTAATCTTCTCATATACAACGCAAGTATAATAGATGGTACTGGTAAAGCCGCTTACGCAGCCGATGTATTGGTAAGTGGGGATAGTATAGCTTTCATAGGAGAAGTAGATACTACCAAGCTTAGTGTCGAGAGAAAAATTAACGCCTCTGGCAAAACAGTGAGCCCCGGATTTATAGATACTCATGCTCATGGTAACCCTTTGAAAACGCCAGAATTCAAAAACTTTCTGGCGATGGGTGCTACCACTATTGCTCTGGGTAAAGATGGCTCGAGCCCAGCCTATCCCAACCTTAGCTTATGGATGAAAGAAGTTGAAGATAGTATGCCCGCTGTAAACATCGCCATGTTTGTAGGGCATGGTACTCTTCGTTTGCTCTCTGGTATCAAGTACAACCCACGTCCAAGCCAGGAGCAGGTAGAGAAGATGGGACGTATGCTAGCAGATAATCTGGATGCTGGTTGTTTCGGTATGACTACTGGTTTGGAGTACATTCCTGGTACTTACGCACCAGCATACGAGTTAGAGTATCTGGCCAAAATTGTAGGATCAAAAGGAAAACTGATTACCAGTCATATACGCAATGAAGATAACAACAAGCTAGAGTCATCTTTAAAAGAGCTTTTTCTTCAAGGGAAGTATTGTCAGGTGCAGGTATCACACCTAAAAGTAGTATATGGTAAAGGAGAACAACGTGCAGAAGAGATTTTAAATTTATTAGCCGAAGCCAGAGAAGAAGGTATACAAGTTGCTGCCGATGTCTATCCCTATACGGCTAGTTATACAGGTATTAGCATCGTTTTTCCGGATTGGGCACTACCTCCAAACGATTACCAGCAAGTAGTGGCAAATAAAAGAGCTGCTCTGGCCAAGTATCTGAGAGATAAAGTTAATCAGCGTAATGGTCCTACTGCTACATTGATAGGCACCTCCCCCTGGGCAGGCAAGACTTTAGCTCAGGTGGCCCAGGAGCTTGACAAGTCTTTTGAAGATGTCCTTATTGATGACATAGGCCCCGGTGGGGCCTCCGGAGCATATTTTGTAATGGATGATACGTTGCAGACTAAGTTCATAGCAGATTCTACTGTGATGATCTGCTCGGATGGGAGTCCTACATCCCGCCACCCTCGCGGGCATGGTACCTTCGCCAAGATAATTGAACAGTATATAGTTAGGGATAGCCTTCTTAGCCTGGAGGAGGGTATACGGAAAATGACCTCTCTGCCCGCAAGTACTTTAGGATTGAATGACAGGGGGGTACTTGCCGTAGGTAAACGAGCAGATATTTTAATATTTGACCCAATAGAAGTCAAGGCTAAAGCTGATTATGAAAATCCCTTTCAGCTAGCAGAAGGTTTTGATTATGTGATTGTAAATGGGCAGGTGAGCAAAGAAAATAACGAATTTTCTTTAGCACGTCATGGCAAAGTTCTTAGAAGGTTTTAAGGGCGTATAAGTATGTGCCTTGTATCAAACCTTTCTCCCTTTACAGCTAAAAGCTGAATAATATGAAAGCCAAAGTCAGTTCTTACTGGCTTTGATATTTCCCCTACTTTCAGGTTAAGCGCTGCTTTTTCATACTCTGGTACAAGTTGTCCTTTCTCCATAAAGCCTAATCTTCCCTCATAATCTTTGCTGCCAATATCATCAGAGTGCTTGCGTGCTAGTTTGCCAAAATCACCCCCTAGTTGCAGTTTCTAATAAATTTTTTCGGCACTTTTTAAGTGCCCGTTGCTCATTTTTATTTCCATCATTCTGCGCATGAGTTGGAAGCACGGCTCCCAATAAAATGATGCCTATTGCCATGATAGTAAGTAGATGTTTCATCCTTTTTTGTTAGGCCATCAATAGACAAACTACCCATGCTAAATAAAATACAGACATATTCATTCTCACGGTAATTACAGAGGGTTATGGGTGCGTATCGCTTTGATAACCAATGTGATAAGAATTATACAAATGAGAAAAAGCAATGATCGTTTTTCACTAAGCTATAATAAAATAGTGATAATAAAGGAATTTCACAAAGTGTAAGAGCTCTGCACCATTTTTGCATCTTTTCATATCAATTTTTAAGGAATTATTACATGTGAAGTATTTGTAGGTAAATATTAAATTAGGATGTTTTTTTACATATGTATATATAAAATATACTTATTTTAAGTAAAAGTGCTTAAATGTTATTTAACTCATTCATATTCCTGTTTTTCTTATTAATAATTTTACCAATATATTACACTATACCTCATAGGTGGAAGCCAGTACATTTATTGGTTGTAAGTTATATCTTTTATGGATATTGGGATTGGCGTTTTTGTTCATTACTAGCACTCTCCACAGTTGTAGATTTTGTAATTGGTCAAAATTTATATACCACTAAGAGCCCTCGTACTAAAAAGTATCTGTTATGGACAAGCATGGGTGTCAATCTGGGAATACTTGCCTTCTTCAAGTATTTCAACTTTTTTGTGGATAGCTTTGAGTCTATGCTTTCTGGCTTTGATGGTCAGCTGGATTACCTTCACCTCAATATTATTTTGCCAGTAGGTATCTCCTTTTACACTTTTCAGACCATGTCTTATACTATAGACATTTATCGGGGGAGATTAAAACCTACCAAATCTCTACTGGACTTTGCGGTATTTGTCGCATTCTTTCCTCAGTTGGTGGCAGGTCCCATAGAAAGAGCCAAGCATTTGCTCCCGCAGATTACCAGCCTTAAGTCTCCTAATCGCACACAAATCAGAGAGGGGGTAGCATTAATCGTCATAGGTTTATTTAAAAAGGTAATGATAGGTGATGCCAGTGGCAGGCTGGTAGACCGCATGTTTGGACATATAGAGCAATTTAGCTCAATGGAAATGCTGATGGCTCTGGTGCTATTTTCGGTGCAGATATATGCTGACTTCTCTGGTTATAGCAGCATTGCAAGAGGCTTGGCTAAGCTTTTAGGTATTGAGTTAATGAAAAACTTTGAGCAACCCTACCTATCAGCCAACATTACTGAGTTTTGGCGAAGGTGGCATATTTCACTTTCCAGCTGGTTAAAGGACTACTTGTACATTTCACTTGGAGGAAATCGCAAAGGAGAAGCCCGTACATACATCAACCTTATGCTTACCATGCTTATTGGCGGGTTATGGCATGGTGCAAGTTGGAATTTTGTTTTTTGGGGTGGACTTCACGGTATATATTTAGCAATACACAAGTGGATGTTAAAAGGTAAAAAAGTAGGCTTACAACCAAGTGGAATAGGAAGCCCTCCGGCTTTAGTTAAGTATCTTATACATGCTAGCAGTATTTACATTTTAGTGTTGTTTACATGGCTTTTTTTTAGGGCTTCTGATTTTCAGACAGTAAGCATATTTTTTAGCAAAATGATAAACTGGGAGTCTAGTGAGCTGACATTCAGATTTGTGAAAATAGCGTTTTCCTTTATGGCTCTGACATTGGGAATAGACTTAATAGAATACTATACGCGTTCGCACGCTTTTCTACTGAAAATACCTTTAAAGCCTATTCGCTATGGGGTGATGCTGCCTATGTTTATAATAGTACTCATCTACATGTTTCAGGCTGAGCCGCTACCTTTTGTTTATTTCCAGTTTTAAAACTTAATAGTATGCTTCGTTCCATAGGATACTTTTTTGTAGCCGCCTTATTATGTACAGTACTTCTGGAGCTTTTTGTCAGGGGAGCAGAAATATCTGCAGTTTCTGAAACAGATTATCAGGAAGAAATAGGACGGATAATAAGACCTAATGCTAAAATTGTCCACTATAACGAAAATTTTACCTATTCTCAAATGAATAAGTACGGCTATCGCGGACCGGCTTACCCTCCTGTCAAAGATTCCGGTACTCTTCGTATTGCACTACTGGGAGATTCTTATGTAGAAGGGTTTCAGGTGCTAGACCGCCACCATTTTCGTACAGTGCTAGAAGAAGAGCTCAAAAATGCATATCAGTACGATAACATAGAAATATTAAACTTCGGCAGAAGCGGTTTTGGTTTGGAAGATACTTATGCTTACGATAAAAACTTTGTCTCTAAATTTAACCCAGACCTAAAAGTTTATGTGTTAGGGGCACTGGATTTTTATGAAAATTCTCAAGATAAACTTTTGCCAAAGTGGAAGCTGGTAGAAGGCCAACTTCAACAAGATACAAGCTATCGGACCAGCCAGGAACTTAAAGTGTACTCACTTGCAAAGTTGGGATTACAAAACAGTGCAATATTACAAATGCTTCGTAATGGTATAAATGTTATTAAGGATGGTAGGGCTGGTGAGGTAATGTTAGGCAAGCTATACCAGCGCTTTCATCAAAAAGAAATTCATAAGTCTCCGGAAACAAAAGTACAAGAAGCCCTTCCTGAGGTCGCCAATGCAATATTAGCTGAGCTTGATATACAAAACAATGTAATCATTGTAAACAAAGACAGCGTATCATACCCGCTACATCTGGAACAGAGTCTAAGTCAAAACAACATTGTTAGTATACATTTGGCTGATACTCTTACAACACTAAAAGATCAATTAGGTATAGATCCTCGCTACTGGCCAGTAACCAATACTAAAGGTCATTGGAATTATGCGGCACACAAAGCTGTAGGAGAATATTTAAGCAAAGCCCTACGTGAAAAGGTCTATTTCCCCAGGGCTAGTCTAGGGTTTAAATCCCGAATACAGCAATGATAAAGGTATTTTCATTTTTTTTTACAGCTTTGCTATTTGTTTACGCTCAAAAACAGCAAACCCTAGTAGATATTTATCTCATTGGCGATTCTACTATGTCTACGTATCCTGATAATTATTATCCGAGAATGGGATGGGGACAGGTTTTTCATACCTCTTTTAAAACTGATAAAGTCAGAGTTAATAACGAAGCTGTGTCTGGTAGAAGTACAAAAAGCTATATTGAAGAAGGTCTCTGGGAAAAGGTCTATAACAATTTAAAAAAGGGAGACTTTGTTTTCATTCAGTTTGGTCACAATGACATGGTAGAAAGCAAAGAGCATTTGTATGCTCCACCCTTTGGAGCATATACAGATAATTTACATACCTTAATAGTTCAGACGCGGGAAAAAGGAGCAAAGCCTGTGTTAATTACACCTATGTGTAGAAGGCGTTTTGACAAAGATGGTAATTTTCAAGTTACAATGGGACAATACCCTGTGGCAATGAGAGTGCTAGCAGAAAGGGAAAATGTGCCTTTAATAGATTTGCATAAACTGAGCTGCCAGAAATTCAGAGAGTTGGGGGTTGATAAAACCAAAGATATATTTTTATGGCTTTCTGCTGGAGAGTCTGCAAAGTATCCTGAGAGAGTAGAAGATAATACTCATTTTCAGGAACAGGGCGCGTTGTTATTATCTAAACTGGTAGCTCAGGAAATCAAGCGCTTACAACTAGGCATCGCTCCTTACCTGAAAGAAGAAATGCTCAATACAAGTGATTAACTACTTTTGCGAATAGATTTTAAGTTTTCACGAGCTTTCTCATGTACCCTTGTGTTTCTTTTGGCTAACTTCTTAACCTCTTTATAGTAATCTTTTGCCAGCTTGTCTTCATCTTTCGCTTGCGCAATTTCTCCCAAATTTAGAAGAGCATAAAGGAAATAACCCGAATCAGTAGCATTTGACGCTTTAGCGAACTCTACAGTACGCTCGTAGTAATGCTGAGAGAGGTCAAGCTGCCCCTTCATTTCATAGATCTGCCCAAGAAAGAAACTGGCATACCTTCCGCTGGTAGCTTCATAACCCGTCATGCTGCTGTCTATACGTGCCAGAATTTCCAAAGACTCTTTTTCAGCTTCGTTTTGTTTACCCCTACTATACAACTGTCGAGCATAGTAACGATGAAAGTAAGGATTATCGGGAAAAGTATGGTGCAGGTAATTAGAAATACGATATGCTTCACTAGGGTCTGAGCCTTCAGCCGTTAAAATACGCATTAAAAAAAACTGTGCTTCGGTACGTGTATAAAATGCATTGTTTGCAACTGTCTTGAGCTGTTTGATACCAAGGTCTTTATCACCATCAGGAAAAAACATTAATACTGGTTTAAGTATAGGGTAGTTCTCAGGTACCCACTCTGCGTAATAATTGTAAAGAGCATCACCAAATAGAAGCTCAGGACTAAAATCTTCTTTACCCTTACAGATTTCCAGATAGTTCAAAGAGTTTTTACCCGCTACGGTAGCTTTACCCCAATCTTTACGCTCAGAGTAAAGCCTACCCTGAAAAGCATGTGCAGCCGCTAAAAAGAAAGCCGCTTCAGGGTCTTCCTCATCCTGCTTAAACATTCGTTCGGCAAAATATATAGCCGTATCCATATAGGCTATAAACTTCTTATCATAACGGGTCTCTTCTACATCGGGCACAATCTTCCACCACTCGCTAAGCCCAAGTAAGAAGTATGGTAGCGGATGTGTATTATATTTCTGCTTAATCCAACGAAACTGTTGCTCAGCCCGCGCAAATTTGAAGTTGTACATGTCATTTACGGCTTGGGTGGCCTCAATCTGTACATTCATATCCAGCAAAAGAGGCTTCTTTTTACCTACCTGCTGATCTGCCATCTGGGCTTGCGCTATCTGCGCAAAGGTCTGCTGAGGTAAAGCATAGAGACAAAGAATACTTACTACCGCTGTATATATATAGTATTTCATAAGATTATCCTGATTCGACACACTAGTAACAAAGTTTTAGAAAAAATATTTCAAAAACATGCCATACTTTTCGTTATGTACATCAGGAGTTAATTATTTTTCTATGTAATAATTTATTACAATAATAATAGAACTATCAAAAAGTGAATTACCTTATTAGTGATATATCTTTTAAATATTGAAATTATATCCTTAACTTTGCAGACTTAAAGAAAATGTGGGGTGACGTGAAGAATTTAGCACATTTCGATATCGATATTTATAAGTTAGCGAATAAGCAGTATAAATATCAATATCAGATAGATAAAAGTTTCTTCGATAATTTTGAAAACAGCCTGGTAAAAACAGGTAAGCTAAATGCCGAAGTAACTTTCGATAAACAGGAGAACCTGATTACCGTCATATTTGATATAAAAGGAGAAATTGAGCTGGAATGTGATCGCAGTCTCGAGAAATTTGACTACCCGATTAGTATCCACGAGAAAGTTCTATATCAATATGGTGAGGAAGAACAGGAATTGTCGGACGAAATTATCATAATTACCGCGAATACGCAAAAGATTAATGTTGCTCAAAACATATATGAGTTTATAGGTCTATCAGTACCTATGCGTAAAGTTCATCCTAGATATGCCGAAGAAGAAGATCCTTTAGTGGATGGCGAAATTATTTTTTCCTCATCTACAGCTAAAGACTCAGAAGAGAAAAAGGATGAAAAGAACGATGATAACGTTGATCCTAGATGGAATGTATTAAAAAACTTGAAAAATTTAAACTAGATAAAAATGGCACATCCCAAGCGAAAAACATCTAAAGCAAGAAGAGACAAGAGAAGATCGCATCACAAGGCTACGCCAAGAACTATTGCTACATGCCCAACTACAGGGGAGCCTCACCTTTATCACCGTGCACACTGGTACGAAGGTAAGCTCTACTACAAAGGGCAGGTAGTAATGGAAAAAGAAGAGGTAGCCTAATTTATGAAGATTGCGCTGGATGCGATGGGAGGCGATTTTGCTCCCGAGGCTAACATAGAAGGAGTTCAGCTCCTTCTAGATAACCTTGCTGATGAGCATCAGATAGTGCTCATCGGAAGGCAAGGGGAAATTGAGGAACAATTAGCCAAACGAGAAATCAACTCAAGTGCTATTGAGATCATTCATGCCGAAGAAGTGATCGGCATGCATGAGCATCCCACCAAAGCATTTACTCAAAAGCAGAATTCCAGTATAGGAGTTGGGTTTCATCTGTTGGCAAAAGGTGATGTGCAAGCATTTTGTAGTGCTGGTAATACCGGAGCTATGCATGTGGGTGCCATGTTCACCATCAAGCCTTGTGAGGGTATCATCAGGCCGGCATTAGCCAGTGCTGCTCCCCGTGAAAACGGCAGCAAGGGTCTGATTCTGGATGTTGGTGCTAATGCAGATTGTAAACCTGATATGCTGCTTCAGTTCGGTGAGTTAGGTGCAATCTACAGTGAGTATGTACACGGTATAGAAAAGCCTAAAGTAGCCCTTATTAATCTGGGTGAAGAAGAGCAAAAAGGTACTGTGGTCACTCAGGCTGCTTATCAACTTTTTAAAAATGATTCCCGCATTAACTTTGTGGGTAATATAGAAGGTAGAGATATTTTTAGCGACAAATCAGATGTGATGGTTTGTAATGGCTTTACAGGTAATGTTGTCCTTAAAATGGCCGAGTCTGTATATCATCTACTGGAAAAAAGAGGCTTTACAGATCCATTTTTTGACCAATTGAATTATGAAGCTATAGGCGGTAGCCCTATATTGGGCGTCAATGGTAACGTAGTAATTGGTCATGGCGTATCTAGTGGCCTGGCTATCAAAAATATGCTGCTTCAGTCAATCAAGATGGCCGAAACAAACTTGCATCTTAAAATTCGTGATGCATTTGGCAAATAAATAAGTGTTGCCAGAACAAAATCCTCAATTACATGAGTAATAAGTTAAGAGCTGTTATCACAGGAGTCGGTGGTTATGTACCAGAGTATGTATTGACCAACAAAGAGTTGGAAACCATGGTGGATACCAATGACGAATGGATTACTACCCGTACCGGGATTAAAGAAAGAAGAATTCTTCGTGGTAAAGACCAGGGCACCTCAGTAATGGCCAACAAGGCGGTAGAGCAGCTGATAGAAAAAACAAATACCAATCCTGAAGATATAGACCTGATCATATGCGCTACTACCACACCTGATATGATTTTTCCTGCTACTGCCAATTTGGTAGGGGATCATATTGGTGCTAAAAATGCGTTTGGGTACGACCTTCAGGCTGCATGCTCCGGGTTTTTATATGCCCTTACTACGGGAGCCCAGTTTATAGCATCAGGCACATATAAAAAAGTAGTAGTAGTAGGAGCAGATAAAATGTCTTCAATCATAGACTACCAGGACCGTACTACATGTATCATCTTTGGTGATGGTGCAGCAGCAGTAATGCTGGAGCCTACAGAAGAAGCCTATGGTGTGATGGATTCTGTGCTACAGTCAGATGGTAGTGGGGCCCCTTACCTTCACCTAAAAGCTGGAGGCAGCAGAAGGCCTGCTACTATTGAGTCAGTTACTGCCCGTGAACATTTTGTGTATCAGGAAGGAGCTACTGTATTTAAATATGCGGTAAAGCATATGTCAGATGTGGCGGCCAAGATTATGCAGAATAATAATCTAACTTCTGAGGATATTAAATGGTTAGTACCCCACCAGGCTAATCGTAGAATTATAGATGCTACAGCTAACAGAATGGGCGTGGGTGAAGATCGTATCATGATTAATATTCATAAATACGGTAATACTACCAGTGCTACTATACCTCTCTGTCTATGGGATTATGAATCTCAGCTTAAAAAAGGAGATAACCTGATTTTGGCAGCATTTGGAGGAGGGTTTACCTGGGGAGCAACTTATCTGAAGTGGGGCTACGATGCCCAATAAAGTAGACATACTAAACTAAGTAACATATATGGCAACTACCGCAGATTTTAGAAACGGACTTTGCATAGTTCATAACAACGATCTGTATACCATTGTTGAGTTTCAGCATGTAAAGCCTGGAAAAGGTGGAGCCTTTGTTAGAACAAAGCTTAAAAGCCTTAAAAGCGGAAAAGTAGTAGAGAACACCTTTAATGCGGGAGTTAAAATAACTACAGCCCGTATTGAGCGACGTCCTCACCAGTTCCTGTACAAAGATGACCTCGGCTACCATATGATGGATAGCAACACCTTTGAACAGCTAGTCGTAGCTGAAGAACAAATAAATGCTCCTGAGTTTCTAACAGATGGGCAAGCTATTGACGTAATTGTTCATGATGAAACTGGCGAAATATTGGGTGCCGAACTGCCTCCTTTTGTAGAACTTACAGTAACATATACTGAACCAGGCCTTAAGGGAGATACCGCGACTAATGCTACTAAACCAGCTACGCTGGATACAGGTGCAATTATTCAGGTGCCTTTGTTTATTGATCAAGACGAAAAAATTAAAGTAGATACCAGAACTAAGTCGTATTCTGAACGCGTAAAATAACCTATCATGAAAGCAAGCGAAATTCAGGACTTATTAGAGTTTATTTCAAAGTCCGGGCTAGATGAAGTAAATATTGAAACAGGAGAGATCAAACTGAAAGTAAAGAAAAACGCTGCGGCAAAAATACGGCAAAATATCATTACTACGCCAGGCTCCTCTATGCCACACGATTCTACCGGGCTAGTAGCATCAACGCCAGCATATTTCCCTACTGAGAAAGCTCAGGAAGAGAAGCCTGCTGCAAGTGATGCCGGTCAGGCCGATGAAAGCAAATACCTTACAGTAAAGTCTCCGATGATAGGGACCTTCTACAGAGCAGCTAATCCTGAATCTGCACCTTTTATTGAAGTAGGAGATAGAATCAGCGCTGGGCAAACCGTATGCATAGTGGAAGCCATGAAGCTTTTTAATGAAATTGAAGCAGAGGTATCTGGAACGATCGTAAAAGTGTTGGTAGATGATGCTTCTCCTGTAGAGTTTGATCAGCCATTATTTTTAGTAGATCCTTCTTAAACCATTAACAATCCACGGTTGAGAGAAGTTTTTTATATTTGATTGTTAATTGTAAGAGCCTTGTTCAATAAAATATTAATAGCAAATCGCGGAGAGATTGCTCTCAGAGTTATTCGTACTTGTCGTGAGATGGGTATCAAAACAGTAGCTGTATATTCTACAGCCGATCGAGAAAGTTTGCATGTGCGCTTTGCTGATGAAGCCGTATGTATAGGAGCAGCTCCCAGCAACAAATCTTATCTCAGTATACCTAACATTATAGCAGCAGCAGAAATCACCAATGCTGACGCTATACATCCTGGGTACGGGTTTTTATCTGAGAATGCAGAGTTTTCGCGTATCTGCGAAGAATACAATATTAAATTTATAGGTCCATCTCCCGAAATGATTAACAAAATGGGAGACAAGGCTACCGCTAAAGCTACTATGGAGGCTGCTGGTGTACCTACCGTGCCTGGTTCTAAAGGTTTGCTAGCCAATATGGACGAAGGGCTGGAAATTGCCAGAGAAATAAAGTACCCTATCATCCTGAAAGCTACTGCCGGAGGGGGTGGTAAAGGGATGCGTATCGTCTGGGACGAGAAAGAATTTAAGAAAGCCTGGGATGATGCTACTCGTGAAGCTGGTGCTGCCTTTGGTAATGCCGGACTTTACCTTGAAAAGTTTGTAGAAGAACCTCGCCATATTGAAATTCAGGTAGTGGGAGACAAATTCGGAAAAGTTTGTCACCTATCTGAAAGGGACTGCTCTGTGCAAAGAAGACATCAGAAGCTAATAGAAGAAACCCCTTCTCCCTTTATGACAGATGAGTTAAGGGAACAAATGGGTAATGCGGCTATCTCTGGTGCCGAAGCAATTGGCTACGAAGGAGCAGGAACTATTGAGTTTTTGGTGGACAAACACAGAAACTTCTATTTTATGGAGATGAATACCCGTATACAGGTAGAGCATCCTATTACTGAAGAAGTTACTAAGTTTGATTTAATCAAAGAGCAGATTAAGGTAGCAGCAGGCGTTAAAATTTCGGGTAAAAACTATTACCCTTCTATGCACGCCATTGAGTGCCGTATCAACGCAGAAGATCCTGCTAAAGGATTTCGTCCAAGCCCGGGGAAAATAACTAACCTTCATTTACCAGGAGGGCATGGGGTTAGAGTAGATAGCCACGTATATGCAGGTTATGCCATACCTCCTAACTACGACTCTATGATCGCTAAACTTATCGTAAGTGGTCAGACCAGAGAAGAGGCTATTACCCGTATGAAAAGAGCTTTACAAGAGTTTGTGATTGAAGGTATCAAAACAACTATACCTTTTCATATTAAACTTATGGATGATCCTAAGTTTAGAGAAGGGGACTTTACAACGGCCTTCATGAACGATTTTGATCTTTCAGATATAGAAGAATACGCTCAGATATAGCCTTTTTCGGTTAGATGATCATAAATCTCTAAGCAAACCCAGGCATCTGTAGCCGCATAGCGAATTTGTTTTTCTGTCAGTTGAGGGTTTTCCCAGTTAGAAGTCTGTTGTGATTTGGAGACCCTGAACTGTAGAAAAATAGCAGTAAGCTTCTTAACCCCGGCATGCTCTATGCCCATACTATGAGCAACATCATTAAGCTCAATAATATTGGTAGCATCAAAGGGGATATGATGCTTACTGCTCAACTCTTTTAAATGTTTGAGGTCGTCTCTTATACTAATTCCTACCTTAGCCACACCTTCCTCCTCAAAAAGAGCACTAAGTTTTTTAGTAAACCCAATATGGTTTAGCCTGATAAGATAGACCATGTCAGGAATGGCTATCTGCAACAGCGCTACCATATGCTTAACCCCTTTCCGAAAGGCAGGCTTAGTTTCAGTGTCAAATCCAAAGACATCATATTCGCGGATATGTTGTATGGCTTCTTCTAAATGCTCCTCCTGAGTAATGACTTTTACTTTCCCTTCATACTTTTTAAGCGTTAGCGCGTTAATTTCTTCCTTAGTTATCTGTTTTGGAAACATATGGCAAGTAGTATAAGCTTTGGTTAGTTATTTCTATGTCAGGCGCTTTTTTCTTGTAATTGCTCTTCTTCTATCTCCTGCTTTGTGTATCTGCGAATTTTAAAGTTTAAAAAGCCAAAGGCCATAGTCATAATTGGACTTAGTATACAGAAAAATGTGTAGGGTGCATAAGTTAAAGTGGCTACGCCTAAAACCGAAGCCTGGGTAGCCCCACAGGTATTCCATGGAATTAATACCGAAGTTACTGTGCCGGTATCTTCCAGAGTACGGCTTAGTACTTCGGGCTTTAGCCCTCGTTTTTTGTACGTATCAGCGTACATTCGGCCAGGCACAACTATAGCCAGATACTGATCTGAGGCAGTAAAATTGAAAAAGATAGAAGTAAATCCGGTAGAAGCAATCAAAGAACCGGTAGAATGGGCTAGCTTAACTATAGACTTAGTAATTCTTTGTAGCATGCCAGCACTCTCCATAACCCCACCAAAAATCATGGCACAAATGATAAGCCAAACTGTGTTTAGCATACCATACATACCCCCGGTAGAAAGGAGCTCATTAACCATGTCATTATTAGTTGTAATGCTGATATCGGTATAGAGGGCTTTCATAACGGCAACATAAGCAGCCATAGCTCCGGTACTGCCTCCGGCAACTTCCTGCATCGCCTGAGGCTGAAAAATAATAGCAAATAAAGCTCCGAGCATGGTGCCCGCCAGCAATGCAGGTAAAGCAGGCACTTTGCGCACAATCATAAAAATGACCAATGCAGGCACCAGAAATAGCCACCCATTAATATTAAAAGCGCTATCAATAGAGAGGAGAACATCCTCTACGCCGGTGGTAACAGCCGCGGTATCTGCTGTAAATCCAATCACCAGAAAAATGCCAAGAGTGATAATAATAGAAGGAACGGTGGTGTATGTCATATAGCGGATGTGCGTGAAAAGGTCAGTCCCGGCCATAGCAGGAGCCAGGTTAGTAGTATCTGACAAGGGAGACATTTTATCTCCGAAATACGCCCCCGAAACAATAGCACCGCCAATAAGCCCCTCGCTCAGGCCCAAGGCTTTGCCTATGCCCAGCAAGGCAATGCCTACAGTGGCTACGGTGGACCAGCTACTGCCGGTAGCTATAGAAACTACTGCGCAGATAATACAGGCAGCAAACAAAAATATGGTAGGGCTGAGGATTTGTAGTCCATAGTAGATCATAGCGGGTACTATTCCACTTAGCATCCACGTACCAGCCAATGACCCTATAAGGAGCAAAATAAGAATAGACGACATAGAAGCGCCGATACTTTTGACTATGCCATCCTGCAAATTTTCCCAGCTAATACCGGTACGTAAAGCGATCAGGGCAGCAACTGAAGCAGATAGTATAAGAACGATTTGGTTAGAACCAGAGATTGCATCATCACCAAACACATAAATCACATTCACCGACAGCATTACAATCAGGAATAGCACAGGAATCAGGGCTTCCCATAGCATCGGCTCTCTTCTTTGCTTACTCATAAATACAATCAGATGTGTAGATTGACTAGGTGTAAAAGCCGAAGATAATAAAAAAATTGGTATGCCTTTTTCCCATATTCTCGCGAACTTTCCGCCCCGCTTTTCTTTTGTGGATTTTGGTTACTAATAAAGTATAGGATTCTGTAAATTGCGTCAATGGAGAATTTCGTAGTATCTGCACGGAAGTATCGCCCTACCGGATTTGAGGAAGTAGTAGGGCAGGGGCATATTACAACTACCCTGCAAAATGCAATAGATAATAATCAGCTGGCTCAGGCACTCTTATTTTGCGGACCTCGTGGAGTCGGCAAAACCACCTGTGCCCGTATTCTGGCCAGAAAAATAAATGGTTATGAAAGCCAGGAGCAGGCTAACTCCATGAATATCTATGAACTGGATGCTGCTTCTAATAACTCGGTAGATGATATCAGAAACCTGATAGATCAGGTACGTTACCCTCCTCAGCAGGGTAGCTATAAGGTATATATTATAGATGAGGTACACATGCTCTCTAATCAGGCGTTTAATGCGTTTCTAAAAACCCTGGAAGAGCCGCCTCCTTATGCCATATTTATACTGGCTACTACCGAGAAGCATAAGGTGATTCCTACCATTCTTTCGCGTTGCCAGATCTATGATTTTAATCGTATCCAAATTAGCCATATCGTCGATCACCTTCAAGATATTGCCGCTAAAGAAAACATAGAGGTAGAAGAAGAAGCTCTAAACCTGATTGCTCAAAAAGCGGATGGAGCTTTAAGAGATGCGCTTTCCATATTTGACCTGATTGTTACCTTTTCCTCTGACCGCAAGGTAAGCTATCAGACTACCATCAGGAATTTGCACATTCTTGACTACGATTATTATTTCAAAGCTACGGACTATCTGCTTGAGCAGAACATCTCGCAGATGTTGTTGCTATTTGATGAAATACTGAAGAAAGGCTTTGACGGACATAACTTTATAGTAGGCTTAAGCGAGCACCTTCGCAACCTGATGGTGTGTAAAGACAATGCTACCGTGCAACTGCTACAGGTTTCAGAAAGTGTGCAGGAACGATATATAGAACAGGCGGCTAAAACTCCTGCTTCGTTTCTACTAACTGGTCTCAACCTGGCGGGCAACTGTGACCTGAATTACAAAAACAGTAAAAACCAGCGCCTGCATGTAGAGCTTACTCTGATGAAGATGGCTTATATCAGTTCAGCAGTGCAGATGGCACAGCTCAATAGTCAGCCACAGGGGCAGGAAGAGACGAAAAAAAAAAGTGAAAACAGTAACACTGGCGAAACCGTAAACCCTACTCCTACAAAAAAAGGGGTAGATGTATCTCGCTTGCAGGGGCTACAAAGGCAAAGCTCCATCAAAATCCCTAAAGCAGAAGAGATCCGTCAGCAAGCTGTAAAGAAGGAAACTATACAGGCGGAGGCCAAGGTAGAACAAGCTGAACCTGAACTGAAGCAGGAGGTGATTGGTAGTCGTCCGGTGGATATTGAAAGACTACGCGAAGAGTGGGCTAAATTTGCCGAACAAAAGAAAATAGCAGGAAAAGACTCTGCCTACATGATCCTGAATCAGGAGGTAAACCTACAGGATGATGGCCTGACTGTGCATCTTAAAATGTCTAATACTTTGCAGGAAGATGTATTGAGCGAACTCAGAGTAGAACTAATACAATATCTACGCAGGCAGCTACATAACTCGCAGATTAATGTGACTGGGGAGCTAGTAAAAGACGAAAAACAAAGAAAATTATATACCCCTTCGGAAAAGCTGGACTACCTGATGGAGAAGAACCCTCAGGTAAGGTTGCTGAAAGAAAAACTGGGACTAGACCCGGACTACTGATATTTTATCACCTAATACTCCGCCTATGAGTGATGACGAGCTAAAAGATAAAATTTTAGCGTATGTAATTAACAGGCATACTGAGATAAATACTAGTAAGACCTCAAAGGGTGTCGGTGGCTTGCCTACCTATGATGAAATAAGAAAAAGCTTTAAAGGTGAACAGAACAATTTTTATAATCATTTTAGTATTGTAAGTCAGGAATGGTTAGATATTAAGAAAAATGAAGATGGCGAGAAGGTCTATAGAGAAAAGGCAGGAGCGCGCTTTTTTCTATATGTAGAAGAGGGGTACCAAGGAAGAAAGAAAAAAACGATAATGGCTGGACAAGTAGCGGAGGCAGCTATTAGTTCATCTTGGGCAGCATGGGGCTCAGCTTTAGCTGCTATCACCTTATTATTTACGACCTTTTGGAATACTGCAAAAGATGATGAAAAAACAACTCCTTTCATTCTTCGCACGCAGGAACTTATGCAGGCAAGAGAAAAGCAGATACTGGAATTACAAAACGAAGTTATGCTCCTCCGGGCAAAAGTTGAAGCTCTGGAAAGTGTAGCACATGATAGCAGTGTTGTTTCTTCTAAAGCTAAAACCCATAAGTAAAGCCTACATTAATAGCGTGCTGTAGCTGCAAGGCAGGGCCTACAGTACCATCATCCCGCTCCACATCAATATCGTCATCATAAATAAGCTGCAGCGACACGTTAGACATAATATATTTATTCACCCTTAGGACGAGTAGCGATTCCAGGTTTACGTCTACATTTTCAAACTTCTCGTAAGCAGAGAAAAGGTTCAGGTTTGTACTAAATGATATGTTCTCAAAAAGCTCCTGCCTCAAGCCCAGGGTAAGGCTAGATCCGGCCTCGGCTTTTACCTGCTTACCTTCGGTATTGTACTGATCGTTTTTAGCTAAGGTATCATCCAAAACAAAAGTAAATTTACCGGAAAATGGCGATAAGGTCACGGCAAAGTAGTTTCCTTTACGTTTTTGAGCTTTGCGTTCTTCCTCAATTAACTTTCTTTGAATGGGTGAGTAAGTTGCCCCCAGAGATGCGATGAGGAAACCTGGAGCCATAAATTCAGAAATTCGCACATCATCAGAAATACTATCGTTAATCTGTTCTGTCTTAAACCCTTGTGCTATCTGGGTTCTAAAGTCTACTAATGTGGATAGATAGTAGTTTTTGCTAAGTTTACGCCCATAGCGAGAGCTAAGAATAAAGTTATCTTTAGATTTAATGAAACGATCGGCTTCTTCACCAATTTTGCTAAGTCCGTAACTAACTTCCATGCGTGTCTCCCAGCGGCGTTTAGTAGTATCATCAAAAGTGAGAAAAGCCGAAAAAATACCTCCTACGGCCAAAGTACTTTTACCACCTCCGGCCCAATTGTTAAGGCCTACCTGCTGGAAAGTAGCACTTAAGTTACCCCCTTTATTCCAGAAAGATTCTTCTTTTGCCAGGCTGTCAGGAGTACTTTGCTGAGCAAACAACGATAGAGATGAAAAGATGCTGAGAGCGGTCAGCAGGCAATATAATTTCATGAATGATTACGCGGGACTTACTTGATGAAGTGGCAAGATTAAAATGATCTACACAGAAATAAAAATCTTAAAGAGCCTTAATTTCTTCTAAGGCTACCTGAGTTAGTGGCTTGGTAATATATTTAATGACATAATCATTGTTAATAAGGCGGTTGATATCGCGCTGATTGTCGGAGCTGGACAGTATAATAACCTTACACTTATTGCGTACAGTAGGTGGAAAGTTCTCAAACTCATACAAAAACATAAACCCATCTACAATAGGCATGTTGATGTCTAAAAAAATAAGATTGGGTAACTGATCAACCTGGTCCTGATGTTCCTGCAAATACTCAAGAGCACTTTGCCCGCTATTTTTTGTTACTACCTGTCGGGCAAATTCTGTGAGCTCTATGATGCGCTTGCTAATGAAGTTATCAGTCTCATTGTCATCAATTAGCATTACTAAATCTATCATCACGCTCCTCTTATAATAAGGTCTGTAATTGGTATTTTGAGTACCCGATTCAAATAACAAAGGTTTAAAGGAAAAGTAGAAAATAAAAACGGTAGTGAGAGGAATCCTAAAAGAGGTAATATTTGAACAAAAACTATTGCTTTCTTACCTTTAGTTTTTCTCCTACACGCACACTAAAGTCTTCTTTTTCATTCCATTCCATCAGGTCTTTAATCGTTACCTCGTATTGACGAGCTACTTTATACATGGTTTCACCAGACTTAACTTCATGTACCAAATATCTACTATCTTCTGTATCAGTATGTTTAGGTTTTTCTTCAGTATCTGCCGGAATAAGTCTCAATTCGGAACCAACTTTTAGTGGATCTTCCCAGGAAATATTATTGTAACTGGTAAGTTGAGGTACCGTTAAGTTGTATTTTCTGGCAATACTGTACAGCGTTTCGCCGCTCTGTACGGTATGAAATATATTAGTACTAGTTGGGGCTGATGCAGCCCTATTGTCCACCGAGGCTACATAATCTTCTTCAGTATCTAACTGTTGAGAAGGGTTTGAGTTAGTTGGACTCTCTGTTTTAGGTGTAGTGCTAGTTTGTGTTACAGGTTTTGACTGCCCGGCATTTTTCTTTGTAGTATGAGTAGCAGGAGTATTGGTTATTACCGGCTTGTATTCGGGCTCCTCTTTCTTAACTACTTCCTTCTGCTTATATGAAGCGCCTGTGCTGTTTACATTTTTTTGCTGCTTTGCAATAGTAGTATTTTGTTCTGACTTAGGTACTTCACGATACTCTACTGGAATATGGTCTGGACGAATAAAGCGCAGCCACAAAACAAGACCTGGCTTTAGCTCTTTCTCTTCACGCATACGATTATTGCGCATCAGCTTTTTTAGTTTGATACCAAAACGCTGAGATATGCTCCAGAGTGTTTCCCCAGGCTCCACCACATGATAATGTACCGGAGCTTTGTTTCTCTTGCGTTTAAGGTAATAAGGCATGCCTTCTACTATTCCAGATTGCTTGCTGGTGAGGTCATTATACTTAACCAGGCGAGATGAAGGTACACCTGTCTGCTGGCTGATAGAGCGGATGTTATCATCACGGTCAGCAATGAGACCAGGTATATTGTTAACCAAAGTCATTTTCTTGCCCCAGCGGTTGCCCTGCCTTACTTCAGGAAAACGTCTGGTATCTTCAACCTCTACATAACGAGTATTATTTTCTGCGACAGCTTCAGTAGATTTTTCTTCTGGCTTCGGCTTGTCTTTGTTTTCTGCTAAAGGTGGTTCATGATACTTTCCGCTATAGTCCGGGATAATAACATAATAAGTCTTATCATCAGGAATACGATTTTTTCTCACCCATTTATTATAAGGTTCAAGGTCAGACTCCTGTAAGTTAAACTCTTTAGCTATCTGAGCCAACGTTTTGCCATTGCCCTCAGTATAGGTGAAAAGGCTTACTTCCGGGCGACTCTTACCCACTGCCTGCCCAAAAGCAATTTTGTGCGCCAGGTATTTGATTACGTACCAGTGAGTATTGCCATCCAGCTTCATTCTTTTGGCGCTGTTGTATTTCTTGTCAGCTATTTTGAGCGCCCCGCCAGGGCCAGCATAATAGGCAAGAAGGGCATAAAGCCAGTTGTCAAAAAAAGTATTGTTATTTTTAAAGTAGCGAGCAGCGCCATGTGTAGCGGTAATAATGTTCATACGCTCATCTACCTGATTATTAATGGTAAGCCCCACTTCGCGACCTGTGGGTGCCTTAAATTGCCAGTACCCTACTGCATTGGAAGAAGATACCGCATCACCAACCAGGGCACTCTCCTGTATTACCAGATATTTAATGTCATCCGGCACATTTTCTTCACGTAGCACTTGCTCTATCAGTGGTAGATAGGTGTCCACTTTTTTTACCTTGGCATTAAAATATTTTTCGTGGCGGGTAAGGGCATCTACATCTGTCTGAATTTTTTTGCGAGCCGCAGGGCTAAGCTCTAGCCGCATATCGGCATACTCAATCACTGAGGGTACTTCTACTGTATGCTGAGCACTGAGTCCCAGGCTAAAAAAAATAAGGCCAATGAGCAATATTGTCTTATACATGCACTATAGTTTTCTGGCTATCATCAATCCGTCTCTTACAGGGAGTAGAACGTTCTCTACCCGGGGGTCATTATGCACATATTCATTAAATCTGCGAATAGCCTCTCCATTGGGCTTGAGCTTCTCCTCCTTTGCTACTTTTCCTCCCCACAACACATTGTCAGCAATAATAAATCCACCTTTACGTACTTTGGGAAAAACCATATCATAATACGCCTGATAGTTGACCTTATCTGCATCCAGAAAAACCAGATCAAAAGTAGATTCCAAAGTAGGAATAACATCCAGTGCATTGCCAATAACGTATCGGATTTTGTGTGCCTGCTGCGATTTGGCAATATAGTTACGTACCATATCTTCTAGCTCTTCATTAATATCAACTGTTGTTATTACGCCATTATCTGCAAGGGCCTGTGCCATCCATATAGCAGAGTACCCAGTAAAGGTACCTACCTCCAATATAGACTTTGGTTGCATCATATGTACAAACATAGCCAGGGTGCTGCCCTGTATGGAGCCAGATATCATTTGTGGCATTAGCACTTTAAGCTTGGTCTCTCTTTCCAGTTCATCTAGAAAGTCAGGCGCGGCTGTCGTATGCGCAGCCACATACTGCTCAATATCTTCAGGTAATAGACTCATGGGTTTAGTTGTTTGTCTTGGCAATATCCAGGTTATCTCTCAATCATTCAATAAAGCAGGCTGAATTACAAATAATTTTCCTTTTATTTTGTTATGCATGCATAATAATTTATGTATATTTGAGAACGATGAAAAAGGAAGAAACTGTAGATTATAATATCAAAACTACCTGGCATGCCATCTATCGCATGTATAACCAGGAAGCTTTGAAAAGCGATTTTACTACCTCCATAGGTTTTGTGCTTTTAAATATTGACTCTAAAGAAGGTACTCCGGCTACTAAAATTGCCCCTCTTATTGGTTTGGAGTCAAGAAGCCTAACCCGTATGCTTAAAAATATGGAGGAAAAAGGGTTTATCGTAAAAAAGCCAGATCCAAATGATAGAAGATCGGTACGAATCTTTCTGACAGATTTGGGTAAAAAGAAAAAAGAGATTTCTCGTAAAACTGTTCTGGACTTTAACCATTATGTGAGGGAAAAAGTATCAGACGAGAAGCTAAATATATTTTTTGAAGTTATATCTGTCATCAACAAAATTGTAGAAGAAGACATATATCAAACCGTAACCGAAGAATGAAGAAATTTAATATCAAAAAGGTAGCTGTATTAGGCTCCGGTATCATGGGTTCACGGATTGCCTGCCATTTTGCTAACATAGGTGTAGAGGTCTTACTTTTAGACATAGCACCTAAAGGACTTACCGACGAAGAGCAAAAGAAAGGGCTTTCGTTAGAACATCCGGCGGTTAGAAACAGAATTGTGAACAGCTCATTTACTAAGGCTGTTAAAGCTAATCCTGCCCCTCTATATCATACTTCTTATGCCCAGCGTATCACCTTAGGCAATTTTGAAGACAACATGAAAGATATTGCCGGGTATGACTGGATTATAGAAGTAGTGGTAGAGAAGCTGGATATTAAGAAAATAGTGTTTGAGCAGGTAGAAAAATACCGCAAACCTGGTACCCTCATTACTTCAAATACTTCTGGTATCCCTATTAACATGATGCTGGATGGGCGTAGCGAAGATTTTCAGAAGCACTTCTGCGGAACCCACTTCTTTAACCCGCCACGTTATCTTCGTCTGCTAGAGATCATACCTTCTCAAAAAACTGACCCTGAAATAGTAGATTTCCTGATGCACTATGGAGATCTGTATTTGGGCAAAGAAACCGTGCTATGTAAAGATACACCAGCCTTTATCGCCAACCGAATTGGTGTATATGGTATTATCTCTGCCATGCACACTGTAGAAAAGATGGGACTGAGCGTAGGCGAGGTAGACCGCTTAACAGGCCCACTTATTGGTAGAGCTAAGTCTGCCACCTTCCGTACTATGGATGTAGTTGGGCTGGATACAACTGTAAATGTAGCTAACAACCTTTATCAGGTGCTAAAGCATGATGAGTCCAGAGATACTTTTAAGCTGCCTGGTATCGTAAAAGAGCTTTATGAGCGCAATTGGCTCGGCGACAAAACCGGGCAGGGCTACTACAAGAAAATTAAAGACGAAAAAGGCAAGTCAGTTATTCTAGAGCTTGACTTTAATACGTATGAGTACGGGGAGAAGACCAAAGCTATTTTTCCTTCTTTAGAATTAGCAAAGCCCAAAGACGACCTGCAGGAAAGACTAAAAATATTAGTTGGTGCGCAGGATAAAGCAGGAGAGTTTTACCGCGCCCACTTCTTCGACCTATTTCGCTATTGTACCTTCCGCATACCAGAAATTGCCAACGAGCTCTTCCGTATAGATCAGGCTGTAAGTGCGGGCTTTGGCTGGGAAGCCGGACCGTTTGAGACCTGGGATATGCTAGGAGTGAAAAAGACCGTTGCCAAAATGGAAGAGGCGGGCTACAAAGCAGCTCAGTGGGTATACGATATGTTGGATAGCGGTGCCGAAAGCTTCTATAAGGCAGAGAACGGAAAGCGCTTATACTACGATATTGAGAGCAAAGCATACAAAGTAGTACCTGGTACAGATGATTTTATCTTGCTGGATACACTGCGCGAAAACAAAGTGCTCTGGAGTAGTGATGGAGCTTCCATTATCGACCTGGGAGATGGGGTGCTAAATGTAGAATTCCATACTAAAATGAATACTCTGGGCAATGATCCGGTAGAGGCCATTAATCGAGCAATAGAAATGGCAGAAAAAGATTACACCGGCGTAGTGATAGGTAACGAGGGGCAAAATTTTTCTGCAGGAGCCAATCTGGCCATGCTTTTTATGTTCGCGATAGAGCAGGAATTTGATGAGATTGAAATGATGATTCGTCAGTTCCAGAACACAATGATGCGGGCGCGTTATTCGTCTGTACCGGTTGTGGTAGCCCCACATGGCTTAAGCTTAGGCGGAGGCTGTGAGCTTACCATGCATGCGGACCAGGTGGTAGCATCCGCAGAAACCTATATTGGTCTGGTAGAAGTTGGAGTAGGCCTGATACCAGCTGGTGGAGGAACAAAAGAGATGACACTGAGAGTTTCTGATAGTCTGGAAGCCGGTGATATTGAATTTAATGCTCTGCAAAACGCCTTTATGAACATCGCTACTGCTAAAGTGGCTACCTCTGCACGTGAGGCTTTTGATATGCATATTCTTCGTGATCGTGACTTGGTAACGATGAATAAAAACCGGCTGATTGCTGATGCTAAAGATGCCGTACTGGCAATGGCAGAGCAGGGCTACTCACAGCCAGTGCAGCGAAAAGATATTAAAGTGCAAGGTAAGCCGGGTATCGCTTTGTTCCTGGCAGGTATCTATGGCATGCATCAGGGGCATTATATCTCTGACCATGACAAAAAAATTGCGGAAAAAATTGCCTATGTGATGTGCGGAGGTGAGCTTTCTTACCCTCAGCATGTATCTGAGCAATATCTGCTAGATCTGGAGCGTGAAGCTTTCTTGTCGCTAACTGGAGAAAAGAAAACGCTGGAGCGTATACAGTCCCTTCTACAGGGAGGTAAACCTTTAAGAAACTAAAATAGGATTTTTGAATAGAGTGATTATTAGTGGAACCGGTATCTGTTTTACGGATATCGGTTTTTTTGTGCTTTCCGCGTAATTGCCTTCCTTAAGATGTCCCCATATTTGCCATAGCACTCATAGGTTTTAGTAATAAGCAGAAAGTTTGCTATTGTTGCTGCTCTATTAAGAAAGTAAATATTTTCTTTCCAAAGTGATGTGGTAGTTATTTACAATTTTTAGCTTAAACTTAAAAGCAAGCCCTTTACCCGCTCATACAGCGCATCAGGCTTTAGCATGAATTATTTTGCGATAATTCACTATTTTTGCAACTTGCTTGTCAAATGGATAGAAAATGACTGAGTTTGTTATAACTCCTCCAATCTATCTTCTAAATAATTACTCATAATCTTGGAAAAAAGCATACGCGTGTTTGCCCCGGCTACCGTAGCCAATGTAGCCTGTGGATTTGATATCATGGGGTTTGCCATAGAGCAACCTGGTGATGAGGTGGTAATGCGTCTAACCGATAAACGAGGAGTAGTAGAGATAGAAAAAATTATCGGTGATGAAGGTAAACTGCCCCTGGATCCTGATAAAAATACAGTTAGTCTGGTTGTGCAACAACTTCTAAAAGATGTGGACTCAAAGTACGGAGCCAGTATTACCCTTTATAAAAATATGCCTTTAGGCAGTGGGCTGGGTTCTAGCGCGGCGAGTGCCGTTGCCGGCTTACATGCGATTAACGAACTATTGGTAAGGCATGAGCCAGAAAAAGCAATCCCTGAGCGCAAAGGACTTTTACCTTACGCGATGGAAGGAGAAAGGCTGGCTTGTGGCTCTGCCCATGCCGATAATGTAGCTCCCGCGCTTATTGGAGGCTTTGTACTGGTAAGGAGCTACGAGCCACTGGATGTAATCTCTATACCCACTCCTTTATCGTTATGGGTAACGGTTATTCATCCACAGGTAGAGGTACAAACTCGCGATGCACGTAGTATTTTACGCAAGCAGATTTCTCTTAAAGATGCGACCATACAGTGGGGAAATACCGCCGGCCTGGTTGCCGGACTTTGGCAGTGCGATTATGATCTTATTGGCCGATCCATGCAGGACGTAATTATCGAGCCTATTCGCTCTATCCTGATTCCAGGCTTCGACAGTGTAAAGTATAGCGCTATGCGTGCTGGGGCTTTAGGCTGTGGTATTTCTGGTTCAGGTCCGTCAGTCTTCGCTTTAAGTAAAGATGAAGAAACTGCCATAGAGGTAGGGCGAAAGATGCAAAATGCCTTCGGAATGCTCAATATTGATAGCGAAGTTTATGTGTCGCCTATCAACCGAGATGGCCCTCGGGTAGTTGACTAATTAAGCAGACAATTAATATACTCACTCTTACATTCATCAACCTGTACTTTTTCTCATGCATTTATATAGTACCAACGATCAGCAGCGTAGCAATAAAGTAAGTTTTCAGGAGGCACTTTTCAATAGCTTGCCCGAAGATAAAGGTTTATACATGCCTGAATATTTTCCTGAACTCAAAGACAGTTTTTTTGAAAATATAGAGAATCTCACCTTTCAGGAGATTGCTTTTGAAGTAGCCGATGCCTTGCTCAACGAAGAGATTCCTGCCGTTAAGTTGAGAGACATTATAGACGATGCAGTAAATTTTCCAGCACCGCTTGCCAAACTAGATGATGAGAAGTTTGTACTAGAACTTTTTCACGGACCTACGCTGGCTTTTAAAGATTTTGGTGCACGCTTTATGGCCCGTACCATGTCATGGTTTTTGCAGGAAAGCCCTTCCGATGAAGAAATTCATATATTGGTAGCTACTTCTGGGGATACTGGTGGGGCGGTAGCCCAGGGTTTTCTTAACGTAGCAGGTATCAAAGTTACGCTGCTCTACCCTAAAGGTAAAGTCAGTGAACTGCAGGAGAAGCAGTTGACCACAGTAGGCAATAATGTAGAGGCGCTGGAAGTAGAAGGTACTTTTGATGACTGCCAGCGAATGGTAAAAGAGGCTTTTTTAGATAAAGATCTACGTGCCAGGCTGAAGCTGTCTTCTGCTAATTCAATCAATATTAGTCGCCTAATTCCGCAATCTTTCTATTACTTCAATGCTTATGCACAGCTAAAAAGGCAACTTTCATTTGATGCCAATAAAAAATTAGTTTTTGCGGTACCCAGTGGTAACTTCGGAAATCTATGCGGAGGTCTTATTGCCAAGCGTTTAGGTTTACCTATACAACATATTGTAGCCTCTACCAACGTTAATGATATTGTACCTAAATATTTAGAGGGTGGTGCTTTTGAGCCTAAGCCTTCGTTGCAGACTCTTTCTAATGCTATGGACGTAGGTAATCCTAGCAATTTTGCTCGTTTACAGGCTTTCTACCAGACCAGGCCAGCAGCTAGTGAAACAGAATTGCTAAATAATATACAGCAAGACATTAGCGGTGCACGCTATACCGATAAACAAACAACAGAAGCTATAAAAGAAGTTTTTGACAAATACTACGGCTATACCATGTGCCCGCATACAGCAGTAGGCTATTTAGGACTGAAAGATTATCAGGCTCAGCAAAAAGAAGATTCTTATGGCGTAATTCTGGCTACTGCCCACCCGGCTAAATTTGTAGATACTGTAGAGGATACGATAGGCGAATCTGTAAAAATGCCAGAAAGCCTTCAGGCTATCATGCAGTCAGAAAAGAACGCTACTCTTATTCCAGCGGATTTAGAGGCCCTTAAAAGTCATTTACTCAAAGGCTGATTTTGTTTTACTATAAAAACATTTAACCCGATGCATACCACATCGGGTTTTTTTGTGTCTGATGCAAACCAAACATATGCAATGCCTGTAAGTGAGTTTGTAGTATTAAATAAATTTATAAAGAAACACATGAACATATTTTCATGTGTTGCGTTTTTAATAGTAATAGAAATGTTAAATCAAGAATTACTGAAGATATGAAAGTTAAGCAATTTTATGATGAAGGACTGGCTCATGCCTCCTATGCAATTATAAGTGAAGGAAAGGTAGCAGTAGTAGACCCGGCAAGAAACCCAAAGCCCTATCAGGACTTTGCACAACAAAACAATGCTAAAATAGTAGCGGTACTGGAAACCCATCCTCATGCGGATTTTGTCAGTTCTCATAAAGAACTTCACGAACAATTAGGAGCTACAATATATATTAATGCGGACATGGGAGCAGATTATCCGCATCGTATCTTGCAAGACGGAGAAGAATTACAGCTGGGTAAGCTTAGAATTAAGGCGCTCTATTCTCCTGGACACTCTCCTGACCATAGCTCTTATTTGCTGTATGATGAAGAAAACAAGCCCTATGCCATATTTACAGGTGACTCCTTATTTGTGGGCGATGTAGGTCGTCCTGATCTAAGAGAAGGTGCAGGCAAAACTAAAGCTCAGCGAAAAGTGCTGGCCGGTAAAATGTTTCGTACTATTAATGAGGTCTACAAGCCATTAGATGAAAACATAATTGTGTATCCGGCCCACGGAGCAGGTTCGTTATGTGGAAAAAATATGAGCACAGATAAATCCAGTACAATTGGAAGAGAGAAAGAAGACAACTGGGCATTTCAGATTAAAGAAGAAGCAGCTTTTGTAGAAGCCTTACTGGAAGGTCAACCTTTTGTACCTCATTATTTCCCTTACGATGTAGAAGTAAACCGAAAAGGTGCGCAGGCTCTAGAAGATAGCATTAAAGCTGTTCCGCGTTTAAAGCAGGTGGAGCAAATAGAGAAAGGAACTCTTGTAGTAGATAGCCGTCCACAAGAGAAGTTCAAAGAAGGTCACCCATCTGGTGCTATCAATATAATGAATGGAGCAAAGTTTGAAACCTGGCTCGGCTCAATTGTAAAGCCCGAAGAGGCTTATTACTTGCTTGCAGAAAGCGAAAACGAGTTAGAAGAACTCATTCGTAAGGCAGCTAAAATTGGTTATGAGCAGCAAATCAAAGGAGCTGTAGTCGTTAAAGAAGATCTGACAGAAAAAAGTGCTGAGTTTAATCTGGACGACTTTAAACAGAACCCCCAGGCCTATCATGTGGTAGATATCCGTAATGTGTCCGAAGGAGAAAAACTCTTTGATAATGCACAAAGCATCCCACTATATGAGCTCAGGGAAAGAGCAAATGAAATACAGACCGATAAGCCTGTAGTGGTACACTGTGCAGGAGGTTATCGCTCAGCTGCGGGAAGTAGTATCTTAGAAAAACAGCTGAATAACAAAATTTACGACCTAAGCGAAGCAGTGAAAGAGTTTTTATAAATTTAGTATTGTCTGGTAAATTAATATACCTCTGCGTAAGCAGAGGTTTTTTTGTGTACTTTCAGTAAATAACCTAATATCTAAAACTAGCTGCTTCTGTTTTATAGAATTAAATCTTATGCAAAAACCGATATGAGATTTGCGAACCTTGTTGTGAGTGCTAGAGAGCAGGTTATCAAAGATGACTTGGCATGGAGGAGTAGAGACAGTTTCAAACCAATTTAAGCTGGTTAAATAGTGGAAAAACTGGTTAAACATGGCTGCGTCACCAGAAAATATTTGCCCAGGCTTACAGATAGACTCATCCCATACTTTCTTTTAGAAGGTAGAGTAGGTTGATGAATACAGCTTTAGGCTTTCTTTTCGTTAGGAGATAATGGTTCAGCCATATCCAGTCTTTTCTGAGCTACTCTATAATATTCTTCATTAGACTCGTAGCCTAAGAATCTGCGCTCTAGTTGCTGGCAGGCAATTCCGGTACTACCACTACCCATAAAAGGATCTAGCACGAGCTGCCCTTCAAAGCTTACCAGTTTTACCAAATGTTGCATGAGTTGTACGGGCTTAAGGGTAGGGTGTTTGTTAAAGTCCTCTGCGTGCTGTCTAACTTTAGGTACCAGAAAAAACTTATCATAGCCATCATCCCAGGCTTCTGTACGGATAATATTAGCGGGCACTCTCCCTTTGGGGTGAGGGTTATGGCCTATCTTACCAGCTTCTCCTTTTTCAAAAGGCAGCCTTGTCTCTTCCAGGTTGAGGGCTCCTGTACCATGCTTAATAATATTCTCAGCCACATTGCAGTTTGTATCCAGAGGCTTTTGGATAAGGATGATAGGCTCATATGCGGGTTTTACACCCAAACCTGCACCATTATATCGCTTACCTTCTTCAGAAGCAGGCTTGCACCTTGCCTTTTTCTCGCTAATGGTGTAACTGTCGGCACCGCCTTTTTTATACCCCTGCACATATTGATAATAGCCATCCACTTCACTCTCTACCCCCAGGCTACGATCAATAGACAATCCAACATTTCTACTTTTAGGCATACCATTAAGAAAAGCCCAGAACAACACATCTTTTATTAGAAAACCCCGATCTTCTACTGCTACCATCAGCCTGTGCATCAAACGCACAGAAGAAAAGATAAGCCCAAAAGCTCCGGGTTTCAGCACCCGCAGACAGTCGTTCCAGATTTGTGGGTCAGGTAAGTTACGATCCCAGGCATGGGTCTGAAAACCAATGCCGTAAGGAGGGTCAGTAACCAGCGCATCTACACTTTCATCGGCCACCTGGCTAAGGCCGTAGCAGTTGTCCAGGTATAAGGTATAAGGCTCACTCATGCTGCTTTCGCAATTTCAGGCGACAAGTTAAGAAATACTCCGGTATATGAAACCATCCTCTTTTACTCCGCAGACCTGATTCTTCAATAATTTCCCTGAATAAAGCTCTGTATGTAAATAATGGAGGTAGGCGGGTGTATATACACCAAAGCCATTGGGCAGGTAGTATAGTGAGTTGAGCTTGCCGGGAGCAAGGGCATAAGGAAAGTTGATGTGGATTCCTGCCGACTGTTCTACGTTTTTAAATTCACTTTTGTACTGGCGGTAGTACCATGCCCTGCTGCTATCTACAAAAATGTGCACGTGATAAGTTTTTTGCTGATGCCAAATGCTAAAGTCAACCCCTCTTTTGTCCTGGGCAATACTTCGGTGAACATACTGCTCACCAAAAACCAGCCTGGCAGCCAGAAAAGCCTGATACTCCGTTAATATACCGCACTGCGTACGATATAGCCTCGCCTTTAAGCCTTTTAGTAGATCTTGCTGTTTTTTATCCTGAAAGCGGACTTGAAGTTGCTCTAGCTTAGCCTCCAGATACATATCGTAGAATGTCTCAAAATCTACCCACTGTTTTTTCTCAAAGAAAAGCTCATCCAGCAGGCAAGCCGGGTTAAGCTCTCCTCTCAGGTCTTCTTCCAGGCAGCGAATGCTACGCAAACGATTATCAAGTTTGAGGGATGCCAGAAACTCTAGGTAAGCTTTTAACATACAGTTAGTCTTAAGAGAAAGAATATTTCAGCAAGTGCTCAGGCAAGCTAAATGGGTAAGTAGGTTTAATGATGTAGTGATACGATTTTAACGAAATGATTATAGCTTTTGCCTAATATAGGTGCCGCTCATGCAAAATAGTATATAGTTTTTTAACTTATACACTCAATATTGCTAAGAACCTGTCTTATGAAAAACCTAGGCATAGTCTATACCTTTTTGTTACTCTGTCTTTTTGCCTGCGGCCCGGAGCAGGTAAAGTTTTCTCCGGAAGTAGAAGCACAGCTACCCCAGCAGATTGACTTCAACTTTCATGTAAAGCCCATCCTTTCTGATCGCTGCTATGCCTGCCATGGCCCTGATAAAAATACGCAGGAGGCAGGTCTGCGCCTGGATACGGAAGAGGGGGCATATGCTGCCCTGAAAGAAAATAAAGATCGGCATGCGATAGTACCGGGGTATGCAGAAGATAGTGAGGTCTACATCCGAATGGTTAGCGACGATCCCGAGCTTAAAATGCCGCCACCGGAGTCAAACTTACAACTAAGTGAGTATGAAATCGCTATACTCACACGCTGGATAGAAGAAGGGGCTGCCTACAAAAAACACTGGTCTTTTATTAAGCCTGACAAACAGGAGGTACCGGAGGTTGCTGAGGCAGACCAGGCTAACAATGAAATAGACCACTTTGTGATGAGACGCCTGGCGCGTGAAAGCCTGAACTTAAGCCCTGAAGCTTCTAAAGAAACACTTATCCGCCGACTAAGCTTTGATCTTACCGGCCTTCCTCCCAGCCCTGAAGAGATAGATTATTTTTTAAACGACACCTCTGAAAATGCTTATGAGAAGCTGGTGGACCGCTTACTGGCTTCTCCTCACTACGGAGAGCGAATGGCTTCACAGTGGATGGAAATTTCCCGTTATGCCGATACACACGGCTATCAGGACGATCAGTTTCGCTATATGTGGCCCTGGCGTGACTGGGTGATTAGTGCTTTTAACCGCAATCTGCCTTACGATAAGTTTGTAAGCTGGCAAATTGCCGGAGACCTTTTACCAAATGCTACCCAGGAGCAAATTATGGCTACGGGCTTCAACCGTAATCATGTACAAAATGTAGAAGGAGGAATTATAGAAGAAGAATACAGGGTAGAATATGTAGCCGACCGTACCAACACTTTAGGAAAAGCTTTTATTGGGCTTACCATGGAGTGTGCTCGTTGCCATGATCATAAGTACGATCCCATCTCTCAGGAAAGCTACTATAAAATGTTTGCCTTTTTTAATAATACGGATGAGGTAGGTCGCCCACCTCGCGATGGAGGAGAAGCTCCGGGCCCTGCTCTGTTGCTTACCAATGAAGAAACCGAGGCACAATTAGCATTCCTGAAATCTAAAATACTGGAGCAGGAGCAGAAGCTGGCAGATGTTAAAGCCGGTGAGAAGACATCATTTACCAAGTGGTTACAGCAAAATAATCAGACAGCTTTACTCAAAACTCAAAAGCCAAAAGGACTTATTGCGCATTACCCAATGGGTAAGAGAGGTCATACCAAACTGGAGCACATAGACGAAACGGAAGGGGTAGTAGGTAAGGCAAGCCTTTTTAATGGAATTGATGGCGCGGGACTGGACCTTCAGGAATTTGAACGCTCTGACCCTTTTACCATAAGTTTCTGGATGAAAACTCCAAAAGTAAAAGATTATGCTGGAGTACTTTCATACTCCAGCGGTTACTATGGAGGGTACAGGGGTTATGAAGTGCTCATTAGTGGCGACAAACTGGAGTTTCGTCTGTCGCATGAGTTTCCGTACAATGCAATTCAGCTGATAAGCCAAAAGCCAGTCAGATTTGACGAATGGCAGCAAGTGGCTATTAGCTATGATGGTTCCAGTAGCGCCTCTGGTATCAGTATATACCTGGATGGGGAAGCAGTAGATGTAGAAGTAAAAAGAGATAACCTATATCAGAGCAGCCTGCCTATTATTTCGCAGTTTGGCTCTAATCGTTATCTGAGGCTAGGTACCAGAGATAATGAGAAGGGCTTTGGCAATGGGGCGCTAGATGAAATTATGGTCTTTGATCGTGAGCTAAGCTCACCCGAAGTGTTACTGCTGGCCCACCAGACAGCTAAACTGGAAAAACTACTGTCTCAGTCTACTGAAAATATGGCTGAAAACAAAGGTTTGTTTCAATACTACCTAAGCACCCAAAGCAAAGCTTATCA